>NZ_JAVREI010000002.1:0-448631 GCF_031845325.1 Blastococcus goldschmidtiae | reverse complement strand
ACCCTGCCGGGCCACCGCGATCACGTCACGCCGGAACTCCTTGGGGAACGGCTTGGGCACGATGCTGATCCTTCCAGCGAGGCTGCAGCCTCACAGGTGAGGAGTCAACCGAACCCTGGGCAGTCCCATCCGCCGCCCACTCGGCCGCAATGGTCAGCTGCTGCCGCATGCGCCCGCACGGAGGATCGCGATTGCCGACCGCACGGCAGGTCGAAGTACCCGCTGAGCCGATAGCCAGCATGCCGCACGGTCGACGCGAGGGTTGGCGCCCTTCGCCGTGTTTCTCCGAACATCCGTATGGGCATGCGGGCGATGACCCATGATCGGAGAGGGGGAACACGACAGCGGAGGGGCACGGCGCAAGCCGCGGGGTCGGGCAACACGAAGACGGCTGGCGATGTCCCTTCTGAGGCTCATCGATCAATTTCAGGAGGAAGCCCTGCCTGAGCGTGAACAACATCCGCCTCAAGGTGCCCATGGTCGGACCCTGGGACTTTGCCCGCCCTGGCTCGGCGCCACGATCACCACCGGCGATTTCGGCCAGCACCGGCGCACCGTGTCAGAACCGTTTGAGACTTGTATCAGGCTGGGCGGAGGTGATAGGTCCCCAGGGATCCGCTAGCCGATGAGGCCACCTGCTACAGACCCGAACATCGGAGTATTTGTGGCAGGCGCCATGCCGCCCCCATCGTCGTCAGCCGCATACGGATCACCTACGTCGCATGCGATGATGTGCATGGCCAGGAGGTTCATTGAACGCAGTACTGATCTGCAGTTCTGGGCAGTGACATCGCACGACACCCTTGCATTCACTCGTACCGACGACACGAGAATGGAGTTCGACCATGGCCACGAAGAGCAGCGACCAAGAGCAGCAGCACGGTCATAACGAGGACCAGTCGCACGACAGCAAGATGACCACCAAGATGTACCTGCGATTCGGCGCCATGATTCTCACGGCCATGGTCGTCATGTATTGGGTTATGTTCGTCGGCACGTGGGAGTGGAGCCACGTGCAGTGGAGCGAGAGCCGACTATTCATGGCGATCACCATGGGCGGGACCATGGGACTGATCATGCTCGCGTGGATGCTCAACATGTACAAGAACATGAAGGGCAATATCGCCATCGTGGCGGCCAGCCTCCTATTGCTGGGCGGCGGGGTCTTCCTCGACCGCAGTCAGACCACCGTGCAGGACGGCGCCTGGATGAGCTCCATGATCCCGCACCACTCGCTGGCCATCACCCGGTCCGAGCGCGCCGAGATCACCGATGTCCGCGTGTGCGAGCTGGCCGTGTCGATCATCGAGGCCCAGCAGCGGGAGATCAGCGAGATGGAGTGGCTGATGCAGGACATCGAGGAGAACGGTGAGGCGGACACCCCCGAGGAAGCCGAGGCTCGGCCCATCCCTGAATTCCCGGCGGAAGTGTTGCGCGACTGCCCGTCGAATTGATATGCAACCAGGTAGTCGAGTACCCAGCCAGAAAGGGGGTCCCGGCATGCGGCATTGGTCGTTCGACTGTACTGCAAACGCGCAGCGAGCGACCCATCGGTCCGCATCTGATGGAGCGGTGGGCCCGCCGGCATCTTTCCATCGTTTCACTACGGTGAAGGTGCCGGCGGGGTTTCCCCCGCTAGGAGACTTTCCACGGTTCACAGTTGTCTCCTACAGCCGCGCCGCGCCTGCGACACCATAGAGCCACGGGGCGTACACCAGGGACGAAACTGCAGGATACTTCCTTCAATCGCACGGCACGAGCACCAGCGCACGCTCTTGAGCCTGCATTGCGATGGTCTGCAGCCACACCGGTACCGAGATTGCCTCGCCCGTCGATGACGAGGACGTCGAGCGCCATCTGCCTAAGTGAAGTGAATTGCTCGCCTCGTGGCTGCACGATGAAGCGCCAACTCTTCCACGGTGCCACGGCCCCGAGCCCGAAGGGAATGACCGAGCCGAAGCCGGTTACTGCCCTGTCAAGGTCTATGCCGGCACCTTCCTGCTCCGCACTGCCGGGCGCGTCTAGTGCGCTCCCGTGGTTTCAGCGGGCTAAACACCGACCAATCAGACCGCCCCGGAAGTGATACCCAGCCACACACCGGCACCCAAGCCGAGCAGGATCGATCCAACTGCGGCCGCGTGGAGGACCATCGCCGGGGCAGGGTGCACTGTCTGTGCGGTACCGGCCGCTGTCCGGGGACCGGCACCCCCGGCCCCCTCTACTGGTACCGGTATAGCGGGGACACCGGCGAACGCGGGAGCGATCCAGCGCAGGTAGTAGAAGAGGCTGGCGACGGTGTTCATCGCCGCGACGACGACCAGCCACACCAGCGCGCCGTCCCAGGCGGCGGCAAAGACGGCGAGCTTGCCGACGAAGACCGCGGTCGGAGGGGTCCCCACCAGGCCCAGGAGGCAGACGACGAGGCTCAACGCGATCCAGCGGGGCCGTCCGATCGCGGTCGCCCAGTCAGTGATGGTGCGTGCCGTAGGCGCAGCCGCCACGGCGGCGAAGGCGCCGACGTTGGTGACGGCGTAGCCAGCCAGGTAGATCGCGAGGGCCGGCACGGCGAGATCGGTGCGGGCGGCGACGGCGACGACCATGAACAGGTAGCCGACCTGGCTGACCGTGGAGTAGGCCAGCAGCCGCAGTACGTCTGTCTGGTTGAAGGCGGCCAGGTTGCCCAGGGTCATGCTGACTGCGGCGATGACGGCGACCAGCAGAGGCACGTCGAGCGGGACGTCGGCGAAAGGCTCGGCCAGCAGCCGGAAGGCCGCCGCGACCGCGCCGATCTTCGGGATCGTGGTCAGGTAGGCGGCCATCGGCGGGGTGGTGCCGGCCGTGACGTCGGGGACCCAGAAGTGCACCGGCACCGCCCCGGCCTTGAAGGCGACCCCGGCGAGCACGCCGAGGACGCCCACCGCGAGCAGCGCTGGCGATGCCTCTGGGAGCTGCGCGGCGAGGTCGAGGTAGCCGGTCGTGCCGGCGGCGAGCACCAGGGCCGCGACGCCGACCAGCATCAGCACGCCGACGAAGGCACCCATCAGGTAGTACTTCATCGTCGCCTCGACACCTGCGGAGTCCTTGGCGAAGCCGGCCAGCGCGTACAGCGGGACGCTGGCCAGCAGATACGCGGCGACGAGCAGCAGCAGGTCGCCGCTGGCGGCCAGCGCGATGCTGCCGAGTCCGCCGAGCAGCATGAGGACGTAGGCCTCGGTCTCCCGCGGGTGTCCGGCCAGCGAGGCCGACGCCAGCCAGACGAGGACGGCCACGCCGAGAGCGACCACGATCCGGACGACGCCGGTGGTGGTGTCGATGACCCAGGTGCCCTCGAACACCCGCTCCGCCGGCTCGGCCAGTGCGACCGCCGCAGCGCCCGCGCTGGCCAGGCACGCCACGGTGACCAGGAGCCGGACGCGCCACTGCCGGTGCTGGGGCGTCCAGAGGCCCAGGAGCAGGCCGCCGACGGCACCGAGGAGCAGCAGCAGTTCGGGAAGCAGGGCGAGCACCCGTTCGTCCCCCATGCCCGTCACCGGCTCACCAGCTCCACCGCCGCCATGGCGGCCGGCTCGAGGACGTCCAGCAGCAAGCGTGGGAAGAGGCCGAGGATCAGGACGAGCGCCAGCAGCGGGATGATCGAGGCCATCTCGTGTCCACGCAGGTCTGCCATTCGGCTCGCCTTCCGCGGCAGGGTGGCAGTCGCCGCGCCGCCGTCGGTCCGCCCCGGAACCGGGCCCCCACACGTTTCATCCGGTTCGGTCTCGGACGGGACGACGGTGTCGCCGGTGAGCAGCCGCTGCAGGGCCAGCAGGAACAGCCCGGCGGTGATCAGGATGCCGACGACGGCGATCACCGTCCCCACCGGCGCGGCCTGCAGGGCTCCGGTGAAGACCTGGAATTCGGCGATGAACCCGGAGAACCCGGGCAAACCGAGGGAGCCGAACGCCGCCACGGCAAGGCAAGCGGCGAACACCGGTGCCGGACGGGCGAGGCCGCCCCATCGGTCGAAGGCGTAGCTGTGCCCACGGGACCACAGGACGCCGCTGAGCAGGAAGAGCGCGCCGGTGAGGAGGCCGTGGCTGACCATCTGGTACATCGCCCCGACTGTGGCCACGGTCCTCGCCTCCTCGTCGGCGGAGGCGACCAGGCCGGCCGCGCCCAGGCCGAGCAGCACGTAGCCCATGTGGTTGACCGAGGTGTAGGCGATCATCCGCTTGACGTCGGTCTGGGCCAGCGCCACGAAGGCGCCCCACAACACGCTGATCACCCCGACGACGACGGCCACCATCGCCCACCGCTGCCAGGCATCGGGGAGGATCGGCATGGCGATCCGCACGAATCCGTAGGTGCCGAGCTTCAACAGGATCCCGGCCAGCACAGCCGACCCGGCGGCCGGGGCGTCGGTGTGCGCGTCGGGCAACCAGGTGTGAAACGGGAACAGCGGCGTCTTCACCGCCAGCCCCAGGCCGATCGCCAGCAAGACCAGGCCGCCGGCCACCGGAGAATCCGCGAGCGGCGGGTTCGCCGCCAGCGCCACCATGTCGAAGGTGCGCTCCTCGCTGCCGAGGAACAGTCCGATGAAGCCCACGAGCAGCGCCAGCGACCCGATGAAGGTGTAGAGGAAGAACTTCAGCGCGCTGCGCCGGGCGTTGCCGTGCCCCCAGCCGGCGATGACGAAGTACATCCCGACGATCGACAGGTCGAAGAAGACGAAGAACAGGATCAGGTCCAGCGAGGCGAACGTGCCCAGGCAGGCCGTCTGGAGGAAGAGGAACAGCGCGGCGTAGGTGTGCGGCCGGTCCGGCTCCCGCAGCGAGTAGATGGCGCAGGCCAGGAACAGCACCCCGGTCAGGGCCAGCAGCGGCAGGGAGAGCCCGTCGACGCCGACGTGGTAGCCCGCATCGACGGTCGGGATCCACTGCACGTCGGCCTCGTACGCCAGGCCGTCGACGACGCCCGAGGCGCCCTCTCCAGGCTCGAAGCGCCACCACATCCAGCCGACCAGCGCCAGGTCGACGGCGGAGGCAGCGATCCACACCCCGATCGCCGCGCGACCGGGGATCCCCGGGACCGCCAGCAGCACAGCAGCAGCCAGCAACGGCAGGAAGATCACGACGGTCAGCAGCACGACTACCTCACCACGAGCAGCAGGACGAGCAGGAACCCCAGACCGACGACGGCCTGGGCGTAGTACTGGTGCAGCAGCCCGGTCTGCGGACGGCGGGCGGCGGTCCCCGCGCGGCGGAACGCCCGCGCCGTCGCACGGACCGCGCCGTCCACCACGCCGGTGTCGATCCGCGCGGAGCCGGCCGCGGTGCGGCGGGTCGCCGCGGCGACGCCGGACACCGCGCCGTCCAGGACGCTGTCGTCCGCCCGGGACGCCATACCGGCGAGCCGACGCGCGCCGAGGGCCACCCCCATGACGGCCCGGTCGATCAGCTGGTCGTCGACGACTGCCAGAGCGCGGCCGACAGCCATGGCCGGCCGGGGCGACAACAGCCGTCCCAGCCCGGCCCATGAGGCGAGCGGACCCCGGGAGAGCTGCTCCATGACGGCAGGGCGGGTCCGGACCACGGCGACGGTCAGCCCCAGGGCCACCAGCGCGAGCGCCCCGGACAAGAGCAGCTCCCCCGGCCCCGGGGACGGCTCCCCCTCCACGTCCAAGACCGCCTTGAGTTCCTCGGCCATGGCCGGCAGCGCGAGCACACCCAGCCCGGCGGCGAACACGGCCAGCACGCCGGCGACGACCGTCGTCAGGGCCGGGACGCGCCGGGTGCCCGGCTCCTCCTCGTCGAACGCCTCGTCCCCGGCCGGCCTGGCGAGGACGACGGCCAGGATGCGACCGGCGTAGACCGCCGAGACCGCGGCGGCGGCGAGGCCGACGATGTGCAGCGCCGTTCTGTCGACACCGGCGAGCACCTCGTCCTTGGTGGCCCACAGCGACAGCGGCGGCACGCCGGCCAGAGCGAGGGCAGCGACGGTGGCCGCTGCCCCGATTCCCGGATACCGACGGGCGGCGCCGCGTAGGTCGGCCAGGTTCTTGGTGCCCAGCGCGGTGAGCCAGGCCCCGGCGGCGACGAACAGGCCGGCCTTGACCGCGGCATGCGCGACGAGCTGCGCCGTGCCTCCTGCGGTGGCGCCCACCCCGGCGGCGAGCACGACGAAGCCGATCTGCGCGGCGGTGCTGGCCGCGAGCAGTTGCTTGAGGTCGGACTGGGCCACGGCCACCGCACCCAGGACCAGCGCCGTCAGCGCCCCGGCCCACGCCGCCGCCGTCGCGGCCCAGCCGGTCGAAGCCAGCAGCGGCTGCATCCGGATCAGCAGATACCCGCCGGCGGCCACCATCGTGGCCGAGTGCAGCAGCGCACTCACCGGACTCGGCCCCTGCATCGCGGCCGACAGCCAGGCCGAGAAGGGCAGCTGCGCCGACTTGCCCAGCGCGGCGACCAGCACGCCGGCGGCGGCCACGTCCGCCCACCCGCCGTCCGCGGTGTCCAGGTCTGCCAGCACCAGGCTCCCGGTCGCGGCCAGCGCCGCCCCGGCGGCGACGTACAGGCCGAGGTCACCGGCCCGGGTGGTCACGAACGCCCGGGTGCCGGCGGCCAGCTTGCCCGGCTCGTCCCAGTGGTAGCCGATGAGCGCATAGGAGGTCGCGCCCATCACCTCCCACGCCAGCAGGAGCGTGGGCAGGGTGGCAGCGGTGACCGTGGCCAGCATGGCCGCGACGAACAGCAACAGGTAGCCGAAGAACCGCCCCCGAGCGGCATCCGCCGGCAGGTCCGCGACGGCGAACACGGTGACCAGCAGGGCGATGCCGGCCACCAGGACGACGAGCACGGCGGAGAGCCCGTCAACCACCAGGCGCAGATCCCCGCCCTCGACGATCCCGAGGAACGGCACCGACAGCAGCGGCCGGGTCCCGGCCACCAGCGCCGCCACCACCACGCCCGCCGCGGTGACGGCCACGGCCAGCGGACCGGCGACGCGGTCCGCCCCCCGCCCGGCGACAAGCAAGGCGGCCCCGCTCAGGGCGGGGAGCAGCACCAGCGCGCCGAGGACGGCGCTCATCCGCGCAGGTCCGACGCCATGTCGATCATGTCCAGCTGCCGGGCTCGGTAGAAGGCGACGGTGACGGCGAAGCCCATGGCCATCTCCACCGCCATGACCACCAGCGCCACGACGACCAGCACCTGGGCGTCGGGCAGCTCCGGCGCGAGGAAGTACCAGGCCGCTCCCCCGGCCAGCAGCACACCGTTGAGGACGAGCTCGAGGCCCATCATCACCATGACGATCGTCTGCTGGGACAACGCCCCGAACAGCCCGACACCGATCAGGCCCGCGGCGACGGTCAGCACGATCTGCAGCACCATCTCGGCGGTCATCGGCGCAGTCCCCCGGGCACCGGGTCGTCCGGGCGCTTCGCCGTCAGACCGGCGCCGAAGCGGTCGTAACGACCGCGCGAGGTGGCCAGGACGGTGCCGGCCAGGATCGTGGTGAACAGCCCGATGCCGATCACCAGCATGACGAGCATGTGGCTGCCCATGATCGCCTCGCCGAGCTGTCGGGTGCTGTCAGCCGGGCGGGAGGTGTCCCGCGTCGGCCAGTCGATCGTCCAGATGCCGACGGTGAGGACGACGAACGCACCCGCACCCGTCACGGCCGACCCTTTGGCGTTGTGCACCATCGTCATCGGCATGAGCCCGGCCGGGTTCATCATGAACATGATCATGAAGACGGCCATGATCGCCATCTCGATCGTCATCATCAGCGCCGTCACGACGGCCAGGTAGACCAGGTCGAGGGCGAGCAGGATGCCCGCCACGGCGAGGAACGACGCCAGCAGGGCGAACGTCGCCCGCGCCATCGAGTCGACGACGAAAACGGCGACCCCGGCCGCGACCGAGAGGACACCGAGGGCGGCGACGGCCGTGATCGCCCAGCCGGAGAGCTCGCTCAGCATCGGTTCCTCCTCACGCGTAGAACCCGTTCAGGACGAGCACGGCGACGATCAGCGCCTGCAGGAGCGTCAGCGGGACGAGGACCATCCAGCCGACCTCCACCGTGCGGTCGGGCCGCAGCATTGGCATCCGTCGTCCCACCCAGACCAGAGCAGCGACGACGGCCAGCGTCTTCAGCAGGTGCCACAGGGGGCCGGGCAACCAGGGGCCGGAGTCGCCGCCGAGGAACAACGCAGCCGCCATGGCCGCGCTCGCGCCGAGGAAGACGGCGCGACCGGCCTCCACCAGCAGCCGGTCCACCCCGGACAGCTCCGAGGTGACGCCGCCGGCGATGTCAGGTGCGGCGGGCGCGGCGAACGGCCCCCAGAACGCGAACGCCGCGGCGCTGGCCACGAAGACCACGAAGGCGACCGGCATCGTGACCACGAACCACAGGCCCTGCTGCGCGGCCACGACGTCCGTCGTCCGGAGCGAGCCGGCCGCCAGACCAGCAGTGATCAGCGCGAACATCAGCGGCAGCTCGTAGGCCAGGCCCTGGGCGAGGAACCGGTATCCACCGGTCAGGGCATGGATCGCGTTCGGGCCCCAGCCGACCAGCCACACCGCCGCCCACAGCAACGCCTCCATGGCGTTGAACCACACGAGGTCGGCGCTGGTCGACCACAACGTCCGACCGCCTACGGGCACCACCGCCAGAGACAGCAGCGCCAGTGTCGGCACAGCGACGCATCCGATCCGCCACAGCAGCCGATCCGGCGCCAGCGTCGTCCGCCGCTGCTCGACCAGCAGACGTGCACTGGAGCGGATCGGCTCGACAGCGGCCCCCGACGCGCCGACGACGACGACGCGGTCGACCGCCGTCACCACCAAACCCAGGACCAGACCGATCGCCACGATCCCGAGGACTGCCGGAACCAGCCCCCACACCTCCGCCAATGTTCGCTCAGGCATGGACGTGTCCCGGAGCCGACACCGCGGACACCGGGCTGAGGTCGAGGCTGGCCACGATCAGCCGTGCGCTCCCGATCTCCACGCCCTCCACCAGGGCCGCGACGTCCTCCAACGACGTCGCGGGCAAGTCCTCCACCGACTGCCCCGACGCCATGTCGCACCAACGCCTGACCCGGTCCAAGGCGTCTCCCCCAGACCCGCGCCCCCCGATGCCACCGGCCGTCCACGCCAAGGTCCGCGACCGGCGCACCCGCCGCGCCACGGCCTCGGCGAGCCGATGCGCCTCGCCTCGATCGGCTCCCTCGGCGACCGCGTCCCGGGCGCGGCGCGCGTCGCGGGCGGCCATCGGCCAGCCGACAACGTCCAGGAAGCGGGCGAGCCGGTCGAGTGCGGCCCGCTGGGAGTCGGACTGCTCATGCGCGGTGGGGACGGTGCCGGCGTCGAGCCAGGCCAGTTCTGCGGAGGTGAGGACGTCACCCTGCAGGTCCGCCCGCAACACCAGACCCGTCGGCCAGCCCGGTAGTACCGGCCCGAGCGCCACCTTCAGAACGTCGAGTTCGAGCCCGTCCCGGTCCGGACCGGTCGAGGCCATCGGCAGCCCGGCGACGTCACCACCGTGGTCCATGCCCTCGTGGTCCATGCCCTCGTGGTCCATGCCCTCGTGGTCCATGCCCTCGTGGTCCATGCCCTCGTGGTCCATGCCCTCGTGGTCCATGCCCTCGTGGTCCATGCCCTCGTGGTCCATGCCCTCATGACCACCCCCGCCGTGGTCCATGCCCTCATGACCACCCCCGCCGTGGTCCATGCCCTCATGACCACCCCCGCCGTGGTCCATGCCCTCGTGGTCGGCGTCTTCGTCCTTGCCGAGCAACGAGGTCGGCGAGGGCCGGTCGTCTTCGTCCACACCCGAGCCGGCTCGGCGGACCAGCGCATCTACACCAGCGTCCAGAGCGACGACGACGGCACCGGGGTCGTGCAGATCCACCCGGTAACGAGGCTCGGGCGCCTGGTTCCACAGCATGTCGACAGCAGCAGCCAGGTCGGGGCCGGGTACGCCCAGCACCACTAGCAGGTCGGTGTCCGCGGGGGACGCGGCCCAGGACCAGCCGCGGCGATCGAGGTCGGCCTCCACGGTCCAGCGGAGCCTGGTTGTGCCATGGGCGTCGACGAGCAGGACCCGCGGTCGGGACAGCGCCCAGCCACGCAGTCGTGCGATCACGTCCATCGGAGCGCACCCTCGCGCCAGACGTAGGTCACGCCAACCAGTAGGACTAGGAGGAAACCGAACATCTCCACCACGGCTTTCGCGCCCATGTCCGCAACGACGACCGCCCAGGGGTACATGAAGATCATCTCCATGTCGAAGGCCAGGAAGAGGACTGTGATCGCGTACCAACGGGTGTGGTAGCGGGAGACTGCGTGCTGCTGGAGGAGGGTGCCGGACTCGTAGGCAAGGACCACGGCCGGCTGACGCGCGGTCCTGAGCGCGAGGGAAGTCCCGTAGAGCCCGACGATGAGGACGGCCACGAGTGCTAGCAGCGACAGGATGGCGACCATGGCCTCCCTCTCACATCCGACCGGCTGCCGAGACACGGCCCGGCTAGGCGACGACGCACAATATCCGCACGGGTGTGCGGATGTTGTGACTCTAGATCCTCACCCGGCCCCCTGCGCGCCGACGGACGTCGGTCGGAGACGCCCGCGGGTGCGGTCAGTCATCTTCCGGCGTCGAAGTCTCGGTCAGCGCGATCAGCTGACGCAGGCAGTGGTCACGGAGGGGTTCAGGAAAGCCATCTGCGAGGCGGTAGTACACAACCCTCCCTTGCTTTCGATTGGTCACCAGACCGGCCGTTCGCAGCAAGCGGAGGGCGTACCCGACAGCATCCTCGTTGCTCTCGAGAGCCAGGGCCAAGTCCCCCACGCAGAGCTCCTCAACCATGTCCAGGGCAAAGAGCACCCTGGCGCGAGTGGGGTCTGCCATCAGGCTCAGCACACTGGTCAGCTGCGCGGCGTCTTCCCTGCTAGGTAGCCGCGCACGGGCATGGGCCACGCGTTCAGGGTCGACCGGATGCGCGTGGAGCGGTTCTGACATTGAGGCACCTCCGTCAGCATGGCTACCCGCACGGACGTCCCGGTAACGGGGGCATCCGGCATCGACATCTGGACGGCATCCCGGACCCAGCCATCACTCGCAGAGCACCTGGCGCGCGAGGAGCGGGGTCAGTTGCTGTGGCCGTGGTCGCGGGCGTAACGCTGCAGCGTCTCGTCGGTAGTGCCCTCGGATGGCAGGAATTGTTGCCTGAGCAGATGCGCGTAGTCGCCCACGGCTTCTTCGAGCACCGTGGCGGCCAGCTGCAGATCTTGCCGGGGAGCTGTTCGGGCAGCCCGGGCCAACTCCACTGCGTACGGGACCAGGGCGGGTAGCGACGTCGTCGCGTCCACCTCGCGGAAGTAATAGGTCTCGGCGTACTGGGTCAGGTCAACGCGGACCTGGATCAGTTCGTCGGCCAACGAGTCGAGCAACGTCGAAGCTGCGGATGAATCGAGGGTCGGAATCGCACGTGCGGCGTCCGCCCTCTTCAGGAGTGCGAGACGAACGGCCAGGGCACGCCGGCGCGCCAAGGCGGGATAGATCTGCAGCACCCACGACACGGCTGCGGTCAGCAACGCAAAGCCGATGAGAGCTTCCAACGGTGCCGCTAGCCGCAGCCAGCCGTACGTCGGAACGATGTCGCCGTATCCCAGGGTGGCGACCGTGACGAGAGACAAGTACAGCGAGTCGACAAAGTCGGCTCGCTGAGACGGGTTAAGGGCGGAGCCGAACGAGAAGCCCTCAGCCATGTGAGGCCAGTAGACCAGCGTCCAGCCCGCGAGGATCAAGAGACCCCATGTCAGGATCACAGCCAGTAGCGCGACTGGGCCGACCATGGAGGTCTGGTTCGACCGCCGCCTCACGAGTCGGGAGCCGCGCCAGATTCCCTCGATGACAAGGCGACTGAGGGAGCCTTGCCCACTGGGATGCCAAATCGTATGGAACATGTCGCGCAGCGCAAAGAGCACGATCACTGCGCCGAGAGCAGATACAAGCCAGCCCACAAGAAACCTGCCTGTTGATGTCTTGCGCCGATATTGACGGCTTGAGCACGGTGGACCAGATATCGAAGTATTGGTCGCACAGTCAGACAGAGTGGCAGCTGCCATCCAGCCCGTGCGCCTCAGAGGTGACAGCCGATCCCCGCGCCGTGATCGGTAGCTTGTGCCAGTGCCCTAGCCGAATCCGCATTGCCGAACCGTGCAAGCACTAACGCCGTCGCCAGTAAAGCGGCACGACACCGGCCGTCTGGTTCCAGATTGCTCTGACCTCAACGCTGTGGCTGAGCGCCAGGGACACCCCCGTCGCCGTCGAGCCCCATCACCTCCCCCCACCGTGGGATCACGGTGACTCCTCCCCTCCAACTTGCCGATGCCGGCTCGAGGTGGATGATGGCCGTACGGATCTACGGATGTTCGGATGCCCGTCTCCGGACTGAACAAACCCTCGTCCGTATGCGCAGCACCGAACAAGATGCCGCAGCAGCTCGTGGATCGCCCCGGACAGCCAAGGAGGCACTGTGACCTACGTCATCACGCAGCCCTGTGTCGACGTGCTCGACAAGTCGTGCATCGACGAGTGTCCGGTGGACTGCATCTACGAGGGCGAACGGATGCTCTACATCCACCCCGACGAGTGCGTCGACTGCGGAGCGTGCGAGCCGGTCTGCCCGGTCGAGGCCATCTACTACGAGGACGACGTTCCGGACAAGTGGAAGGACTTCTACAACGCCAACGTGGAGTTCTTCTCCGACCTGGGCAGCCCCGGCGGCGCGGCCAAGACCGGGAAGATCAACAAGGACCACCCGCTCGTCGCGGCGCTCCCGCCGCAAGCAGACCCTCCCTGACCGGCCGGCCGGCGAGCTCTCCGACGGAGCCGGGGCGTAGACGAGGGACTGAGACGCCATGGCGAGCAGAGCCGCACTCACTGCCAGCCACGGCGGACGTCGAAGCAACCAGGAGCAGATCCAAGATGACGTCGGTCTCCAGCAGCCGAGCAGATGCCTCATCACTGACACTGACCGGAGCCATCGCACACATCACCGGACATGCGCTACGCCCCGGCCTCGTCGGCCGCATCGGCATCGAGCTGGAGGCACATGTCATCGATCTGGCAGCGCCCGGCAGACGGGTGCCCTGGCCGACCCTGCAGGCCGTGGTCGGGGGTCTGCCGACCCTGCCAGGCCGCAGCCGGGTCACGCTCGAACCCGGTGGCCAGATCGAGCTCTCGGGGCCGCCGATGGCCGGCACCGAGGACGCGGTGCATGCACTGCGTGCCGATCACGCTGTCCTCAGGGCAGCACTCGCCAACGCAGGTCTTGCCCCAGCCTTGATCGGTTGCGACCCGCTCAGGCCGGCTGACCGGATCAACCCGGCCGACCGCTACACCGCGATGGAAGGGCACTTCGCCGCCAACGGCTGCGCCACCGCCGGGGCAGCGATGATGGCGTCGACCGCTTCCTTGCAGGTGAACCTGGACGCTGGACCGCCGTCCGCCTGGGCGACCCGCGTGGCGCTGGCCCATCAGCTCGGGCCCGTGCTGGTCGCGATATCGGCCTGCTCCCCACTTGTCGGTGCACGCGTCACCGGCTGGCAGTCCAGTCGCCAGGCCGTATGGGGGCAGCTGGATCAGTCCCGCTGTGCACCGCTGAAGGGGCGGGACGACCCTGCCGGAGAATGGGCGCGCTATGCGCTCGCCGCCCCGGTGATGTGCGTACGCAACTACGCCACGGGGCGCATCGAGGCCGTGCATGGCCGCATCCCCTTCTGCGACTGGGTCTCGGGAGCTGCCACACTGGCCGATCGGCGCCCGAACGTCGACGATCTCGACTACCACCTCACCACGCTGTTCCCGCCGGTCCGGCTCCGCGGCTACCTGGAGATCCGCTACCTCGATGCCGCTCCCGAACCGTGGTGGCCGGCCCTCACCGCGGTGACCGCGGCCCTGCTCGACGACCCGGCCGCCAGCGAGCGCGCCGCCGCAGCCAGCTCCCCCGTCGCCGACGCCTGGCAGCGTGCGGCCCACGTCGGCCTCGCCGACCCCCGACTGCACGCCGCCGCCCGTGCCTGCCTTGACGCCGCTCTGGACGCTGTTCCCGCTGCCCTGCATGCGGAGGTGGCCGCCTTGGCTGCGCTCGTCGACGGGGGGAGCAGTCCGGGGGACGATCTGCTGCACACCGCTCGCAACGGCGGACCCACCGCTGTGCTTCTCGCCGCCACAGAGGTGCCATCGTGACCAATCTACGGGAAATCCTGGCTCGTGACCTGACCGCTGCCCGTGATCGCACGCTGCTGCTCACCGACCACGACGACCCAGAACTGCTGCGCCAGCACAGCTCACTGCTGAGCCCGCTGGTCTGGGACCTGGCGCACATCGGGCAGCAGGAAGATCTCTGGCTCCTGCGCGGCGGAAACGCGACCTGCCCGGGTCTGCTGCCGCCCGACGTCGAGGTACTGTACGACGCATTTACGCAGCCGCGGGCGCTTCGTTCGCGCCTGCCGCTCCTACCACCGGTGGAAGCCCGCTCCTTCTGCCGGGAAGTCCGCGGTCGGGTCATCGACCGACTGGAGCACCTCGGCTCGGACGATGACCCCTTCCACTTCGCGATGGTCGTCAGCCACGAACAGCAGCACGACGAAACCATGCTGCAGGCGCTCAACCTGCGTGCGGGTCCGTCCCTGCTAGGCGCCGGTGCACCGCTTCCGGCCGGACGCCGCGGCGTGGCTGGTACGTCGGTGCTCGTGCCGGGTGGGGAGTTCGTGCTGGGGGTCGACGCTGCCGACGAACCCTTCTCTCTGGACAACGAGAGGCCGGCCCACAGCGTCGACGTGCCCTCTTTCCGGATCGGGCGGGTGCCGGTCACCAATGCCGAGTTCGCCGCCTTCGTCACCGACGGTGGCTACGAGGCGCCGCACTGGTGGTCGGAGCGCGGCTGGACGCACCGGGTGGGAGCCGGCCTCGCGCGCCCACAGTTCTGGAACGCCGACGGCACACGCGATCGTTTCGGCGTTCTCGAGGAGCTGCCACCCGACGAACCGGTCCAGCACGTCACCTTCTTCGAGGCCGAGGCCTACGCGCGCTGGGCCGGCGCACGACTGCCGACGGAGATCGAGTGGGAGAAGGCCGCAGTGTGGGACCCGAGCACCCGTCGACGCCGACGGTTCCCGTGGGGCTCCGCGGAGCCGACGCCGGCCCTGGCGAACCTGGGCGGGGGCGCGCTGCGGCCGGCACCTGCGGGGGCTTATCCGGCCTCCGCTTCGCCCTACGGCGCCGAACAGCTGATTGGTGACGTCTGGGAGTGGACCTCCTCGGGGCTCCTCCCGTGGCCCGGGTTCAAGCCGATGCTCTACGCCGACTACTCAGCTCCCTTTTTCCACGGCGACTACCGGGTGCTGCGCGGTGGCTCCTGGGCGGTGGGCCCATCCATCGTCCGCCCCAGCTTCCGCAACTGGGACCACCCGTTCCGCCGCCAGATCTTCAGCGGCCTGCGGCTGGCCTGGGACACCTGACCGGTGTGCCGTCACCTCGCCTGGCTCGGCCGCCCCCGCTCGCTGGCGGAGCTGGTGCTCGAGCCGCCCTGTTCCCTGCTCGTGCAATCCTGGGCACCCCGCCGCCAGCGGTACGGCACGGTCAATGCCGACGGCTGGGGAGTGGGGTTCTTCTCCCCTGGCCGGCCCGCGCCGGCGCGCTGGCGCTCCGCGCGTCCGCTGTGGGCGGCTGCTTCGTTCGCGTCGGTTGCGCCGACCCTGACGTCGGGTTGCGTGGTGGCCGCCGTCCGATCGGCCAGTGTGGGCATGCCCATGGAGGAGAGCGCCGTCGCTCCATTCACCGACGGCCGCTGGCTCCTGTCGCACAACGGTCGGGTCGATCGCGCCGTACTCCCGGCGACCCGGAATGCCGAATCGACCGTCGACAGCGCACTGCTGGCCGCCCTCGCCTTCGATCGCGGCTTGGACGCCCTGGGGCCAACCGTGCAGGAGCTCGGCCTGGCCGATCCAGGCGCCCGCCTTAATCTGCTGGCTGCCGACGGCGATCGACTGCTGGCCACGGCCTGGGGCGACACGCTGTCGGTCCTATCCACTGCGGATGGAACGGTGCTGGCCAGTGAGCCATGGGACGACGATCCGCGGTGGAGAGACATCCCTGACCGGCACCTGGTGGAGGTCACTTCCGCCGGTCCCACCGTTACCCCGCTGACCTGACGAACGAGCCGAGGAGAGCAGTGTTGATCTCGCTGACCACCCATTTGGCCCCGGACGACGCCGCGGTCGCGCTTCGAGCCGACGCGCAGTCCGGGCTGACCGCGACACCCAAGTCCTTGCCGCCCCGATGGTTCTACGACGAGCGGGGCAGCGGGCTCTTCGACGAGATCACCAGACTGCCGGAGTACTACCCGACCCGCGCGGAACGGGCCGTGCTCGAGGTTCACGCCGAGGAGATTGCATCGGCTTCGGCCGCCGACGTGCTAGTGGAGCTGGGTAGCGGCACCTCCGAGAAGACGCGGCTGCTGCTGACTGCACTGTGCAACGGCGGAACGCTGCGGCGTTTCATGCCTTTCGACATCGATCCCACGGTGCTGGCCGCGGCCGGGCGCGCCATCACGGCCGAATACAGCGGTGTGGCGGTCGAGGCGGTGGTCGGCGACTTCACCCGACACCTTGACCGGTTGCCCAGGTCCGGCCGACGGATGATCGCCTTCCTCGGCTCCACCATCGGCAACCTTGAGCCCGTAGCGCGGGCGGAGTTCCTCGCCGAGCTGGCCGGCACGTTGCAGCCCGGCGACTCCTTCCTGCTCGGCACCGACCTGGTCAAGGACGCTGGCCGCCTGGTGCGCGCATACGACGACGCTGCAGGGGTCACTGCGGCGTTCAACCGGAACGTCCTAGCCGTGCTCAACCGCGAGCTGAGGGCCACCTTTGACGAAAGGGCGTTCGAGCACGTCGCCCTATGGGACGCCGAGCAGGAGTGGATCGAGATGCGGCTGCGGTCGCGGACGGAACAGGTTGTCCGGGTGGCCGCCCTCGAACTCGATGTGGCCTTCGCCGCAGGCGAGGACCTGCGGACGGAGGTCTCTGCGAAGTTCCGCCGGGAGGGGGTCGAAGCAGAGCTCGCCGCGGCGGGCCTCAGGCTGACGCACTGGTGGACCGACCGCGATGGCGACTTCGCCGTCTCGATGTCTGTCCCTGGCTGAGTGGCGCGCCGAGCGAGCGGGTGCAGACTCTGCTTTGGATCCGCGTGGCAATCAGCATCGGCAAGTTCCACACGGCTGCGCCCACTTGCGCCGGAACGGCGCCTTCCACGGCAGCCCAGGACCGCACCGCTCAGTAGCGTGGCGGTGTGAGCGAGCCGACCGCGACCGACCGGCCCCTTGGGTCCGTCCCGGCCGGGTGGCCGGCACCTGGGTGCTGCGGCTGGCACTCGCGCTCGGCGGGCGCTGATCGCCGTCCTCCTCTTCGCCCGCGTGCAGGCACCGATCGGTCCCTTCGACGCGACGCTATCCCTCTACCCCGCGAGCGGCGGCCCGAAGCCAGCCCTCGGAGTCCGCGCACCAGGGCGGGCAGTCCCACCTGCCGGTCACGTGATCACCCCTCCGAGGGTCGGCACGCCGATCCCTGCCGAATCGTTGCCGCCGTCGACGAGGGCCGCGGACTCAGCGATCGGCTGAGCAACCGGTCCTTCCAGCGTGGACCGCTCGCCGTCGTGGCCCCGCGTACGGGACCGCCGCCTCCTACTCATGGACTCGTGCAGAGGAAGAGTGGCGAAAGTCGTTATCCGTACGGATGAGCGGGTAGCGCTTCCATGGCCGGCGTTCCTCGGTGGACAGGCCACCTGCACCGGCACCCGGAGGAGCCACCATGAGTGTTACCGCCCAGATGCTGGAGTCCTACCCGAAGGACCTCGGCGGTGTCGATCGTCAGAAGCTTCAGGAGTGCATCGAGGCTTGCTTCGAGTGCGCCCAGGCCTGCACCGCCTGCGCCGACGCATGCCTGAGTGAGGACATGGTCGCGGAGCTCACCAAGTGCATCCGCAGCAACCTCGACTGCGCCGACATCTGCGACGCCACCGGCCGCGTGCTTTCCCGGCACACCGGCTACGACGCCAATCTCACGCGCGCGGTTCTGGAGGCGTGTGCCGCTGCGTGCAAGGTCTGTGGGGACGAGTGCACCGAGCACGCGGAGATGCACGCGCACTGCCGGGTGTGCGCAGAATCCTGCCGCCGATGCGAGCAGGCCTGCCGGGATCTCATCGCCTCTCTCGGCTAACGCGTCGTCGCAACGCCCCAACTGCGGTCCGCACGGGCGCCCGGCACGAGACCTCGGCCGCCGGGCGTCCCGCGCCGACCGTCTTTCCCGAAATCCTCGCCCCGGCAGCGCCGCCAGGAGGGTCACAGCACTCGCACGTTCGTGGTGTGCAACTCGCCGTCAACGTCCTCCCGCGTCGCGCGGAGTCGTACACCGCGAGGGCCGGCGGTGGCCAGGGCCGACACGACCTGCCGTGTGGCCTCCATGTCCAGCGGAACCAGCAGGTTGTCATCTGCCACCAGGCCGTAGCCGCTCTCCACGCAGTGGCCCATCAACGCGCACTCTGTGGTGTGCTCCGCGGCGCGAGAGGTGTACTCCTGCTGCGGATACCGCCGCAGGCAGGCGAGGTCCACCACGTATCCCTCAGTGATCTCCATGAACGTCATCTCCTCTGATATCCGGGTCGCACAGCGTGCGCGACGCGGAGACATCTCATCCGGCCGCCATGGGTGTACCTCCGAACCGACCCAGGCGCCTTTCGACGCCGTGACGTTTGACCGGCGTCCCTCTCTGGCGGTCGCCACTGGCCAGCTACCCGGAGCCGATCGTGCCCTCTGGAGACGTGCACAAGGGCCCAGCACAAAAAGTCCCCCTGCACTGCCCCTCCCCGGACCAGGCCGGCTCGCGGGGACGGTGCTGCCTATCCCCCGGCCATCACCACGTCGAACCCATGATAGTTCGGTGTAGCAGCGGTCTCGGGACGCCCGGTCGGGTAGATGCCGCAGGCCCGGGTCAGCGCGAGCAGGTCGGAACTACGTCATCAATCGAAAGGAACGCGCACCATGCCAGTCGCTGAAGGCCGTCACGTCTCACCGTGGGTAGACACCACGCCGGTTTTGGATCTGGGGTCGACCGAGCCGCGTCCACTGGCCGCGGATGTCATGGTCCTCGGTCGGAGGATCGTCGGTGTCACCACCGCTTTACGCCTCCAGCGTGCCGGCCGTCGTGTAGCCGTCGTCTCGGCCGAGCCGATCGGTCGATCGGTCGATCGGTGACCACCCACTCCACGGTGAAGGTCACCAACGGCCACGGAGCCCCGTACTCGAAGATCGAGCAGACACGGGGCCTCGACGCTGCAGCCGCCTATGCGGAGGCGAATGTGGCCGGGCTGCAAGAGATCCTCGGTCTCATCGAGACCCTCGGCATCGACTGCATGCTCGAGCACGGTCACCCGCACGTCGTCTACACCGAGGACGACGCCAAGGTGGCGGAAATCGAGAAGGAGGGCGAGGTCGGTCGCCGAACGCATCGGGTTCCCGGTGACCATGTCGCGCGAGGCCCCGTTGCCGTTCGAGGTCGCCGCAGCACTGCACTTCCAGTACCAGGCGCACTTTCACCCTGGCCGATACCTCGCCGGACTGGCCGAGGCGTTCGTCCGCCGAGGCGGCGTCGTTGTCGAGGGCGTGTGGGGCCGGGACGTGGACGAGGACGGCGGGATGTGCCACGTCGAGACGACGGCTGGAGGCATGTCGGCGGGTTACGTCGTCGTGGCCACCCGCTCCTGCATGACGCATGCCGACCGAGAATGCTGCACCGGCGCTGATGGAGGACGCGATGACACGACGACCGGGAACGCTGACCGCTCCTGACGGGATGGACGGCGCGACGATCGCCGCCGTCGCCGAGCGGTACGGGACACCGGTGTGGATCTACGACGCCGGGCGCATCCGCACGCAGATCAACCTACTTCGGCAGTTCGACACCATCCGTTTCGCGCAGAAGGCCTCGTCGAACCTTCACATCCTGAGGTTGATGCGGAAAGAGGCAGTCATGGTTGACGCCGTGTCGGCCGGTGAGATCGAGCGGGCGCTGGCAGCCGGGTACACCCCTGGTGGGGATGAGGATCCGATCGTCTTCACCGCAGACGTGCTCGATCGGCAAACGCTCCAGCGGGTTGCCGATCTGGGTGTCCCGGTGAACGTTGGGTCGCCGCAGATGGTCGAGCAGCTCGGAGAGATCTCCCCCGGGCATCCCGTGTGGATACGAGTCAATCCCGGCTTCGGTCACGGGCACAGTCAGAAGACGAACACCGGCGGCCCGGCGAGTAAGCACGGTATCTGGCATGAGGACCTGACCGACGTCGTGGAGTCCGTCGATCGTCACGGTCTCGACCTGATCGGCCTGCACATGCACATCGGTTCAGGGGTGGACTACGGGCACCTCGAGCGGGTGTGCGAATCGATGGTCCGAGATGCCAAGAGGATCGACCACGACATCCGCGCGATCTCCGCGGGAGGTGGCCTCACCGTCAGAGAAACAGTTGCCGATCCGATCGTGGATACGGATCGGTACTTCCGGCTCTGGGACGACGCGCGCCATGAACTGACCGCCCACCTGGGGCACCACGTGCGACTGGAGATCGAACCCGGGCGCTTTCTCGTCGCGAACTCCGGAGTGCTCGTCGCCGAGGTCCGCGCGTTCAAGCGGATGGGGTCGAACCGATTCGTCCTCTTGGACGCCGGCTTCAACGATCTCATCCGGCCTGCCCTGTATGGCAGCAGTCACGGCACCGAGGTCATCACCCGGGAGGGAGACAGGCGTGACGGGGACGTGTCGGCCACAGTGCTGGCCGGCCCCCTGTGCGAGTCAGGAGACGTCTTCACCCAGAGTCCGGACGGCGTCGTCGAGCACGCACCACTGCCGGCCGTCGTGGTCGGCGACCTCGTCGTCTTCATGAACACCGGGGCGTACGGAGCCAGCATGTCGTCGAATTACAACTCACGTCCACTTGCACCCGAGGTGCTCATCGATGGAGGCGCCGTGCGTCTGATCCGTCGACGGCAGACGATCGACGACCTCTTGGCCTTGGAGGACGTGGCCGAATGAGCCAGGTCGGATGCAGAACGCCAAAGAGCAGTGACTTGACTCTGAGAGCGGCGCGGGTATGGGGGCGACATATCATCACTGCTCACTCATAGGGGGCCCTCCGCCGGCACCCGACAGGAACCGAGAGTTTCGCGGAGCTCATGCGAATCCGCAGACCAGGGATATCCCACCGTCGGGACTGGTTCGGGCCCCAGGCTGGCGGTCGACATCGGCCGACCGACGAGCTACGCACGCGGGGGCGTGACTCGGCTGGCGTCCGCTGTCTGGACACATCAGTCGCAGTTGCGCCGGCTCCACACAGAAGACTTTGTGAGGCGGGAGTCGGTGGGTCAGTGGGTCATGTCCACCGGGGCAGCCAGGGACCACAGCCGCGGCGGCGTGCCCGAACGTCGGGCCGCCCGTAGACAGCGCCCCCTGCCCCACCGAACAGCGGGGCAGGGGACGCTTGTCGTCGGTCCGGGCTTAACGGACCACCGCGGTCAGTCGGTTACCCGGCTCACCGGAACGCCACGTGGGGGTGATCCATGTGGTTGGCCGTGGCGGATCCGCGGTCTTCCATTGCGCGCCACGCCCAACCGGTCCACGGACCGGCAATCCGCTGCCGCCAGATCACGCTCTCGACTCCGAGCCGAGCCGCGTTGTCGATCACGTACTGGGCGACGGCGTCTCCCTTGGCCCGGTCGGTGTAGACCATGAAGTCAGCCGCGCGGCCCTGGGTGGGGGTGTGCCCGGGGCGGGTGAGGACTGTCGAGATGCCGAACCGATCGGCGATCTCCTGGACGGCGGGTCGGACGTGCGGATCCCACGCCCCGTAGGCGCTCGAAGGCGCAGCCGCTGCATACGTCGGCGCGGGGGCTGGGGCCGGGGCGGGCCTGTCCGAGCCACGGCTGGCGCGCTCTGGAACGGCACGCGGCGCGGCGGCCGGGGAGGCTTGCCCGCTGAGGAGGAGGCGCTGACCGACGCGCAGGACGTTCGGGTTCGCGCCGACGACCTCCCGGTTGAGGGCGTGCAGCTGCTGCCAGGTGGTGCCGTGCCGGGCAGCGATCCTGTTGAGCGTGTCTCCCGCGCGTACGGTGTACGCGCTCGAGCCGCTGGCCGCTGACGGCGTCGAGCCGGAGCCGCCGGTGGTGAGCACCTGACCGATGCGCAGGAGGTTCGGGTTGGACCCGATCGTGTCGCGGTTGTCCGCGTAGATCGTTCGCCACGAGGTGCCGTGGCTGGCCGCGAGTCCGCCGAGGGTGTCGCCGGAGCGAACCGTGTGGTCCCCGGAGTGAGCCTGAGCGGGGGCGATCATCCCGACGGAGACGGCCGCTGCTGCCGCGACGACCACGGCGGGTCGTGCCACGGCCGCCACGACAGGGTTGCGGGTAGGGCGGCGGTGCCGCCCGACGTAGCGCTTAGACATAGGTGGTGAGCCTCTCGCCGCCTACGGAGTTAGCTGTCGGGTTCCGGCGAGAGCTGCCCGGCCGCATCACACGGCTTCACCCCAAGACCTGAAGGCCTAGTCATGCGAGGTGGGTCCCCCGCCCTGCCCGTCGTTTTCAACAGGACCGGTGTGACGGCGGGCAGGTTCGGCGGTGCCATCATCCGGGTCCACCGCTCGGCGAACCTCAGCACGGTATGCAGACTCCGGATGAGGGCAGCAACCCCCGGGTCGACTTTCCCCGCTGCGCCCGCGAGGATGAACTATGCGTCATAGGAGCCTGCACCGCGTGTGATTGTCAGCTCGGTCAACCACTGCTTGACGGCGGACTCCCAGGTGTCTTCCCTGACCGCTTCAGACGCGGAGCCGCACGACCTCGAGTTGACGCCGCAGAACGCCGCCGGTGTATCCGACGCCGATCGGGACTGCTGCAGCTTCGGTTGACGGTGGTTGGGAGTGATCATGCCGCGATAGCGGCTTGAGTGGTGAAGGCGAGTTCGAACTCGACCGGGGTGAGCTTGCCAGTGCGCGTTGCCGACGGCGGCGGTTGTAGGTGTGCTCGGTCCAGAACACGATCGCGGCGTGCAGCTCGGCGCGGGTGCGCCAGCGGCGGCGGTCCAGGACGTTCTTCTGCAGCAGCGCGTGCCATGACTCCATCGCAGCGTTGTCACCTGCCGAAGCAACTCGCCCCATCGAACCTTGCAGGCCTGCGGCGGTCAGGACCGCCTGGAATGATCTTGCTCGAAATTGCGATCCGCGGTCGCTGTGAACCACGACCACACCGCCGGGCCGACGTCGGGCCACTGCCGTGCGCAGTGCGGTGACGGCCAGCTGGGCGGTCATCCGCTCGTCGATCGCGCAGCCGACGATGCGGTTGCTGAACAGGTCCTTGACCGCGCAGCAGTACAGCTTGCCTTCCGCGGTGGGGTGCTCGGTGATGTCGGTCAGCCACACCCGGTCCGGGGCGGGCGCGGTGAAGTTCCGCTGCACGTGGTCGTCGTGCACCGCCGGGCCGGGGCTCTTGCCCGCCACCCCTTGCGCACCGTGGTCGACCAGAGCTTCTGCGCCGAGCACAGCCGCCAGATCCGCCGCTCACCGGCGACCAGGCCAACGCCGGCGACTTCGTCGGCGACGAACCGGTAGCCGAATTCCGGGTCATCGCCGTGGGCGTCGATGAGGGCGTTGGTGAGGTAGGCGTCGGCGAGGTCGCGCTGGCTGACCGGGCTGGTCTGCCACTTGTAGAAGGCTGCGTGGAGAAGCCGAGCACCCGGCAGGTCACCGCGACGGGGATCTTCTCGGCGAGCTCTTGGACCAGCGGGTACGTCATTTTGGGAGGCTGCCCCCGGGTCGTCGGTCGTCATCGGCCGATCGACAACCAATGGCAGTCGGCGGCCGGTGGCCCGGTCACACCGGTGGGCGGTCGCTGTTCGACCGCATCATCGGCGCCCGCTGTGTCGGCTCAACGATGGAGCCTCTCGGAGGCGGGAATATAAGGGTGATCAGGCACCTGGTGCTGCCGATCAGTGACCGGCAGCACCAGGTGGAGATCAGCCGCCGAGCTCTACGAGTAGTGCCTCCATCTCGGCGATCTCCTGCATCTGCGTCTCGCTGATCAGCTGCGCCAGCTCCAGCGCTTCAGTGTCCCGTCCATCCTTGAGCTCCGTCTGTGCCATCTGCACAGCACCCATGTGGTGCTCGATCATGGACTGCAGCCACATCCGGTCGAATTCGGGACCCGCGACGGGCATCTCCTCCATGTCCATGTCCATGTCGTTGGAACCGTGGTCCATGCCACCCATGCCATCGGACTCGAGCGGCTCACCCCACTCCTCGAGCCATCCGGTCAACAGATCGATCTCCGGGTCCTGCCCGGCCTCGATGCGGTTGGCCAAGTCGACGACGCGGGGATCAGTGGCTCGCTCCGCGGCGACATCTGACATGCTGAGGGCCCCCTCGTGGTGCGGGATCATGCCCTGCGCGAAGGCGACGTCAGCATCGTTGAACGTCGCTTCCTCGGTCGCAGAACTCTCCGCCCCGGGGCTGCTGCCGGCGGAGGAGCCACCGGAGCTGCCCGAGCAACCGGTCAGGATGATCGTGCCGGCGATGAGTCCGCCGGTCAGCTGGACGAGTCGTGCTGTGGTGCGGGTCATTGCAGTCTCCTGTTGGTTGCGGTGCCGGCGTGCCGTTCGACCCCTCCGACGCCTTGGTCGGCGGGGTCCAGATCGGTCGGCCTAGATCCGCAGGAGACACAGCGACGCTAGTTCCGGTGGTCGTGGAGGCCTCAACCAACCCATCGGCGGTCGTAGCCCGCGTTCGACGGCGCACCGGGCCGACGAAGCAAGGCGCCGCCCTCGACCCGTTGCCCGAAGAGCGAGGAACCCAGCCAGAAAGACCGCGAGACACAGGGACCACGCGTGGTTGGCGAGGTCATGATCCGGTGCATCACCCGGCGTCGGAATCCCGGCTACTGCCGCCAAACGCTGGATGGGGGCGGCCACGGAGGAACCGCTGAGCGAAGACTCCGGGCTGAACGCGGCCGATGCTGCGGATGGGTGACCGATGCCGTTATCGGCGTGCGCCGAGGCGCTACCGCCGACCCCCGGTTCGGCGAAGACGTGCTGGGCGCCGTGCATCGACAGGACACCGGCGAACAACCACAGGATCCACAGCTTTCGCATTGGCACGACCACCCCCTTCACGAACCGATCTCAGGGTACTGGTCCACGTAGTAGTAAGCCGCCAAGACAAACCGACGGCGCCTGGGTCTCCCGGAGGTGGTCATCCAGAGAGTCCGCGACGTTTGGCGGGACGACCTGCCGACGGAGGGGATGACCCCGACCCTGATGCGGGTCGCCCAGAGGTGCTCACCGGCTGAGTAGCCCTGTGTCAAGCCGCCGCTGCGGCGTCCTGGTTGAGGTAGCGGTTGAGGGCGCCGTGGCGGGCCGGATCGTAGGGAACTGAGTCCTGCCAGCAGCGCCATATGACGGCGGTCCAGGCGCGGGCCAGCACTCGAACGGCGTGTGGGTGGCGCATGCCGCGGGCTCGGGCGCGGGTGTAGATGTCGGCGGCCCAGGGGTTGGCGTGGCGGGAGTCGTCGGCGAAGTCGGTGAGCGCCCGGCGAAGCTTGGCGTCGGCGGCGTAGCGGAACCCGACTGCGCGATGCTTGCCTGACTCGAAGGTAACCGGGCAGGCACCGGCCGCGGCAGCCAGTGCATCGGCGGTCGGATAGCGGCCGCGGGCGTCGCCGATCTCGGCCAGCAGGGCGGCGGCTCTGATCTGGCCGGCGCGGGGCAGGCTGGTGAAGATCGGCGCGTCCGGGTGCAGAGCCAGGGTCTCCTTGATCCGCCGGCTGAGGGCGGCGGCCTGGGCCTCGATGGCGTCGATGGCGGCCAGCAGCGCCAGGGTGATGTGCCGGCGGGCATCGGCCTCGATACCGGTGAGCCCGGCCGGGGCGCTGCGCAGCCGGTCGATGAAGACCGCGGCCGGGGTGCGTCCGCAGTAGCCCTCAGCGGCCAGCCAGGCGGCCATCGTCTCCTCGTCGAGGACGGCTGCCTCGGCCGCGGTGGGAAAGCGCTGCAGGAAGGCGCGGGCGATCGGGCTGTGCAGGTCGAAGAACAACCCCACTGCGCCGGGAAAGGCCAGCTCCAGGGTGTGCCGCAGCTGGTTGACCAGACCGACCCGAACCTCGACCAGGTCCTGGCGGGCACGCACCAGGGCGCGCAGGCCGGTGGTGGCGGGGGTGTCGCGGGTCAGGTCGGTGTAGCGGTGCCCGTCGGTGCGCATCGTGTCGGCCAGCAGATAGGCGTCGAACCGGTCGTCCTTGCCCGCGCCCCGGTAACGAGAGCGCAGGTTCTTCACCTGCCGCGGCGGCACCACCGCCACCGGCAGGCCGGCGTCGAGCAGCGCCTCCACGACCGGCCCGTCGGGGCGTTCGATGCCGACTCGAACCACGTACAGCTCGGTCAGGCGGGTGACCAGTCGAGCCAGCCCGGCGCGGCTATGCGCGACCGTGTGGCGCCACAACACCGCGCCGGCGGCATCGACGACGCAGACCGCATGGTCGGCACTGGCCCAGTCGATGCCGGCGAACACCGGCCCTGCCGGACGGGCCGCGACGGTGGGATCGTTCATGTGTGCCTCCTGGCTGTTGCAGCAGCGGGGAAGCACCCGGTGGTCTCGGGACGTGCACGCCGGTCGCTCACTGATCGGCGCTCGAGGCGCTCAGCCCTGTCGCCAGTCGGCACGTCCCGGGCCACCGGATCCCCTGCAGAACTCAGCCTGGCTGTGACCTCCAGCAAGCCCAGCGGGCAGTGATCCGGTGGGGACCCGGGGTGCGCCAGCGACCCTCTCAGTCAGTCACCGGCTCGTCGAGGGTCCTCCAGTGAGTCGCAGCGTCGTCCAGCGGCGCCCCTTCATGGAGTTCAGGTCGGTACAGTACTGGGAGCACTATCGGGTTCCGAGCTCACCACAGTTGCGCGCGACCGTGACGACGCACTCCCACGGTCGGCTACTACCAGACGTAATAATCTTCACCCCGTGTACACGGGGGATGTACCGATGCTCGCGGCCATGGCGCTGGTCCTGCTGGTCGCTCTGCTCATGCGACTGGTCCGCAGGCGACACCTCGGGAAGGCGCGCCGCTCCAGCCGGATGCCGGGGCAGCTACCTGTCCGGGTGACGGGGTGACCCCACTCCCCCGGCGGGTTTCGGTGCGTGTCCTTGCCGCGGTGGCGGTCCTGCTCATCGGCACAGCGGTTGCCGTATCGGTCCAGCTGCCGAACGTCGAGGGTATGCGCGCCTGGCTGGCTGAGGGCGGCTGGGTGAGGTGGGCCATGGTGGTCCTCGGGGTCGCCGTCGCATTGTTGACCCCCATCTCCCGGACGGCGCTGTCCGTCCTGGTCGGTGCCGTTGCTGGCTTCCCTGCGGGGCTGGCGGTGGCCATGGGCGGCGGAATGCTCGGTGGTCTGGCCGGTTTCGTCCTGAGCCGGTGGCTGGGCCGTGACGCTGTGGTGCGCTTGGCCGGCGCGCGTCTGGCTCGGCTGGACCGGGTGATGAGCCAACGAGGCTTCGTCTCGGTACTCGTTGCGCGAGCCATGCCAGTGGCCCCGTTCGTCTTCGTCAGCTACGCGGCCGGCTTGAGCGGCGTCCGGCTCGTCCCCTACCTGTTGGGGACCGCAGTCGGGCTCGTGCCGTGGTCGGTGCTGTACGTCGGCGTCGGCGCCTCCGTGGCGAGCATCGACTCGTGGACGCATCTGGTCCCGCCGATCCTGACCGTCAGCGCCGTCCTGTCAGTCGCGGTTCTGGCGGGCGACGTCTGGCGACGGAAGCGGCGACGGGGTAACCAGCCGAGCACCGTCCCGGGCTCGACCATTGCTCCGCCACGGCTGACTCAGCGACGCACGTCCGGCGTTCAAGAGGAGCACGGGCTGCTGACAGCAGACCGGCGAGAGATCTGATCGCACGAAATCGGGGGCCCACGGACGCGTTGCATCCATGAGCCCCCCGCTCGGCCCCTGGTGCGCCCACCTGCACACGCGCCGATCGCTCAACATCCTCCGCCGAGAGAGACGCCGCGCGCCGCCAACCAGGGGATCGGGTTGCCTCGGTCAGCGTTGAGCCCGCCGGTGCGCACCTCGAAGTGCAGGTGCGGGCCAGTCGACTGGCCGGTGTTGCCGACCTCGGCGATCTGCTGGCCGACCGATACCTGTTGACCGGCCTGGACGAAGTAGTCGTTGATGTGCCCGTAGACAGTGATCGAGCCGTCGGGATGCTGGACGTATACGGCCAGCCCGAAGCCGCTGGCCGGACCGGCTTGGAGGACCCGCCCGGCCTCGGGCGCATAGATCGGCGTGCCGATGCGCGCGGCAATGTCGACGCCGTAGTGCATGGTTCCCCAGCGAGAGCCGTAGCAGGAGGTCACGCGACCAGTGGTGGGAGCCACTGCGCGACCGCTGGCAGCCGCCGCCGCTGTGGCGGCAGCCTGTGCGTCTCTCTGCGCGTTCTCCGTGTTGATCCGATCCGCCCACGCGGCCCGCCCGTCCGCGGCGCCCTCGAGCTCGAGCAGCGCGATCTCGGCCTGCTGCAGCCGGCCCTGCAGGGCAGTTCGCTCAGAGGTGACGCTGTCGTAGGCATCCTTGGCTTCGACCAGTCGCGCCTGCGCAGCGGCCTCGAGCTCAGCCGCGCCGGCCGCCGCCTGGTCGCGCTCTGAAAGGGCCATCTGCGCAACACGTCCGGCCTCGGCCTTCTCCCGCTCCAGCGCACGGAACTCGGTGAGCTCGGCCGCGCGATCGTCGGTCAGCATTTCCAGTGTGGAGGCTCGCTGCAGGAACTCCGCCGGGCCGTCCGAGTCCAGCAAGGCCGCCGCGGTCTCCAGGGAATCGCTTCCCATGTAGCTCTCCCGGCCCAGACGGGCGACTCCGGCCCGCGCCTGCTCCACCGCCGCCGTAGCGGTCTGGAGGTCCACCTCCGCAGCCGATGCCGCGGCCTGCGCGGCGGCGAGCTCCTCCTGTGCCCGCCGAGAGGCGTCCGCGGCCGCCTCGGCCTCGACGGTGAAGCGCGAGAGCTCATCCTCCGCCTCGGCGACCAGCTGTTCGAGACGTCGCACCTCAGCCGCCGCTGAATCACGGTCGGACCGTGCGACCGCAGCCTCGTCACCCGGCGCCGCAACGGCTGGAGTCATCGAAAAGCTGATGGCGATACTCATCAGGGCAGCCAGCGCAGAGCCCGCGATCGTGCTGCCGAGGAGACGTCGCCGGCGCCGGCGGAAGGGTTCAGATCGCTCACCGGGTGAGAGGTCGTCGCGGACAGGTCGTGCACGCAGGGTCGCCAACGCGACGAGCTCCATTTCCTTCGCGCCGCCTACCGAGTTAGCTGACGGGTTCGGGCGGGAAGGCGCCCTACCTGGCACCGGGCAGTGCGCAGGATTCACCCCGAGGGAACTGTGGGTCCCCGGTCTGTCCTGATGGTGGTCATCGATGACAGTTCGGCGGGATCCGGCCGAGGCCCCTCGGTCGAGGGACGCGGGCTCAACCGGACCGGGCGAGACGGTACTACGACACCGAATAGTTTGTCACGGTCAGGTAACGGCGGCCGGTGTGACCAGCAAAGTCACCGTCGTCCCACGACAGAGCGGGGCGACCTGCAGTCAGCGCAAGGTTCGGCGAACAGGAGGGCCGAGCAGGACGCCTGCCGCAAGGCCGAGGACAGAGGAAGTACTGCAGCCGGAAGGACCCACCTTCGGCGGGCTCGTGATCGGCCACGATCGACTGAGGAAGGTCTCGGCGCCGACACCACTCAGGGAGTGCAGGGCCTGACCCCGCCTCAGGGTTCGGGCAAGGGCTCGCCTTCGCGGGCACTCAGCATCTTCGTCATCGTCGAGGTCTCGGCAGTCTGCGTCTCGGCGATCGTGCCCGCGAGACTGCGCACCGCCTGCTCCTCGGCACGATCCGCAGCCGCCTCCGCCATCTCCAGACCACCCTGGTGGTGACGAATCAGCAGCTGCAGGAAGCGCCTGTCGAATGCCGTGCCCGACGAGTCGCGCAGCTCCGCCAACTCCACTTCGGTGGCCATGCCCGGCATCAGGCCGTCGGCCCCCATGGCCGCGTCGTGGCCGGCGTGCTCGTCGGTCGCCATCCAGGCCATCGTCTCGCCACCAGCGGGTGGGACTCCCCAGAGCCACAACCAGCCCTGCATGCGACCGGCCTGATTGGTCTGCGTGGCCGAGATGTCGAACGCCATCTGGCGGATCTCTGGATTCTCGGTGCGTTCGAACGCCAGGTTGGCTATCTCCACTGCCTGCAGATGATGGCGGGACATGTCTCGCGAGAAGCCGGCGTCCACGGAATCCGCGCCGGGCGCCTCGTCCCGACCCAGACCGAGCGCCACGGCCGCTCCGCCGCCGAGCAGCAGCAGCCCGACTGCGACGACCACGCCCAGAAGGGCCCGCAGCGGGCGATACCCCGACCGAGCGGTCGTCTCTTCCGTCACCGCTCCTCCCCACCGGTCTGATCGTCGACTCGCTCGCCCGGCACGGCACTCGTCCGGAACTGGATGACCTGTCGATCGCTCCCGCCGACGCGCCGGTGGAATCCACCTGGCGGTGCGTGCGCGGGGCGCCGAGCTGATCACGGCGCCGACGTCCCGGAATCGGGGTCGAGGGCGGCGCCATCCTCCACGAGCGGGTCGGCCAGGAACTGTGGGCTCTGACAGGTGGCACCCGGCTCGGGGAAGAGTTCGGCGTTGAAGGTCATGAAATCGGCGTACTGCTTGATGCGAGGATCAGCGGCAGAGTCGACCTTCAGCTGGTGGTTCCAGGACTGGACACTGATCGGCGAATCCAGGCCGACGTAGGGCGACAGCATCCGGCCGGACTCGTCAGCGACCTCGGCGAGCAGGGCGATGTCGTCCTCGGAGACCGCCTCCGGGTCGTAGGTGATCCACACAGCGCCGTGCTCGAGGCTGTGCACGGCGTTCTCGTGCCGGATATCGACCTCGTACACGGTCCCGGTGCAGTCAGCCCACACCTCGTCGTGCGGCCCGGCCACCGGAGGCGTCTGGTCGTAGTCGACCTCGCTGCTCACGTGCTCCTGGCCGGCGGCGTAGTCGAACACCTCGATGCCGTCGATCTCCTCGACGGAATCGACACGCATGGCCTCGGCCTTGTCGACCTGCACCACGGCATAGCTGATGACAGCCGCGGCAAAGACGACCACGGCGATCGCCGCAACGATCAATCCCCACGGTCGCTGCGCCGTGACAACGTTCGCCTGCGGACGGCTGCGTCCTCCGGGGCGGCCCCCGGACCGGCTTGATCCACTACCCCGGCGGTCCTGGCGAGGTTCCTTGTCCTTGGCCACGGCTCTCCTTCTACGTGTCTCCGGGGCCGCGCGGAGGCGCCGGTTCCCTACTCGGCGGAAGGCGCCCCGGCCCGTCCGCGACGTTGTTGCTACTTTCCACCGGAGGCACTCCCGCCCCAGGGACGCCCTGGAAACAGCCCCCCGAGAGGTCGGCCGACAGCGTGGTGGGCCGCACAGCGGAGCCCCGAGTGCGACCGATCTACGATACCGCATAGTTGACGTCGTTCCTGCGACGGCCGGATGACGCGGTCGCGGCGGGTTGTCCGTCTGTGTCGCAGCGCCCCGGTCCCCACCTCGTTCAGTCGCCGGGCATCGGGCCGGTCGGTTGGGTGGTCGCTGGTGGGTGCACGTGCATCAGGACCTGTTGAGTCGGTTCCATTCGGCGTTGAACACGCCCCCCATGAGGACGACGATGCTTACCAGCCAGCCGAAGAGCATCGTGGCCAGTGCCGTGCCGATGAACCGGCCCACGACGGCCACGGCCTCGGACCCGCTGCTGATGTCGGGACCCTGCGGACCCGCGACGTCCACGTACAGCCGGAAGGCCGAAGCAAGGGCAACCAGCGTGACGGTTGCCAACAGAGCGCCTGGCAGCGCGTCTCGCCACGAGTCGTCCGCCGTCTGGCCGACCCGGTACAGCCAGGCCAGGAAGATGACGCCCACGAACAGGACCAGTGGCCAGCGACCGAGATTCCAGGCCTGCTCGAACTGCTCCCCGGTGCCGAGGACGTCGGCCAGCCACCGCCCGCCGCCGAGCAGCGGACCCACCACGATCAGGCTCAGCAGCAGCGCGACGACGACTACGGCTGCCAACGTGAACACGAGGGACAGCCCCCACAGCACGGGGAGTCTGCGGCGCTCGTCGACCTGGTAGGCATCCCCGAGAGCACGCATGGCTGCCCGGAACACCCGACTGCCCAGCCAGAGCGCCCCGGCGACGCTGCCGATCGCCACCCCGACCCGCTCTTGGCGCAGCAACTGCTCGACCAACGGAACGGCGACCTCCGCAGCGAGTTCCGGGCTGAGCACCGCCTCGACAGCGGAGATCAGGGCGGTCTCCATGCTGCGGACCGAGGACGGGCCGAGCACGTCGCCCAGGAGGCCCAGCGCGGCCCCTAGCGCGGTCACCAGAGGTACAAGGGACAGGATGAGGTAGTAGGTCATCTCTGCGGCGAGGCCGGTGACGCGCACCTCCACGAACCGACGGGCGACGCGCACGCTCAGCAGCCCCAGCGGACGTCCACGGAACCGGAGACGGTGCTGCGCGACGCGCTCCTCGACCCTCGCGAGAAAGCTCTTCTTGGACGCCGAAGGGCCGGCCCCGGGCCCCGGTGTGACGACAGGCTCGCCGGAACGTCGGAGAATCGCAATCGTCGCTTTTCTACGGTCGTTCCGTGGCATCAGAGCCACCGGGCCCGCCCCGGTGAGGGCTGCATCCCGAACACCGTTGCGGTAGAGATCGGGAGCACGTCAGGTCACCGTTGTTTCGCTTGCGGCGGAGCGAGCGCAGCACCGGTGGACGGAGCCGTCGTCGTCCCGCGCTCTTCGTGGACGGTGGCGACGACCCGCGGTGGGGTGAACCGGTTGAGCCGAGCGGCGTTGACCACGACGCTGATGCTCGACAGGGCCATGGCAGCGGCAGCGATCATCGGCGAGAGCAGTGCACCGGTGACCGGGTAGAGCAGGCCGGCGGCGATGGGGATTGCGGCGGTGTTGTATCCGAACGCCAGGAACAGGTTCTGCCGGATGTTGCGCATGGTCGCCTTGGACAGCGCGATCGCAGTGACCAGACCTCTCAGCTCGCCGGACATGAGCGTGACGTCGGCGGCCTCGATGGCGACGTCGGTGCCGGTGCCGATAGCGATACCGACGTCGGACTGAGCCAGTGCCGGGCTGTCGTTGATGCCGTCGCCGACCATCGCCACGAGCTTGCCCTCGTCCTGGAGGCTGCGGACCTCAGCGGCCTTCTGCTCCGGCAGCACCTCGGCCAGGACGCGGTCGATCCCGACCTGGCGGGCGACCGCGTGTGCCGTCCGCTCGTTGTCGCCGGTGATCATGGCCACCTCGAGTCCCAGGTCCTGCAGGGCCCGGATGGCCGCGACCGAGTCGGGCTTGATCGTGTCGGCGACGGCGATGAGCCCGGCCGGCCGTCCCGCGACAGCGACGAACATCGGGGTCTTCCCGTCATCGGCCAGCCGATGGGAGTGCTCCTCGAGCTCGCCGGTTCCCATGCCGGCGTCCCGCAGCAGGCGGGCGTTGCCGATCAACACCTCGTGTCCGTGCACTGTCGCCCGAATCCCCTTGCCGGTGACCGAGTCGAAGGCGGTCGGTCGCACGAGGTCGAGTCCGCGCTCACGGGCTCCGGCCACGATCGCACTGGCCAGAGGGTGCTCGCTGTCCGCCTCGGCAGAGGCCACGAGACCGAGCAGCTCTCCCTCGTCTTGCCCGGCGTCAGTGATCACGTCGGTCAGCGACGGTGCGCCGCGGGTGATCGTGCCGGTCTTGTCGAGCACAACCGTGTGGACCTTGTGGGCGGTCTCCAGCGCCTCGGCGCTCTTGATCAGAACCCCTGCGTGGGCGCCCTTGCCGGTGGCGACCATGATTGACAGGGGGGTGGCCAGCCCCAGAGCACACGGGCAGGCGATGATCAGCACGCTGACCGTAGCGATCACAGCGAGGGTCAGCGCCGGGCCGAACACGAACCACAACACGAACGTGGCGATGGCGATGAAGACCACCGCCGGCACGAAGTAGCTCGCGACGGCATCGACGAGCCGCTGGATCGGCGCCTTGGAGGACTGCGCCTCCTGGACCAGCTTGATGATCTGGGCAAGCGCGGTCTCCGAGCCCACCCTGGTCGCCCGCATCGTGAAGGCGCCGGTCTGGTTTACCGTGGCACCGATGACCTCGTCGCCGGCAGCCTTGCTGACCGGGACGCTCTCACCGGTGACCATCGACTCGTCGATCGTGGAGCCGCCGTCGACGATCTGGCCGTCGACGGGGATCTTCTCGCCAGGTCGGACGCGTACGTCATCGCCGACCTGGACCTCGTCGGCGGCGACCTCGACCTCCTGGCCGTCACGGAGCACGCGGGCCGTGGCCGGGGTGAGCTCGACCAGGGCACGGATGGCGTCACCGGTGCCAGCCCGGGCGCGGGCCTCGACCAGCCGGCCGAGGAGAATCAGCGTGATGATGACCGAGACGACCTCGTAGTAGACCTCGCGCACGTCCTCGGGGAGGACCCCTGGCACGGCAGTGACCACGAGGCTGTAGCCGAACGCGGCGATGGTCCCCAGCGTGATGAGGCTGTTCATCTCTGCGCTGCGGTTGAGCAGCGCCCGCCATCCGGTGGTGTGGATGGGCCAGCCGACCCAGAAGAACACCGGCAGGGTCAGCAGCAGCTGGATGTACGGATTCTCGAGGAGGTCGGGCACGTACTGGCCGCCGATGAAGTGCCCGACCATCGTCGCGTACACCACCGGCAGGCTCAGGACTGCACCGACGGCGACGCGCCGGGTCAGGTCGCGGACCTCCTCCCGGTGCGCCTCCGCCTCGGCGTTCTCGGTCGAGGCAGCTCCGGGTTCGGCCCGGAGCCGGGCTGGGAAGCCGGTGGCGGCCGCGACCGCCTCCGTCAACCCCTGCACGTCGACCAGGGTCGGGTCGTACATGATCACCGCGCGTTCCGCGCCGAAGTTGACCTGGGCGGAGTCGACGCCCCCGACAGCTCGCAGCTGGGCTTCAGCGCGTGCCACGTCGGTGGGCAGGCTGCGGAGCGCGCCGGGCAGCAGGAATTCGGCCCGTTCGCACGTCGCGACGTCGTCGACCCGGGGTCCGACGCCGACGGCGCGAGCGGTCTCCCGGTTCTGCTGCGTGACGCCTCGAGCGGCCTCGACGACCTCGTCGCCGCCTTGTTCTGGCGATGCCAAGGGGGTCTCGGCCCGATCGGCTTTGTCGCGGAGCCCGTCACCGTCGCCGCCTTCCTCGGCGATGAGGGTGCCGTGCAGCATGTTCATCCCGCACGCCCAGCCGTATTCACCGGGTTGGTCGATGGCGAGATCCAGCGTCGTCGTGCCGAAGGCGGCCAGCGAGGCGCTCTTGCGCAGGTCGGGGAACACCACCCGGGCTGTGCAGTCGCTGTTCTCCTGGCGATGGAATCGCAGCTGCACCGGGGTGCCGGCCTGGACCCGGATGAGGCTCGGTGAGTATCCGCCCTTGACCGTGACGTCGACGACCTGACGCCCGTCCTGAACCTCGGCATGCGTGGCCTTGCGCGGGGCGAAGAAGTACCAGGCCAGAGCGCCCATCAGGGCGACGCCCCCGGCGACGACGAGCAGCTCAGTGGTGGTCACGCTCTCCTCCTTGCCGAGCCCGCGAGACAGGTGCTTCGTCCTGCTCGCCCGGGCTCACTGCCGCGAAATCCCAGACAGGACGATGCAATCCCGGTAGCCCGTGAGTCCGTCGTCATCACCGTCGATCTCCACCACGGGGTTCGTCCTCCAGCCCGACCCTCTTGGCGCTGGCGTACTCGTCGTTGACCAGCACGACCTGGCGGCCGGGTCGGTCGAGGACCGAGGCGGCGATGGAAGCCCGGTAACCCGACCCGCAGTAGACCCAGACCTCGCCCCGGGGGACCTCATCGAGCCGGTCGGCGAGCTGGTGCAAGGGCATGTGCCGCGAGCTCCGAACGAACCCGGCGGCGCGCTCGTCGTCGCGGCGAGCATCGAGGATCTGCACCGGTCCGCGTTCGAGCTCGGCGGCCAGGCCGGCGAAGTCGCTCACCCGGTAGGAACCCAGCGCCCCGTCACCGGCCAGGCCTCCGATGTCACCGATCGCTGCGCCGGCCAGCTCGTCGATGCCGATCCGGACCAGCTCCCGGCGAGCGTCGGCAATCTGGTGCTCGCTCTCCCCGATCAGGGTGAGCGAGGCGTCCCACTGGTAGAGCCAGCCGAGGTAGGTGACGAGATTGTCACCGAGCTCGAAGTTCAGCGACTCAGGCAGGTGGCCGGCCGCGAAGGCCACCCGGTCACGCAGGTCCACGATCCACTCCCCGGCCTCTATCCGGCGGCGCAGCTCAGCGCCGTCGACCCGCTGGGGGAGGGAGAGGTCGACCGCCGGCGGGCCACTGCGGTTGATCGGACCCATCCGTGCGTAGTAGGCCGGATAGACGTCGAGTCCGGCCAGCAGCGCGTCGACGTATTCCTGCTCCGCCAGCGTCAGGGCCGGGTTGGCCCCGACCTGCTCCCCCACCGTCGAGGCGGTGCCACTCGTCGGAGTCGCGGAGCAGAAGCTGCCGAAGCCGTGGGTGGGGAAGACCTCCGCCTCGGCCGGTAGCTCGCGGACGAGCCGCTGCACCGAGTGGTACTGGGCGTGGGTCAGGCCGGTGGTGTCCTCGGGACTGACCAGGTCGGTGCGCCCGGTCGCCCCGAAGAGCATCGATCCACCGGTGAACACGCCAACGGCCTGCCCGTCGGCCTCGTGGAGGGCGTAGCTGACGTGGTGGTGGGTGTGGCCGGGGGTGTGCAGGACCCGGAGTCGCATCGCCCCGGCCTCCAGCACGTCACCGTCCTTGACGCTGAGGTGATCGAACTCCGCGCCGCTGTCGGCCGGCAGGACGTAGACGGCGCCCGTCCGAGCGGCGAGCTCGAGCCCGCCGGTCAGATAGTCGTTGTGGATGTGCGTCTCCAGCACGTGGGTCACCTGCAGCCCCTGCACGTCGACCAGGGTCAGCACCCGGTCGATGTCGCGCTGCGGGTCAACCACCACCGCAACCTCGCCGTCCGTCGCCAGGTAGCTGCGGTCCCCCAGGCTGGATGTCTCGATGGTCTCTACGACGGTCATCGCAATCCTTCCGTGCGGAGGCGATCGGAGCGGATGGCACCCACCGACGCATGCCGCCGAGTGGCGCCGTGCGGCACGACCGACCTCGGTCTCATCCGCCCGGCGGCTGGAGAACGCCGTATCAGGCCTGTGAGGACGACTGGTTCTCCTCCGAGACTTCGCCGACCACGTCCCCGGCCTGCTGCTGGTCCGTACGGGCGAGATCGGCTTGGGCAACCATGCCGATGCAGCAGCCGCCGGCGTCGACCACCGGCACCCGCCGGATCTTGCTGTCACTCATGATCCGAGCAACCTCATCGACGTCGTCGTCCGGACCGCAACAGCTGGCCTGGGACGTCATCACCTCAGCGACCGGCGTTTCCGGGTCCTTGCCCTCGGCCACGCACCGACAGGTGATGTCCCGATCGGTCACCACCCCCACCACGTGGCGGTCCTCGTCCACCACGGGCAGGCAGCCGCAATCGTTGTCGGCCATCAGCTCGGCGGCCTCCCGGACCGTCGTCTCCGGCGAACAGCAGGTCGGGTCAGCGGTCATGACGTCGGATACGCGCACTGGGCACTCCCTATGGGTCGTTGCAACGGACCCCCGGCTACTACCCGGACTCGTACTCGGTACTCGTGGCTGTCGACTTCTCTGTCGACCCTGCCGGTCCGGCCCGACGCGCACGTCTCTGTACGCGGGTGAAGGCCGGTCCCCACTCCTGGCACCCGTACCGGGATGCCGACCTGAGTGCGCCGATCTGCCCTGGTGACCGTGTGCTCCGGACCTCACCTGGCAGGTGAGGTGGCTCCACGAGCCGCTGCTTACTATGTCGCCTAGGGGTCAGCATCCCGTCGCGGCCACCTCGTACCACCAAGGAGGTCCCGTGCGCGTGGTCCGCGGTCGCACGGCAGCGAGCGCTGCCGTTCTCCTCGGCAGCCTGATGTTGGCCGGTTGTGGTGCCGACGCCACCGACCCGGTGGACGCTTCAGCGGGAAACGGGATAACCATCACCACGGAAGACGACGGCTTTCACGGGACGGTGATGGATCCCCCGCGGCCTCGTCCGAACCTGGAGCTCCTCACGACGAGTGGGGAGGTGTTCGACCTCAGCGAGCGGCCGGATGACGAAGTCACGGTGTTGTTCTTCGGCTATACGCACTGTCCGGATCTGTGTCCCACGACGATGGCCGACCTCTCACTGGCCCGGGAGATGCTGGAACCGGAGCTGCAGGACCACGTGCAGGTCCTCTTCGTGACCGAGGACCCGGCTCGGGACAGCCCGGCGGTCCTGCGTGAGTGGCTCGACCGGTTCGACCCGGAATTCACCGGGCTCATCGGGGGAAGCGAAGCCACAGCGGCTGCGCTCACCGAGTTGTACCTCCCCGAGACCGCACAGGTCCCCGCCGCCTCCGACGCCCCGGCACATCCCCACGACAGCGACGATGCCCACCAGGAGTACGGGATCGACCACGCTGGTGCCGTCTACATCTGGGGCCCGGGCGACCGCTCGATCGTTTACACCGGCGGCACGACACCCGAGCAGTACGCAGAAGACCTCACCGAGCTCGCCGCTGCCGGGTGAGGGCGGGATCCAGCCGGGCCCAGGCTGAGCACGGCCGAGGTCCTCTCCACAGGGACTTCTCGTGCCCTCGGGTGCACTTTCGGACCTCGATTCCCCGCTCGCCGCGCACGGGGAGGAGCCGGTGAGACAACCATCCCCGCCCGTGACGTCAGACAGGGCCCCCACTGACGCCCGGGTGACACGGGACGGCGGGGTGGCGAACCGGCTGGTGGGCATGGCCCTCGCCCTTGCTGCCGGAGCCGCCTGGGCACTGGCTGCCCCGCCGCGGGGGTGGTGGCCACTGCTGTCGGTGGGCGCCGCAGCGCTGACCATCGCGCTGTACGGCCGGCCGTTGAGAGACCGGCTCCTCCTCGGCGCGATGACGGGTCTGGTCTTCTACGGAGCCACGCTTCCGTGGCTCCTCGAGTTCCACGTCGCCGGGTATCTCGGAGTGGCTGCCATCGAAGCCGGGCTACTCGCTGGGGCCGCCGCGCTGGTTCCCTCTGCCGCGCACGGCCGTTGGTCCGGTGGATGGTGGGCACTCCCGGCTGCCCTCGTGCTGCTCGAAGCGGTGCAGGCCCGATTCCCGTTGGGTGGCTTCCCACTCGTTGCGTTGTCCCTGAGTCAGCCCGACGGTCCCTTCTTCGGTGGGGCCGCACTCGGCGGCTCCTTGCTGGTGACCGGTACGGCAGCAGCTGCAGGGGTCGGGCTGGCGGCGCTGATTGTTCTGCCGCATCGGCGCCGCCGAGCGATTGCTGCCGCCGCAGCCCTGGCCGTCAGCGTCCTCCCGGTTGCCGTCGGCTCGAGCATCGCGAGTCATGACGCCGGAACCTTGGATGTGGTCGTCGTGCAGGGCGGTGGTCCGCGCGGCGAGCGGGCGGTCGACTCGGACCTGTCCGCGGTCACCGAGCGCCACCTCGATCTGGCCCGGGACATCAGCGGCTCCCCCGATCTCGTACTGCTTCCGGAGAACGTCGTCCACGTCGAGGGGCCGGTCGGGGCAACGCCGACCGGAGCTGCGCTGGGCCTGCTCGCCCGAGGCCTGGACACATCCGTCGTCGTCGGCATAGTCGAAACCGAGGACGACGGATTTCGCAACGCCGCGGTCCTCTGGGGACCGGACGGCGAGCGGCTGGCCCGGTACGAGAAGGAGCACCGGGTGCCTTTTGGGGAGTACATCCCCGCGCGAGGTCTCCTGGAGAAGGTCACCGACGCCACGGCTCTGGTCCCCCGGGACGCGATCGTCGGCGAGGGTGAGGCCCTCCTGGAGTCACCCGCCGGGCCGCTCGGGGTGGTCATCTCCTACGAGGTCTTCTTCGCCGACCGGGTGCGGGAGGCGGTGGCTGCGGGCGGGCAGGTGGTCCTGGTTCCGACCAACGCCGCATCCTTCGTCACCGAGGAGGTGCCGGCAACCGAGCTCGCCGCAGCTCGACTACGGGCCCGGGAGTTCGGCCGCACCGTCCTGCAGGCCGCGCCCACCGGTTACTCCGCCGTCATCCTGCCCAGCGGGCAGGTGATCGCTAGGAGTGAACTGGGCACGGCAGCACTGCTCAGCGAGACGGTTCCGCTCCGCGTCGGGTTGACGCCGTACGCCCGTTTCGGGGATCTGCCGGTCATCGCGCTCGCGGCCGTCATCCTGGTGGGGACCGCGTTGCGATGCCGACTGCGGCGGGCGCCGGGAACCCCGTAGGCCCCACCGGGGAAGGCCGACCAAGCGCTCTCCTGCGTCAGCCGGGAAGGCGTCCGGTCGACTTCCTCGGCGCCGCCCTGTTCGCCAGGCAGCCGACAGAACCTCAGCGCGAGGAGACGCTGGAACCCGGAACGGCTCCGTCGGTCACCGTGGCCTTCTCCGCGGAGCGGTCTGACCCCGCTCCCCCGTCGATGCTGTCCGACGCCAGAGCCTTGAACCGGCGCAGCCGCAGGCTGTTGGAGACGACGAACACCGAACTGAAGGCCATCGCCGCCCCGGCGATGAGCGGGTTCAGCAGCCCCGCGGCCGCCAGCGGCAGTGCGGCGACGTTGTACGCGAAGGCCCAGAACAGGTTGCCCTTGATGGTGGACAGCGTCTTGCGTGCCAGCCGGATGGCGTCCGCGGCAGCCCGAAGATCGCCGCGGACGAGCGTCAGGTCACTGGCCTCGATGGCGACGTCCGTGCCGGTCCCCATGGCCAGCCCGAGGTCCGCCTGAGCGAGGGCGGCGGCGTCGTTCACCCCGTCACCGACCATCGCCACGACCTTGCCCTGATCCTGGAGTCGCTTGACGACATCGACCTTGTCCTGCGGGAGGACCTCGGCGAACACCTCATCGATGCCGACCTGCTGGGCGACCGAGCGGGCAACGGTCTCGTTGTCCCCCGTGAGCAGGATGGGCGTGAGTCCGAGGTCGCGGAACTGCCGGATGGCCTGGGCCGAGGTCGGCTTGATGGCGTCGGCCACGACGAGGACGCCGCGGGCGGCGCCGTCCCAGCCGACCACGACGGCGGTCCTGCCCTCCTCCTCGGCTGCAGCCTTGGCCAGCTGGAGGTCGGCGGGCATCTGCTGCGCCCAGTCGGCGAACAGCCGGACGCGTCCCACCAGGACCGCGTGGCCGTCCACGACGCCCTGGACGCCGAGCCCCTCGATGTTCGTGAAGCCCTCCACACTCGGGAGCTGCCCCGTCCGCTGCGCGGCACCGGCGGCGATGGCCTGAGCGATCGGGTGCTCCGAGGCGTTCTCCAGCGCGCCCGCGAGCCGCAGCACCTCGTTGACGTCTTCTCCGGAAGCGACGGCGACGTCGAGCAGCGTCATCCGCCCGGTGGTGACCGTGCCGGTCTTGTCGAGGACGACGGTGTCCACGCGGCGGGTGGACTCGAGCACCTCCGGGCCCTTGATGAGGATGCCCAGCTGAGCCCCACGGCCGGTACCGACCATCAGCGCTGTGGGAGTGGCCAGACCCAGAGCGCAGGGGCAGGCGATGATCAACACGGCGACGGCCGCGGTGAAGGCCATGCCGACACCCCCGCCGATCGCGAGCCAGAAGACCAGGGTCGCCACCGCGAGCGCGATGACGATCGGGACGAAGATCCCGGAGATGCGGTCCGCGAGGCGCTGGACCTTCGCCTTGCCGTTCTGGGCCTCCTCGACCAGCCGAGCCATCTGCGCCAGCTGGGTGTCGTTACCGACGCGGGTCGCGCGCACGACGAGACGGCCGCCGGCGTTGACCGTGGCGCCGACGACCGCGTCGTCGGGCCCGACCTCCACGGGCACCGACTCGCCGGTGACCATGGACGCATCCACTGCCGAGGATCCCTCGGTGATCACGCCGTCGGTGGCGATCTTCTCCCCCGGGCGGACGACGAACAGGTCACCGACCGCGAGCTTGTCGACGGGGATCCGCTGTTCCCGCCCGTCCCGCAGGACGGACACCTCCTTGGCGCCGAGCTCGAGGAGCGCGCGCAGCGCCGCACCCGAACGCCGCTTGGCGCGGGCCTCGAAGTAGCGCCCTGCGAGCAACGCGGTGGCGATACCCGAGGCGGCCTCCAGATAGATGTTGGCGCTGCCGTCGGTGTGGGCGACGGTGAACTCGAACTCGTGGGTCAGACCCGGGACGCCGGCGGTTCCGAAGAAGAGCGCGTACACCGACCAGCCGAGCGCGGCCAGCGTGCCCATCGAGATGAGGGTGTCCATGGTGGCCGCGCGGTGGCGCAGGTTCGCCCAGGCCGCCTGGTGGAACCGCCAGGCGCCCCACACGACCACCGGAGCGGCCAGGGTCAGGGACAACCACTGCCAGTACGTGAACTGCAGGGCCGGGATCATCGCCATGGCGATCACCGGGACCGTCAGCGCGGTCGAGACCAGCAGCCGGTGGCGGAGCTCGCGCACGTCGTCGTCGGCAGCCGGGCCGGGCTCGGTGTCGTCGGCTGCCGACCGGGGCGGCTCGGGCAGGCGAGCCGTGTAGCCGACTTTCTGCACCGCCGCCAGGAGGTCCTCGGGAGTCACTCCGGGGGCGTAGTTGACTTTCGCCTTCTCGGTCGCGTAGTTGACGGTAGCCGTGACGCCGTCCAGCTTGTTCAGCCGCTTTTCGATCCGCGCGGCGCAGGATGCGCAGGTCATGCCACTGATGCCCAGCTCGATCTGTTCTTCCCCAGCCGGCGTGGTGCCGTCACGGGTTGCGGAGCTCATCAATTCTCCTTAGCTAGGTGTGCCGGTGAGGGCGCCTGGTGGCAGCAACCGGAATGGCGACCATGGCCGGCCGCGTCCAGGTGAACCCGACGGCGTGGCCCTGCATGTGCACCGTGGCGCGGTCGTGCGCGGAGCCGAGGCGGATGCTCGTTTGCTGGCCGACCGGGCCGATCCATCGGTGCCCAAGAGCCGGCAGCGGACCGCGCCTCGGAACGCGATGCCAGGCCGGGAAGCTGGTCGAAGCACTCCCGCTCATGGGCGACGTGGCGGGCCTGGGCGCTTAGTGGCCGACCAGTTCGTAGCCCGCCTCTTGCACAGCTGAACGTACGGCGGCCTCGTCGATCGCGGTGTCGCTGCTGACGGTGAGTCCCCCGCTGGCTAGATCCACCTGTACGGCTGTGACGCCGGGCAGCTCGTTCACCTCCTCGGTCACGGCGGAGACGCAGTGTCCGCAGGTCATGCCGACGACGGTGTAGGTCGAGGTGCTCATGGAACCGGTGTCCTTTCATTCGTGAATGTGCAGGTTCGCCGGAGGTTCCGGCCATCGCGGGGGTGGACCGCTGCCCATGGGTACCTCACGACCGCACGAGCCGGGCGACGGCGTCGGAAGCCTCGCGCACTTTGTCCTCGGCGTCTCGGCCGCCGGCCTCGGCGGCCTGGACGACGCAGTGGCGGAGATGCTCTTCGAGTAGGCCCAGCGCCACCGATTGAAGCGCCTTGGTGGCGGCCGAGACCTGGGTGAGGATGTCGATGCAATACTTCTCGTCCTCGACCATCCGCTGAAGTCCACGAGCCTGGCCCTCGATCCGCCGGAGTCGATTCAGGTAGTCGTCCTTGCGACGGATGTAGCCCTGGCGCCTCACTTCCTGCGTGGACTCCATGCACCCTCCCCCTCGAAGTTGTCCTATAGCACGGGAACACGATACCCCCCTACCCTATTCCGGCTGGCTTCGCAGTTGTCCGCTCACTTCAAGGACTGCTGCAGCGGTGGCCCGGAGAGGCGGGGGCCGCGCGCTCCTACGTCTCGTGGTCAGGGCGGCAGGACGGCTCGGTGGACCACCCGACGGTCGTCGCGCTGCGTCGGAGATTCGTGCAGCCCAATGGCGGCAGGGGAACTCGCACATCTCTCCGCGCATGGACAGCCCCTTCGGCGACGCCGGCGCTCTCGTGGCGGATAGACCGAGGCGATAGCGGGCAACGACGATTCAGCGGTGAGACCACCGCCCAGGCCTCACGGGGCCAAGCCTACTATGGGATTTAGTACAAGTCCGATCGAGGTTCAACAGGAGGTTGTCGGCGTGATGGGTGGAGACATGGGCATGATGGGCATGATGGGCATGGGCCTGGGCATGCTCCTCTGGACGGCGCTGCTGATCGCCTTGATCGCAGTCGCAGTCGTGCTGGTGGTGCGTGCAACCCGTCGGCCGACGGACGCGCACCGAGGGGGCTCTGGTCGCCGCGAGGACTCGTCGGCAGAAGACGAAGTCCGGATGCGGTATGCCCGCGGCGAGTTGGACACCGACGAGTTCCGCCGGCGGTTGCAGGACCTGCGCGAAAACTGACCGCCTCGAGCCCCCGGGGCGCGATTTCCTGGCCCTGCACCTGCTCGCGAGTTCCGCGCCGGATGGCGGCGTTCCACGCTGTACATGCCGCCGTCAGAACGTAGCGATGCCCTACGCCGCGGTTGCGCACCGCCTGGTGAAGTCCCGGGCCAGCTGCTCGGGGCCGTCGTTTGCACCGTCCCAGGCTCAGGCCAGCAAGGTGTCGATCAGCTCTTGGAGTTCCTCCGGCGTCAACTGGCCCACTCGACGGTCGACGACGCGCCCTTGCTCGTCGATCGCGAGCGTCACGGGCAGGCCCCGCACGCCGAGCTCGCGTAGTAGCTCGGCGTCCGCATCCACCGCGTGGGGATAGCCGATCCCGAGGTCGCTCAGGAATGCGGCGGCCGCTTCGGGGTCGTCCTGGGTGTCGATGCCGAGGAAGCGCACGTCCTGCCCGTGCCGCGCGCAGGCCTCCTGAAGCAGTGGCATCTCCTCGCGGCAGGGGAGGCACCATGTCGCCCAGAGGTTCACCAGGGTGGGTCGACCGGTGAGCCGGTCCAACGAGATCTCGGGACCGGGGCCGAGGCACGGAAGCGTGAGAGACGGCAGAACTTCGGCGCTCGGAGCCGCAGGCTCTTCGGGAAGCTCCTCGCAGGGTGGCGCGGTCTCCACGGGCAGCCTCCCCGAGCCCGGAGACGCTCCGGAGTCGCCGGCCGGAGTCGCATCGGAACTACAGCCGGCGAGCAGACCGAGTGCCAGCAGTACGCCGAGGCCCCGCGGCTTCATCACTCCCCCCGGTACAGGTCCGTGAAGGTCGCTCCACCATCAGTCGAGATGAGAATGGCGCCGTCAACGGCGACGTAGACGTCCTCACCGTTCACGCCCAGCGCCTCCGGCGCGGCACCGACCTCTCCACGCTCCATCCATGTCAGTCCGCCGTCCGTGCTGGCATACACGATTCCCTCCGGCGAGATGCCCACCGCCTCACCGGCGCTCAGGGAGAAGTCGATGAGCAACAAGACAGGGCTCTCCGGAACCACCTCGAAGGTCTCACCGGAATCCTCGCTGAGGGCCAGCCCCTCCTCCGTGGTCACCAGTACTCGCGAGGAGACATACGGATCCACGGCGAGGTCGGCGATGTTCATCTCGCCCCGATCGGTCCATTCGGTGCCGTTCTCGCTCACCAGCAACCTGCCGCCGCTGTGGCCGTAGATCTGCCCCCGGGTGGCATCGAGGGCATGAAAGTCCGCTTCACCGGCCAGCGACAACGTCGTCCAGGTCTGTCCGCCGTCGGTGCTCTCGATCAGACCCAGATTGCTCGGACCGGATTGCCCTTCCCCGGGGTGACCGCTGGCGAGGTAGTGCTCCGGGCCGACGACGGTGAAGCCCATGAAGTCCTGAATGCGGTCGGCGACCCGGGTCAGGTCCCCGTCCGCCGACACCTTCATCAGACCGTAGTGAGTGCCGGCGTACAAAGCGCCGTCCGCCGGGTCCACCCCCAGCCCGTGCACGTGCTCGAGGGTGAGGTCATCACCGACCGGACCGGCCGCGGCGTCGCCAGCGTCACCCGTGCAGCCGGCGGCGAGGAGTGCACCGGCGATGGCCACGGCAACGGTTGCGTGGCGCCGGCCACGACCCCCGCAACCCGCCACCGTGTTGCAGGGCCGGCCATCCCGGCAAGGGAGCAGGGCGATCGGCGACATTCAGACTCCCATCGGTCGAGCACAAAGCGGCAGTCGCGCAGACGTGTGATGGTGCTGGCCGCTCAGGCCCACCACGCCTCGCCGGGCAGCAGGCACAGCCCGCTCGACGAAGCGGACAGCAGGGGCCACAGCGCAACGGCCAAGGGCGCAGCGACGACCGAGGCGGCGGTGACAACGGCGAAGAATCCATGGATCGGCGCAAGGGGCTGAACGGGCCTGAGCAGCCGGTTCACCCGGACCGCCCCCGCGGCCTGCGCCGCCGCCATGACCACGGCCGGAGCCTTCATGCCCGCCAGGCTGACCAACGCAGATGCAACCTCGACCCGGTCGACCTCGCGTGCGGCGGCATCGTCGGCCAACAGCTCGACGAGCCGCTCGGTTTCCGCCCTGGCACGGGCGAACACCGGAAGGCGCGGGAACGCGCGACCGAGGATGCGGGCCGCGGTCACAGGGAGGTGGTGGCGGCCACGCAGGTGTGCCCGTTCGTGTGCCAGGACCCCGGCCAGCTCCTCATCGGACAGTCCCTCAAGAGCCGCACTGGTCAGCACGATCGTGCGGTGCCGACCGGGGATGCAGAAGGCGGCCGCCTGAGAAGAGTCCACAACGTGGGCACCGAGGAAGGGGCTGGGATGGGCACCCAACAGCACCGACGACCGCAACCGCCGTCGCTCCAGACGGTCACGCCGGACCTGCCTCACGGCCACAAAAGCGAGACGCGAGGGCACCACAACGGCCAGAAGCCCGCCGAGCACGATCCCGGGCACCTGACCGGGCGAACTGTAGACATTCGCAATCGTCGTGGCGCAGGCGTCGAGGAACGCAGCGAGTCCCCCGCTGATCGCGGTGGCCGGTACGAGCAGCGTCAAGCCGGCGAGGACCGTCGCCAGCACGACCCCGACCGAGGTCGCTTGCCAAGCACCGACCGCGAGCCGGGGTGCGCGATCAGCCCAGGCTGCACCGACCATCCTGGGCGCCAGGACGGCCAGGACGATCGCGAAGGCGAGCAGGCCTGCGCTGACCATCAGGGCGCGTCAGCGCGACGGGCAGCTTCCACCGCTGCGCGGAGCTTCGCCACCCCGTCCTGGTCCAGATCGGCGACGAAGTGCATCAGCACCTCGTCCCGGTCGCTCGCTTCCTCGAGGACTTCCTGGAGAAGCGCCGCCGAGTGCTCGCTCCACGTACGAGTGGGGGTGTAGCGCCAGGCACGCCCTTCCATCTGCCGCTGGAGCTGACCCTTGCGGTGCAGGTTGTCCATGACGGTCATGACGGTGGTGTACGCGAGGGAGCGCGAGCCGTTCAGCTCACCGAGCACTTCGCGGACGGTCGCCGGCGCGCCTCGCCGCCACAGGCACTGCATGACCACAGCTTCCAGGTCACCGAACGGTCGCACCGGCATCTCCCCATCGATCGATCGCTGAGACCGCTCCACACACGTCAGCACACCCGACGCAGGGCAGACCAGCGCTCACACTGTACTAGCACGGTTAGTCGTCATGCTGTTCCCTCATCGGGCGAAGAGATGGCGAGGCCGCGCGCACTACGGTGAGGACTGAGCGCGCCGCCAGCCCGGCGCCACCCGGCGCATCGCCCGACTCGCTTTCCGGGACGCCGCGGCGCGACCCCCGCCCGCTACCGCAGCGAGGGGCCGCAGACCCTCTGGCTCACTTCTCGATCGGGACGCCGACGAGCGAGCCGTACTCCACCCAGCTGCCGTCGTAGTTCTTGACGTCGGCCTTGCCGAGCAGCTCGCGGAGCACGAACCAGGTGTGGCTGGAGCGCTCGCCGATCCGGCAGTAGGCGATGGTCGGCCTGCTCTCGTCGTAGCCCTGCTCGGCGTACAGCTTTCCGAGCTCGGCGTCGGACTTGAAGGTGCCGTCCTCGTTCGCGGCCTTGCTCCACGGGATGTTGATCGCGGTCGGGACGTGCCCGGCCTTCTGCGACTGCTCCTGCGGCAGGTGCGCCGGGGCGAGGATCTTGCCAGAGAACTCGTCGGGCGAGCGGACGTCGACGAGGTTCTTGCTGCCGATGGAGGCGACGACCTCGTCGCGGAACGCGCGGATCGACAGGTCCGGCTCGGACGCCTGGTACTGGGTGGCCGGGCGCTGAAGAGCGTCTTTGGACAGCGGGCGGCCGTCGAGCTCCCACTTCTTGCGACCGCCGTCCATGAGCTTGACGTCGCGGTGGCCGTAGATCTTGAAGTACCAGTAGGCGTAGGCGGCGAACCAGTTGTTGTTGCCGCCATAGAGCACCACCGTGTCGTCGTTGCCGATGCCCCGGCTCGACAGCAGCGCCTCGAAGGCGCGCTTGTCGAGGTAGTCGCGGCGCAGCGGGTCCTGCAGGTCCTTCTTCCAGTCGAGCTTGACGGCGCCCTCGAGGTGGCCGCCGTCGTAGGCGCTGGTGTCCTCGTCCACCTCGACGAAGACGATGCCGGGCTGGCCGATGTTCTCCTGGGCCCAGTCGACGGTGACGAGCACGTCGTTACGGCTCATGGGGGATCTCCTTCTGGTCGGATTTTCAGGCTTCAAGGCGATGCACGCGGAAATCCACAACCGGCGCCCGCGTACGCGACCCTGCGCTCTCCGCTGCGGGCGCCGGTTCGAGAACCAGGCTACTACGATCGCCCCTAGTAGAACCTATCGCCGTCCCGGTCGTGACCACTACTACCCAGGTCCGTACTATCTACATGCGTACTGCCGTTGACGTTGAGCACTCCTCTCCCCCGGCGCCGAAGAAGGTCGAGGCTGCCCGTGTCCCCAGCTTCCCGGCTGCCGTACGACGCCTGCCGTGCTGGGCGGCAGGCTCACCCGGATGCGGTGATCGAGCTGTGCGGCATCTCGGTCTCGGTCGAGCGGACACCGGTCCTCCGCGACCTGACTCTCACCGTGGGAGCGGGCGAAGCAGTGGGGGTGACAGGGGCGAACGGGTCGGGCAAGAGCACGCTGTTGCGCCTGCTGGCCACTCTGCTCTCCCCTGCCGCCGGCACCGGTCGGGCACTCGGTTCGGCGCTGGGCAGCCGCGAGTGCGAGAGGATCCGTCCGCACATCGGCCTGATCGGGCACTCCCCCGCGCTCTACTCCCGGCTGACTCTGGCCGAGAACCTGCGCTTCTTCTGCCGTCTGACCGGCGTCGACGTGTCGGCCGTCGGCGCAGCCCTCGACGCAGTCGGGCTGGGCCGGTCCGCGGACCGGCCCGTGGACCGCTGCTCGCAGGGCATGCAGCGCCGGGCCGAACTGGCGCGGGTCATCCTCACCAAGCCCACCCTGCTCCTGCTGGACGAACCCCACGCCGGGCTGGACACCGGGTCGGCCGGCCTCGTCGACGCCATCATCGACGACGTGTGCGAGCGCGGAGGCGCCGCCGTCGTCGTCTCACACGATCGCGCCCGGCTCGACGTGGCCGTCGACCGAGTCCTGGATCTCCGGGCGGGGAGCCTTCACGACGCCCTCCCCTCGGCCACGGTCGTCCCCGGGCAGGGACTCCGGTGACCCCGCCGGGTCCGGCGCGACAGGCCCTGGAACTGGCCCGCAAGGACCTGCTCCTCGAGGGGCGGGCCGGTGAGGCTCTGCTGGTCACCGCACCGTTCGGCGGGGTAGCGCTGTTGCTCTTCCCGCTCGCCATCGGTACCGACGTCCCTCTGCTGCGATCGGTCGGCTACGGCATCTACTGGGTCGTCGTGCTCCTCTTCGGAGTGCTGGTCAGCCTGCGGCAGAGCGCCACGGACACACCGGCGCAGGCGGCCCTCCTGCGGCTGACCGGCGTGCACCCCGCGGTCCGGCTCACGGGGCGGGCGGCAGCCAACACCCTGCTGCTGCTGGCATTCCAGCTGATCCTGCTGCCGGTGACCGTGATGATCTACGACCCACCACTGGACAGCTGGCCCTGGCTGCTCGCCGTCCTGCCGCTGGTCGCTGCGGGGCTGGCCGTGCTCGGCACCTTGGCCGGCGCCCTGGCGCAGGGCTTCGCCGGCCGCGCGACCCTGGGCCCTCTCCTGGTGATCCCGCTGGCTCTCCCCTTGCTCCTGTCGGCCACCCAGGTGGCCGAGGCGGTGCGCTACGGCCGGCAACCGTGGAGCTGGCTGGCGCTGCTGCTGCTCGTCGACGTCGTCGCCGCACTCGCGGTCGCCCTCTCCGCCCGATCCCTCGAGGAGTACTCGTGAGACCCGTTCCCGGCCGGCTGACCGCCGTCACCGTCGTCGCCGTCGCCGGCGCCCTGGTCGCGGCGCTCACCGCTCCCCCCGACCGGCTGCAGGGCAATCTGCAGCGGCTGATGTACGTCCACGTCCCGGCGGCCTGGCTCGCCTACCTGAGCTTCGCCATCACGCTCGGCGCCAGCGCGGGCTGGCTGTGGAAGCGCCGGGCGTCCCTGGACCGGCTCGCCTCGGCCAGTGCGGAGGTCGGGGTGTTCTTCACCGGCCTGACCATCGCGCTCGGCTCGATCTGGGGGAAGCCGGTCTGGGGGGTCTGGTGGACCTGGGATCCCCGGCTGGTCACGACCGCCATGATGTTCTTCGTCTACCTGGGCTACCTGGCGCTGCGCCGGGCGACCCTGGATGCGACGGTGCGAGCCCGGCGGAGTGCCGTGTTCGGCGTCCTGGCCTTCGCGCAAATCCCGGTCGTCCACATGTCCGTGGTGTGGTGGCGGGCGGTGCACCAGCCGCCGACGGTACTCAAGCCGGCGGCCCCCACGATCGACGAGTGGATGCTTGCCGCCCTGCTGGCGAACGTCCTCGCCTTCACGCTCGTCTACGTCGTGCTCCTACGCGCACGCATCCGGCTGGCGGTCGCCGAGGAGGCCTACGACGCCGCGCACGACGGTGCCGCCGGCGAACTCGCCGGGCAGGCGATCACCACCCCTGACTACCGGAAGGAGTTCCCGAACCATGTCTGAGTGGGCATGGGTGGCGCTGGGGTTCAGCGTCGCCTACGGGGCCATGGGCGGCTACGCCGTCTGGTTGCGGCACCGGCTGAGTGACGCGACCCGGCGGATCGAGAAGATCCGATGAAGCGGTACCGGCTGCTGGCCGTCTCGGTGCTCGGTGTCGCCGGCATCCTGCTCGGCGTCCTCTTCGTCGGCAACATCAACGGCAACCTCGTCTACTTCCTGACGCCGCACGAGGCGCTCGCGCAGAAGGCCGACTTCGAGGACGGCAGGCGCTTCCAGATCGGCGGTCTGGTGCAGGACGGCAGCGTGGAGACGATGGACAGCGGACTGCGCTTCGTCGTCGTCTCCGGCCCCGCGGAAGTTCCGGTGGCCTACCAGGGGTCCCCCGCACAACTGTTCCGCCCTGGTATCGGAGTGGTGATGGAGGGAGCCTGGGACGGCGACACCTTCCGCTCCGACACCATGATCATCAAGCACGACGAGAACTACCAGCCCCCGGACAACGCCGAGGGTGAACCCGGCGATGGGCCGCCGTGACGGTCCGTGTGACGCCGCCCCGAGCGTCCGGCGCCCGGAAACGCTCGCTCGGACGTGCCGGTCGGGCCTCGGTCGCTGCGGCGCTGCTCACCACGGCCTGCACCGGCCCGGGTGAACCGGGGAGCGGCGTCCTGTCCCAGGCCCAGAAAGGCGACCTTCCCCCGACGACTCCCTGCCCCGAACCCTTGGAGGCCGGCGGCGGCGCAGGGACCCAACTCCCCGACGTCACCCTGAGCTGCCTGGGCCAGCCGACCGAGCTGGCGCTGCGGGAACTGCCCGCGGTTCCGGTCGTCCTCACCTTCTGGGCGTCGTGGTGCGGGATCTGCCGCGAGGAGATGCCGGAGTTGCAGCGACTCGCCGACGAGGCCGGCGACCAGGTGCTGTTCCTCGGCGTCAACGTCAAGGACGGGCAGCGACCGGCGCGGTTCCTGCTGGACGACCTGAGGATCACCCACGCCAACCTGTACGACGAGTCGGGCCGCTCGCTCGAGCTGCTGCCCAGCCCCGGGGTGCCCACCACCCTGGTCCTCGCCCCCGACGGAAAGATCCTCGACAAGGTCATCGGCGCAACGGACCAGGAACAGCTGCGCACGCTGCTCACCGAGCGGCTAGGGGTCCAGCTCGCCGACGGCCCGTCCGCGGCCACCGACTGAGCCTGACCGTCCGTGGACCTCCTCCCCCTGGCATTCCTGTCGTTAATCGCGGGCGTGGTGTCGTTCACCTCGCCGTGCGCACTGCCACTGCTGCCCGGCTACGTCTCCTACGTGTCCAGCCTGGCTCCGCCGGCCGGCGTCCCGGCGGCCGCGACCGGTGGGGCTCCCCCCGCGCCCGCCCGTGACCGGGTGCTGGCCGGGTCACTTCTCTTCGTGCTCGGCTTCACCATCGTCTTCACCGCCCTGGGTGCGACCGCCTCCGGTCTGGCGCTGCTCCTGGCCCAGCACCGGGCGACCATCAACGTCGTCGGTGGTGCGTTCATCATCGCGATGGGGTTGGCCACGGCGGGTGTCCTGCGGCTGCCGCTGCTGCACCGCCAGGTGCGCATGGACCTGAGCCGGATCGGGCGCGGCCCGGGCAGCGCGCTCGCGCTCGGCGCGGCCTTCGCCTTCGGGTGGACGCCGTGCGTCGGCCCCGTGCTCGCCGCGATCCTCACCACCGCCGCGGGGTCGGGGACGGTGGCACGGGGTGCGCTGCTGCTGCTCGTCTACTCCGTCGGTCTGGGCATCCCCTTCCTGCTCGTCGCCCTCGGGGTCCGGCGCGGCCGGCTGCGCCTGGACTGGCTCCGGCGCAACTCCCGGAAGATCGAGGTCTTCGGCGGAGTGCTCCTCGTCGCCATGGGCATCGGCATCGCCACGGGCAGCTGGACGCGGCTGATGAGCGGAATGCTCGCCTGGTACGCCCAGTTCGGCTGGCCGCCGATCTGAGCCCGATCGGGTGCGGGTCATCGCCTCGACCGACAGCTGGCGCTGGACACGACGGCCCCCCGCAGTCACGTGGAAGCGGCGACCGCGGTCGGTGACGCCGGACCCCGAGCACCGTGACGTCCCGGTCCACCGACCGGTGCCGCAGTCGGCAGCCCAGCCGGTCCCGAGCTGCGCTACTCCCGGTCCACGTACGGCTCCCCCGGCGCCGGCTGCACCGAGCCGGAGGTCCGGGACTGCGGCTCCCGCCCGGCCAGGACTTCCTCCACCGCGCCGGCCAGGAGGGGGAAGGTGGAGGCGCCGGTGATCTTGCCTCGGATGACGCCGTCGCGGTCGATTATGAAGGTCTCGGGAACGCCGAAGACGCCGAAGTCGAGCGCGGCGGTGGAGTCCGGGTCGGTGACGTAGCGGTAGTTGTCACCACCGCGACCCATCTCATCGAGGAAGCCGACCGCGGCGTCCTGCTCGTCCTGGTAGACGATGCCGACGAAGGTGACGCCGGCATCCCGGTAGGTCTCGGCCACGGCCAGCAGCGCCGGGTGCTCCTCGCGGCAGGCCACGCACCACGACGCCCAGAAGTTGACGACGACGACCTCGCCCTGGAGGTCGGCGAACCGCAGGGGCGCACCGCCCTCCAGGGCGGGCAGCTCCAGATCGGGGACGGCCGTACCAATCAGCGGCGTCTCGACCAGCGATGGGTCGGCGTCCAGCCGGCTGCCGAAGACCACACCGGTGGCGACGGCGGTGACGGCCACGACCACCGCCACCCAGCGGACGGCGCGTCCCCGTCGCTTCGGCTTCACGGCTCCCGGTGACTCCTCCGGCGCCACGACCGAACCCGGTGCTGTGAGGTCCTTCACCCGCCGTCACCTCCGGTCCCGTCGAGCGCCGCCTGCGCCTCCGCGGTCAACTCCTCGACCTGACTGCGGACGTCCGGGGGAATGTCGGGGCGCGCGGCCATCTCGGCGAGCACGTCAAGTGCGCCGGCCGGGTCATCGAATCCGTAGAGCCACAGATTCGCCTCGAACCACTGTGCGTCCAGCAATGCCGGGTCCAGCCGCCGCGCCTCGGTGATGTAGCCCTGCGCCTTCTCCGGCTGTTCGGCGAGCAAGTAGGCATAGCCGAGGTAGGCCTGGGCCAGCGCATTGTCCGGCTCCCGGCGCAGGACCTCGACGAAGTGCGGCAGCGCCGAGGACAGGTCGCCGGCCTCCACGTAGCGCCTGGCCAGGGCCAACCGCATCCCCACGACATCCGGATTGGCCTGTACCACGGCCTCCATCTCGCTGTTGGTCACCGTGGAGAGGTCACGTCCACCGTTCACCGGATCCTCTGCCGTGGAAGCCGGGGTGCCGTCCAGCTCGTTGCCCGTGACGAACCCCCCGGCGGGGCGATCCAGCACCGACTGCGGCAGGAGCACCGTGGCGGCGACGACGGCGGCCGCCAGGGTGACCAGGTAGGCAGCTCGACGTGCCCGGACAGCCCCGCGCCCTGCCCTGGCCGCGTCCGGAGACGGCTCCGGCTCCGGCGCCTCCAGCTCACGGATGGCGGCCGCGGCCTCGGCCTCGTAACGGGGACGCAGCCGCGCGACGTCGGCGTCGGTCAGCTCTCCCTCGGCGTGCTGACGCTCGAGCTCGTCGAGATCCCGCAACGCGTGGTCACGCCGCTCCTCCAGTTCCTCACGGCTCACGGTTCGTCGTCCTCGTCCTGGTAGCGGCGGGTCCGCGCGTCGGCGAGAGCGGCAGCGACCCGGTCCCGGTCGCCATCGGACAGTTCCGGCACGGCCGGGGAACGCCGAGCCCGGGTCAGGACCAGGGCCAGGCCCCCGACGGCGACGACGGCAGGCAGCACCAGCAGCCAGACGCCGCGGCCCTGCGCGGGCGGGTCGAGGAGGACCCATTCCCCGTAGCGCGCCTCGAAGTACTGCAGGATCTCGGCATCGTTACGGCCCGCCGCCACCTGCTCTGCCACGCTGCGCCGCATGGCCACCGCCGTCTCCGACGGGGATTCGGCGATCGAGACCGACTTGCACACCGGGCAGCGCAGCTGGCCTTCCAGCTCGGCGACCCGGTCACGCGGACCGGGACCGGCCGCGATCAAGCCGACAACGGTGACGGTCAGCAAGGCGAGCAGCAGAGCCGACGTCACACCCACCCGGCGGCGGTCAGGCACGGTCTTGCCCCTCGCCCTGCGCGGCGGGCGGGTCGGACAGCACCGCGACAGCCTGTGCAGCCCCTGCGTCGGAGCTCGCGGGCGCATTTGCCTCGGCGGCGGCAGGGGTCGTGTCGCGGACGCGTCGCCGAGGACTGCCGCCCACCGCCCAGAAACCACCGGCGGCGACCAGGAGACCGCCGGCCCACAGCGTCCACATCAGCGGATAGCGGTAAAGGTTCACCGACACCTGACCGTCCTCCAGCGAGGTGAGGGCGACGTAGATGTCCTCGCGCGGTGTGGACCACACCGAGGGCGTTGCCACCGCCTGCTGCTGGCTGGGGTACTGGTTGAGCGAAGGCCCGGCGATCCGCACCACGTCGGTGCCCTCGCGGATCTGGAACTCCGCCGCCACCTCAGTGCGGTGGGATCGCTGGATGGTCTCGTTGCCGGTGTAGGTCACCGTGTAACCGCCGAACTCCACTGATTCCCCCTGCCGCAGGGTGGCCGTCGTGCGCTCGGACAGGTCGGCCGAGACGGCGATGGCGAGGGCGACCAGCACCAGACCGATGTGGGAGACCTGCCCACCCCAGTAGCCGCGCTGCCGACGGAGGATCCGGAACAGGGTGGCCGGCCGACGATCGGGCGCGCTGGTGAACAGCTGCCGCGCGCTGGCCGCCACGATCGCCGTCGCCAGCAGGGCCACGGCGACGACGGCGACCGACCGGACTCCGGCCACCACGAGACCGGCACTGACCAGGCTGCCGGCCAGCAGAGCCGGACGCAGCCGCTCCCACAGCAGCCGGCCGTTGGCAGCCCGGTACGGGGTGAACGGCCCCACTCCCATCGCGAGCAGCAGGGCGAAGGAGATGGGCACCGCCATTCGATCGAAGAAGGGCCGGCCGACCGACGTCTGCGCTCCCGTGAACGCCTCGACGAAGACCGGGTACAGGGTGCCCAGCAGCACGACGAAGGCGAAGAGGGAGAGCAGCAGGTTGTTCACCAGGAACGCTCCCTCGCGGCTGGCCAGGGACTCCAGCCGGTCGGGGGAAGCCAGCCGGGGTGCGCGTAGCGCGAACAGGGTGAACCCGCCGACGACCACGACGACGAAGAAGCCGAGCAGCGCCGGGCCCACCGGCGACTGGGTGAAGCTGTGCACCGAGGCGACCACCGAGGACCGGGTGAGGAAGGTCCCCAGGATCGTCAGGGCGAAGGTCGTCAGCACGAGGACGAAGTTCCAGGACTGGAGGATCCCGCGCCGGACCTGGACGACGGCCGAATGGATGAAGGCGGTCGCCGTCAGCCACGGGATCAGTGCGGCGTTCTCCACCGGGTCCCACGCCCAGAAGCCACCCCAGCCCAGCACCTCGTAGGACCACCAGGCGCCAAGGACCAACCCGGCGGACAGGAAGGACCAGGCGACGAGGTTGGCCCGGCGGGTGCGCCGCAGCCAGTCGACTCCCGGCGTACGGGTCAGCAGGGCCGACATGGCGAACGCGAAGGGCACGGTGAACCCGACGTACCCGAGGTAGAGCAACGGGGGGTGGATGGTGACGAGGAGGTGGTTCTGCAGGAGTGCGTTGGGCCCGGGCCCGTCGGCCGGCGGCTGGGCGAGGACCTCGAACGGGTTCGCCACGGTGGAGACCAGCCCGAAGAAGAAGGTGGCCACCAGGCCCATGAACGCCAGCGCACCGACGCCGAGCCGGTCATCCACCGAGCGGACCTGCCGCAGCACCACGGCGGTGAAACCGGCCAGCACCGCGATCCACAGCACGATGCTGCCTTCCAGAGCCGACCAGGCTGCGGTCAGCTTGAACAGCACCGGCGTCGCCCGCGAGCTGTTCCCGGCGACGAAGGACACCGCGAAGTCGTCGGTGAGCAGCGCGATCTCCAAGGTGATGAACGCCACTGCCGCGCCCGTCACCATGCCGACGACCGGCTGCTGAAGCTGGCCCCGCGTCGCCCGGTCGGGTCTGCGCAGCGCACGAAAGCCGAAGACCGCCAGCGCGATGGAGCTGGCGAGGCCGAGCATGACACCTGCCCAGCCCGCAGCCGCGAGGATCACCGGTTCACCCCGACCTGCGGCCTGACCGTGGCCAGGTCGTTCGTGCCCGGCTGAGCTCGCGCGCCGGTACCCGCCACGAACCTCAGCGCATCGCTCCCCCAGGACATCAGGGCGCGACCTCCCTCATTCCGAGTCCAGCAATGAAGCGCGGATCCCCTGGGCGCTGTCCGGCGGAGCGACAGCCGCTCCCACGAAGGCGACGCACAGTGGCGACTGGCAACTATGGCACATAGGAGAACAGTGCGAGCGTCGACACCTCCAGGGATGCAGGGGCCCGCGATACCGGACCGCCGAGCAGGACGACGGTCCCGCCGTCGGCCGGACCTCGAGCTCGGCGGTCCGCCGGGTCAGACGCTCACCAGTACCGAAAGTGCCGCCAGCAGCACGAGTCCGGCGACTGCGAGAGTCAGCCTGCGGCCGTGCTTCGTCTGCCGCGGCAGCCCCCGCAGCGGGAACAGCAACTGGCGCCCGAAGGTGTAGGCCGCCAGCCCGGCCATGAAGAGCAGTCCGTCCACCCGGGGGTCGGTCAGCACCACTGCCACGAGCGTCGCTGCGGCGATGAGGCCGGCCATGCTCGACTCGAGCAGCTGCACCGGGATCCGGCGCACGCCCACGCGGCGATCGGAGGACCAGATGCCCCACCGAGACGCCGTGGGGCGCCCCACGCAGCACCCCCCGAGGAAGCACCCCAGGCGCCCGATGGTCATGCCCACCAGCAGCCCCGGCGCCGTCACGTCGAGCATCTGGCCCACCGGGATCCCCGCCCACCAGCTTCCCAGGATCACCGAGCCAATTCCTGCGATCACGAAGCCCTGGACGGACATTCCCGCGGTCAGGGGGTTGGGCCTCTCCTCCCGGTGGGTGAGGAGGTAGTAGACCTTGGCGCCAACCAACCCGATCAGGCTCGCCAGCACCGAGACCAGGAACAGTCGCCCGACCGGGAGCTCACGCTGAGCAGCCAGCACCCCCTGCAGAGCCAGCGCGAGAAGCCAGCCGACGGCCACCAGAGCGGGCCAGGCTCCGATCCGGACCCCTGGCGCCCGGACATCGGCCACGGGCTTGAAGGTCGTCCTCCCGACGGTCGTCCCACGGGGAAGTGGCCCGCGAGGCAGAGCCGGAGGCGGAGCGGAGTCTTCAGGGGCGCGCCGGACGACGGGGGTCGCGGTGATTTCCCACTCCCCCGGCGCCAGGCCGGGGACACGGGCGGTCACGGCGACCCGGCCGCTTCCGGGGAGCACCTCGTCCAGGGTGTGCACGACCTCGAACTCGTCGCCCCTGCCCGGGATGTCGGGTCCGGCCAGCCGCCTACCGCTGAATCGCACACTGACCGGATAGGGGGCACCACTGGCCGCGGCGTCGAACCAGTAGGTCACCCCGAGCGCTTGCGGATCGACGTCGCCCACGGACTCACACGACCAGGACATGACCTGGACCGCGCCCGCAGGCATGTCCGGGGCCAGGACGGGATGGCGCACCGGGGTGACGGTCTCCGGTGCCGATGACCGGGGAGGACCCGGGACCGGCGGCGCAGATGGACGGAGCCTCGCGCTCGCGGAGGGGGCTGCGGTCACCGTCCGGGACACCGCGGGCCGGGTCGGGGCTCCCGGGGAGGCCGACGCCCCCTGAGGCGCGAGGTCCGGATGAGTGGGGGCCACCGATGGCGCCTTCCTCGGCGGCAGGACCACCGGGAGGGGCGGCCCGGCGGACCTTGACCGCGGGGCCTGTGGGCGCTGGAATGCCTGCAGAGGCGCCGGCGCACGGCTGGCGACAGGGCGCGGCGGAGTCACCCCCTGGGCCGGAGTGGTGACTCGGGGCCTCGAGCCTTGCCCTGGCCTCCCGGACCGGGACGGTTCGGCCCGGGGTGAACGCTTCCTGGACATGGAATTCCACCTCGCGAGATCGGGTCGGCCGTGTGGGGGGGCCGGCTCCATCGAGTCGCCCAGCGGACGCTCGATCAGCCGCGCGCCAGCCAGCCCTACTATGGCGCTACGTAGAGCGTAGTACTAGGCCGCTACGTAGAAGCCGGAGCCGGGCATCCGTGCGCGAAGGGCGGACGGGTCTACTAGAATGGGTAGTATCTGCTGCACCGTGCACGCCGGCGCCGGGCCCGTACGACGGGAGCCCGCACCGCCGGCCGGTGGCCGCCAGCAGAGTTCCGGGCGGCACGCCGTCCGGACAGCCGTCGACGGCCGTTCTGTGACCACATCGACACTTCCGACGACAAGGACAGGTGGCAGGTGACCGGCCCCTCGATCTCCCGGCGCGGACTGCTTCTCGGGGCGGTGGGGCTGGCCGGAATGGCGGCGACCGGCGGCACATGGGCGGCCTTGCCCACGACGGCCACCGCAGCGGAGGGCCGGGTGCTCGCCGGCTCCGACGCGGTGCGCCGCGTCGAGCAGGCCCGGGTCGCCCGAGGCACCGGCCGTCGCGTCCGTGCGTCGGTGACCCCGGCGCCGGTCGAGGTTGACCTGGGTGGACGCGTCGTTCGCACGTGGGCGTATGACGACCAGGTGCCGGGACGGCCCCTCCGCTGCACCGCCGGCGATCTGCTCGAGGTGGACGTCCGCAACCGGCTTCCGGAGCCGACCACGGTGCACTGGCACGGACTCCGGCTCCGGAATGACATGGACGGCGTGCCCCACCTGACGCAACCCGTGGTCCCCCCGGGGGAGACGATGCGCTACTCCTTCGTCGCTCCCGATCCGGGGACCTACTGGTTCCATCCGCATGTGGGCATGCAGCGCGAGCGGGGGCTCTTCGCACCGTTGATCATCGACGACCCGCGGGAAGCCGGCGACTACGACGTGGAGTTCGTGGTCGTCCTCGACGACTGGATCGACGGCGCCGCGGGGAGCCCGGATGACGTCCTGTCCGAGCTCCGCAACGGGGACATGGAAGCGAGCTACAAGGTTCCCGTCCAGGCCGGGCAGGTAGAGGACCGGTCAGCGTCCTGGGACTACCACCGGACCGCCGAGATGGCCAACACTCCGGCAGGGCAGACGCCGGTGTCCGCAGCGTCGCGCATGGCCGACAGCGTGCGGTACCCGTTCTACCTGCTGAACGGGCGCCTGCCCACGGCCCCCGAGACGTTCGCCGCCAGGCCGGGTCAACGGGCACGGATCCGGCTGACCAGTGCCGCCGGGACGACGACCTTCCGGGTAGCTCTCGGAGGCCACCGGCTGACCGTCACCCATACCGACGGGTTTCCGGTCGAGCCGGTCACGGTCGACAACCTCCACATCGGCGCCGGTGAGCGCTATGACGTGCTGGTCACCCTGGGAGATGGGGCCTTCCCGCTGGTGGCGGTGGCCGAGGGCCATGGGGCCCAGGCGCTCGGGGTGGTCCGCACTGCCAGCGGTGCAGCCCCGTCAGCCGCCGCGGCTCCCCGGGAGCTGAGTGGGCGGCTGCTCCGGCTGACCGACCTCCGCGCGGCATCCTCCGTCGGCCAGGACGACCCGCCCCCGGACGTGACCCACACGCTGCATCTGACCGGAGACATGTTTAGCTTCGCCTGGCGCATCAACGCCCAGAGCTACGACCACGCGCGCCCCTTCGCCGGCATCACGCCCGCGGAGATCCGGGAGGGCCAGCGGGTCCGGCTGGAGCTGGTCAACCAGACTCCGATGTACCACCCGATGCATGTGCACGGCCACAGTTTCACCGTGCGGGGCTCTGGTGACCTCTTTGCGGGGGCAGCCGCCGGTGATTCGCGAGATCAGGCGCGGAGCCGCCTCCCGCTGTTCGCCGGCGCGGTGAAGGACACGGTGATGGTGGCGCCGGGAGAACGGGTGATCGCCGACTTCACGGCCGACAATCCGGGCCAGTGGCTGACCCACTGCCACAACGCCTACCACATGGGTACGGGCATGGCGACGATCGTCTCCTACGTCGCCACGTCCTCGGCCTGAACGGCGCACCGCCTCCACGACATCCACCCGAGAGGGTCCCGCCGCTCGCCCGCAGCTCGGTGAGAGTTCGCCCCGGCGGTGGGTGCCCGAGTCAGCGGCGCGCCTGCCGTGTCATGCGGGCGCCTGATTGCCCCGGTCACCCAGCTGCTGGCGGGCCCGGGCGATCGAGACCTCCTCGCGCGCCTGCCGCAGCTCCTCGTCGACGTCGACGGAAGGGGCTGCCGCGGGGCTGGGCCCGCCCGAGGCGCCACAATTACCGCCGCCGCGATTCATCTGCCACATCATCACCCCCATGGACAGGGGGCAGACCAGGGCGATGAGCAGCGGAAGTGCCGCGGTACTGGTGGCCGGGGCCATCAGCCACAGCGCCACGCCCGCGGCGATCAGACCCCCGATGACCTTCGGGTTCAGGCAGCACCGCATCGACCTGAGCATGTCGCTTCTCCCCTGCGTTCACAGAACGTGGTCTTGCTACTATCTAGGCTAGTAAACCCGAGCGCCGACCGGCCCCGCAAGCGCATCTGCCGGCATGTTCCCCCGGCCTGGCGATCAACGGGTTCCCTGCACCTGTGGCTCGCCCTGGGCAGGCGCCGTGCCGCGCGCAGGGACTGGGGGCGGCCCCGGCCGACGGCTTCGCCGCCACAGGATGGCGAGGACGGTGGCGAAGAGCATGGCCACCCCGTACGTCGCCGCGATCCGTCCGGCGGTCTGCTGGTCCTCGATCGGCATCGGTCCCCAGAGGTGGGTCAGCTGACTCCACCACTCCGCGGCCAGGAGCGGGCCGCTGCGGAGCACCACGAGCGCAACCGCACCGTGGACCGCTGCCCACCCTGCCAGCGCCGCGAGGACGACGGGGAGCCTCGGCGCCGCCGCGGTGTCCGGTCCGGCGGGGCCGAGCAGCGCGCGGAAGAAGAGCGTCCCACTGATCAGGAACAGGGTGAAGAAGATGACGTCGGCGACCTCGGACCGCAGAAGTAAGCCGTACAGCCCGGAGACGTAGACGGAGTAGTTCACCACCAGGTAGACCGGCAGCGCGACCAGCGGGTGCAGAGCTGCCCCCGTCACCGGACGACCACGGACTGCCACCAGCCATTCCCGCGGTCCTCGCAGGTCCTGCCCGGTCGAGGGCAGCAGTGCGCTCATGGCCAGCCGGCCCGGTTGCGCCAGCACCATCAGCAGCGGCGCGGCGAGGGCCAGGGTGAAGTGCTGGAAGACGTGCACGCTCGACAGCACCCCGCCATAGCCGGCGAGTCCGCTGCTGGTCATGAGGAGGACCAGGGCCCAGCTCGTGGACCAGGCGAGGATCCGCGGCCATGGCCACGGACGTCCTCGGGCGGACATCCGCCGGACTCCGGCGAGGTAGAACCCGATCGCCACTGCGGCCAGGACGGGGAACACGAGGCCCGGATGGAGGTCCAGCAACGCGCCGGGCGACGGTGGGGCCGGCACGACGACGTCGGGAACGGCGTGGCTCCCGCCGCCTGCGGTTGCGGCGGGGGCCGTCGGGGGCGGTGTGCGGCTGAGACCGACGGCCACCCCGATGGTGGCTCCGAAGAGCACCACCTCCACGGAGAGCAGCCGGAGGAACGCTGCCGGACGTCCGGCGACGAGGGCGGGCATGGTCCAGCGCCGATGCCAGGCCCCGACCATGATCAAGCCGACGAACGCCACCAGCTTGATCAGAACCAGCAACCCATAGCTGGACCCCAGCACCTGGGCCGGTTCGGACAGTCGGGTCAGCGCGGTGAGGACCCCACTGCCACCGACGAGCAACGCCAGCGGTCCGGCGAGTCGGCTGAACCGGGAGACGGCGGCACCGGCGGCCCCGACGCTGATCGAACGGCAGACGAGGAGGCCGACCAGCCCTCCCGCCCACAGGACCACGCCCAGGACGTGCAGGGCGACCGCAGTCGGGCCGTAGATCCCGCCGGTGCCGCCGGCGTGCCCGACAAGGGCCGGCGGAAGCGCGGCGAGCAGCGCGACGAGGAGCAGACCGAGGGTCCCGGCCATGGTCAGCACCACCCTGGCGGCCATGGCCAGCACCGCAGCGAGGACAGCCACGACGACACGGGCCTGGGCCTGAGGGCTGTCCGCCACGAACTGGACGACCGCCGTCGGCGTGACCGCCGAGAAACCCTGCCCGAGGAACTCGGCCAGCAGCGCCGGAACCGCGGCCAGCGACAGCAGACTCCATGCCAGAGCCGACCACCCGGCGGTGCGCACCCACCGGTAACCGGCGGCACCGAGCAACCGGTCGCCCGGCAGGAGGACCGCCGCACCCAGCAGGCATCCAACGGTCATGACCGCAACGAGGTCGTTCAGCAGCTGCAGCGTGGGCACGAGCCAGGCCGCCCCTGCATCCGACCCGGGTAGCCCGGCGACCGACGACTCCTCCCCCGAGCCGGCCGACAAGGTCAGCCAGGTCAACAGCAGAGCCGTGGCGGCCGCCGGAAGGAGGACCGGCCAGCGGCTGCGCATGCGGTCGGCTGCCGGCGCCGTCGCGAGCGCCTCAGCCACGTGGTTCTCGCTCAGCCACGAGGCCCTCGCCGGCGCAGGGCCAGCACGCCGAGACCGGCGACGACGGCCACCGAGACGCCGAGCATCCACCACAGCCCTGCACCGACGCCGCCGTCGGCTACGGCCACCTCCTCAGCGACGGTTTCGGTCACCGGCGGCTCCGGGGAGTCCGTCGGCGTGGCCCCGTCCGTCGACCCCGCCACCCCGGTCGACCCGGCGTCGGAGGATTCGGCCCCGGCGTAGCTGAAGGCGAGCTCCCCGGTCACCGGGTGCCCGTCCTGCGAGACGACACGGTAGGCAACCAGGTAGGACCCATTGCTGCCGAGCTCCACCGGCTGCTGCACCACGGCATCGGTCACGGTAGCGGGGCCGGTAGTGACGGAACGCCCGTCGGCGCCGCGGACCACGACCTCGGCCGAGCCAGCCCGGACCGCCTCGGTGAAGGTCAGGGTGATCTGCCGGGGCGGTGTGGTCAGCGTCTGCGCCTCGCTCGGCTCGGAGGTGGCGAGTTCAGCGTGCGCTGACGCGCTGCCGATTCCCAGTCCGAGGACGGTGAGGACGACGGCGGCCAGGGTTGCCAGGCGGAGCAAGAGCGACATGGTCCTGTCTCTTCGGTGCGAACGGGTGCTGTGAAGCGGTGTCAACGGGCCCAGGCGCGCCGGAGGCACAGGGCAATTGGAGTGGCTCACGGCTTGGTGCACGTCAGCCGCATGACGATGTCCAGCTTCGAGCGACGCAGGTGCTCGATCTCTAACCCGGCGGCCCGCACCGCTACCTCGGGCTCCCGCAGCAGGTGGTCGGCGGCCAGGCGCAGGAAGGCTGGTTCCAGCAAGCGCTGAATCCGCCGGATCGCCGGGAGCGGACTGGCGACGTGATCGAGCAGCACCAGGCGGCCGCCCGGCCGTAGCACCCGAGCCATCTCGGCGACTGCGGCTCGGTCGTCGGGGATGCTGCACAAGGTCAGGGTGGCGATCACCGAGTCGAAGCTGGAGTCGGAGAATGGCAGTCGCTGCGCGTCGCCCAGGCACAGGTCTGCTGGCCGAGCCAGCTGCGCGGCGCGCGCCTGAGCCCGGGCCAGCATGGCCGGACTCAGCTCGATGCCGGTCAGCTCCACCTCCGGAGGGAACAGCGGGAGATTCCGCCCGGTGCCCACGCCGACCTCGAGGACCCTCCCCTGGACCTGCCGGCAGGCCCACGACCGGCCGCCCCGGAACAGCAGCCACTCGGCGACCGTGATGACAGGGTCGTAGTGCGCGGCCTGCCGCTCGTAGACGGCGCGCACGCGCTCGGTCGTGGGCGGCGCCGCCTCCGCTCTTCTGCGTGGTGCCATGGTCACTCCTGGAGAAGCGGAGCCGTCGAGGACTCGGGCATCGGACCCCGGGCGACTGCGGACGGTGGACGTGCCGACGCGGCCGCGGAAGCTGGCGGCTCCGCGGCCGGGAACGTGATGGTGAAGCCGGCCCCTCCGTCAGGTGCGTTCATGGCGCTCACCCCTCCGCCATGCGCGCGGACGAGCGTGGCCACGACCGCCAGCCCGATCCCCGAGCCGTTGGCCCGTGCACCGCGTCCTCGGAAGTACCTGTCGAAGACCTGCGGAAGTTCCGCCTCCGGGATCCCCGGCCCGTCGTCGCTTACCTCGAGGCGCACTGCATCACCATGGGTGCCGGTGGTCACGGTCACTCGGCCGCCCACCGGAACGAACTTCACCGCGTTGCCGAGCAGGTTGGTCACCACCTGGGCGAGCCTGCCCCGGTCACCACAGACCGGCGCTGGGGTCAGTCGTAGGTCCAGCTGGAGACCACGCTCGGCGAAGCGGTGCTGGAAACCCGCAGCGACCGACCGCACGAGCTCGGCCAGATCGAGAGTGACGCGTTCCAGGGAGAAGGAGTTGTGGTCGTCGCGGGTGAGGGTCTCCAGGTCGGCGACGAGGCGCCCGAGCCGCAGGGTCTCCTCGTGCAGGGAGGAGACCAGAGCGGGCGTCAGGTCCAGGACGCCGTCCTGGACGGCTTCGAGCTGGCTACGCAGGATGGCCAGCGGGGTTCGCAGTTCATGGGCGACGTCCGCGGCGAACGACTGCCGGAGCGCCTCCTGCCGTTCGGCGGAGGCGGCCAGCTCGTTGAACGCCGTCGCCAGCTCGGCAACTTCATCGCGCCCGCTCACCATGGCCCGCCGGCCACGGTCACCGGTGCGCAGATCATCAGCTGCTGCGGTCAGCTCCGCGAGCGGGCGGGTGACCCGCCGAGCGAACACCAGGCCGAGGACCGAGGCGACCAGCGCTACGGCGAGTCCCCCGACGAACAGCAGCCGATTCACGGAGCTGCGAAGCTGCCGGTCAGCAAGCGGCACACTGCCCTCGGGGAGCGCGACCTGCAGGGTTCCCCGCGGCTGCCCGTCGACGGTGATCGGAACGGTGACCGGGTCGGCCAGTGGTCCCGCCGCCATCATCTCCCGATGCATCTGCGCCATCTCGCTGGTGGGGCTGCCTGCGGTCGGCCAGACCGTCTCCCCCGCCGCATCGACCAGGCGGACCTCGGCCCCGGCCATGGACACCGCCGGCCCGAGCTGGTCGAGACGCTCGGGGTCCCAGCCCTCCGCGGACACGTACGCACCGGTGACCGCGGCAGCGATCTGGTCCACCCGAGCCGACCGTTGTTGGTCGAGGTAGGACTCGAAGCGGCTGCTGAACGCCAGATTGACCAACAGGGCGGCCAGGAGGGCCGCGACGAGGGCGATCGCCGCGAAGCCCAGGCCCAGTCGCCGCGCCAGGGGGCTACTCATCGGCGATCGCCCCGAACTTGTAGCCGATCCCGGCGACCGTCAGGACGAAACTCGGACGCCGGGAATGGTCGCCGAGCTTCCGCCGCAGGTTCTTGACGTGGACGTCCACCGTGCGGTCGTACCCATCGAAGCCGTGGCCCTGCAGGCGACTGATCAGTTCGGCGCGCGTCCACGCCCGCCCGGGACGGGACGACAGGATCACGAGCAAGTCGAACTCCGTGCGGGTCAGCTCGATCGACTCACCGTCGAGGGACACCTCCCGGCTCTCCTGGTCGATGGCCAACCGGCCACTGGCGAAGGTCGGAACACGACCGGGCCGTCCGCCGCCGGCGCGGCGGAGGACGGCCCCGACTCGCGCGACGAGCTCTCGCGGGCTAAAGGGCTTGGTCACGTAGTCATCGGCGCCCAGACGCAGGCCCGCCACCCGATCTCCCTCGCTGGCCCGGGCGGTCAGCATCACCACGGGGACGTCGCTGGACCGGCGCAGCAGGCGGAGCAGCTCTTCACCCGGGATGTCGGGCAGCCCCAGGTCGAGCACCAGCAGATCGGGGCGGAGGCGTTCGGCCAGGCGCAGCGCGTCCAGACCGTTCTCAGCGAGGAGGACGTGGTAGCCCTCGCGCTCCAGGTAGGCACCGACGAGTTCGCGGATCTTCGCCTCGTCGTCGACCACGAGGACGGTTCCGCTGGCGCGGGAACCTGGCCCACCGCCGAAGTCTGGCTCCACTGCTCAGGCGGCCGCGGACGCGACCGGCTCACGCCCGGACCGGTCGCGCCTCCCGGTCGTCAGGAGGCCGACACCGACGGCAACGAGGACGAGCGACCAAAGCTGGGGCTGGGTCAGCCCGAGCAGAACCTCCTCGTTGAGGCGGATCTCCTCGACGAGGAACCGTGCGACTCCGCTGAGCACCGCGTACAGGCCGAAGACGTGCAGCGGTGCCCACCGGGTGCGCAGCACCCACAGCAGCCCGCCGACGGCCAGCGCGACGGCTGCTTCGTACAGCGCTGCGGGATGCACGGGAACCATGGTCGGCATCGTCCCGTCCGGGAAGGCCACTGCCCAGGGCAGATCGGACGGCTGCCCGTAGGAGCCGTCGCCGGAGAGGAAGCACCCGATGCGTCCGACGCCGTAGGCCAGGGACAAGGGCGCGGCCGCGATCCCCGCCAGCTGACCCAGCGGAAGCTCGTACCGGCGTGCCATGACCACAACGGTCAGTACACCGGCGATCAGGCCGCCGTACCAGGTGAACCCGGACGGTCCGAACGAATGCAGCGACAGGCTTCCGGCGTGCTCGGCGAGGTAGTACAGCTTGCCGCCGACGAATCCCATGACGGTCGCCGCGATGACGATCGACCAGGCGCGATCGGGATTCCATCCCAAGCGTCGGAACTCACGGGCCAGCAGGTACCCCGCCACCAGTGCGGCGGCGGCCTTGCTGACGCCATAGCTGTTGATCGGGAAACCGAAGACCTCGAACAGGACGGGCCGCACGGGTGTGCCTCTCTGTCAATGATGTCGCGACCGAGCGCTGGTGAGCTCGGCCGATGCGGTCGGTCTCGATCGCTCGGGACTCATCGGGGTTCCGCGAAGGCGTTCCTGGCGCTCGGAGTGCCAGGAGACTCCGGGAGGAACGCGCCCTCCGCTGGACGTGTCAGGGGGTAGCCGAGTCGCCGGCGTCGTCGGAGGACTCGCCGCCCATGCCGCCGCCCATGCCGCCGCCCATGCCGTCCATGTGACCGCGCATGTCCTCCATGCCCTCCATGGAGGGCATGGCCTCCATCATGGTTCGCATGTGGTCCCGCATCTGCTCCTGCATCTCCGGGTCGGACATCATGTCGGACATGGCGGCCATCATGCGGTCGTAGAAGGCCGGATCGTCCATCACCGACTCCATGTGGGAGTCCGCTGCACCGGTGTCCGAAGCGGCGTCGGCGTAGGCGAAGGCGGGAACCCCCACCACAGTGGCACCGGCGATGACACCGGTGGCGACGGCGATGATCGTGCGCTTGCTCATAAGACTCTTCCCCTCGGTAGGCGACAGGCCGCCGATGAGCGACCTGACTCCACAGTGCCCACCGGATGTGAAGAATCCGTGTGCCGGATGTGTGGTCGCGATGCGCTCACTGCAAGAGGTCGCGGCCCCGGCGTGTGCGCGTCCTGCGAATCCGCGCCGTATCGGCGCAGCTGTCAGAGAACCCAGCCCGCAGGCTTGGACTCGTCCCGGCGCTCGGCACGCAACTGGTCGATCTCGGCGCGCAGCTTGATGAGCTCGGCCTGCTTGTCGACGGTCGTCTCGGCGGGGCTCTCCGCGGCCGCAGGGGCGGACGGCCGCTGCATCTTCATCATCATCCACATCATCAGACCCATCCCCACGGGACAGGCCAGGAGCGCAAGCAGGTACAGCGACTCGGACATCGGATCCTTCGTTCGGGCGCCCCGGTGGCGCGACGACACCACTATCTCCTAAGGAGGTTAGTGGTGTCGACCCGACTCCTATTCGTCATAGTGGTCGAGCTGTCTCCTATGTGTCATAGTGGACGCCGCGGGAGCGGGAACGCGCCGCAGTCCCATCGTGCGGCCGTCTCCGGTAGCGCCTATCCGGCCACCAGTAGAGCCCGTGCTCCCATCCGAGTCAGCTGGAAGTGACGATGCAGGACCTTTTGCTGTCCACGACGGTGCTCGCCTCCTTCATCGGAGGCGTGCTCGCACTCCTCGCCCCGTGCTGCGTGTCGGTCATGCTCCCGGCCTACTTCGCCTCGAGCTTCCGACAGCGCTCGCGCCTGGTCCTCATGACCGTCGTCTTCGCCGCCGGGGTCGGAACGGTGATCCTGCCGATCGCCCTGGGCGCATCCTTCCTGAGCCGACTGCTCAACGAGCAGCACGCGATCATCTTCTCGATCGGTGGGGGCCTCATGGTGCTCGCCGGTCTGGCGATGCTCAACGGCTGGAAGTTCATGCTGCCCATGCCGTCCATGCGCACGGGCGGCGGTAGCGGCCTGCGCTCGGTGTACAGCCTGGGAGCCTTCTCCGGGGCAGCCAGCGCGTGCTGCGCCCCCGTCCTGGCCGGCGTCGCAGCAGTGTCCGGAGCGGTCGCGTCCTTCCCGGCGGCCCTGGCCGTCGGGATCGCCTACGTCTTCGGCATGGTGGCGCCGCTGACCGTGATCGCCCTGCTCTGGGATCGCCGGGACTGGGGCAAGACACGCCTGCTGGCCAGCCGAACGGTGACCCTCCGGGCCGGCCGGCTCCGCCGCACCGTTCTCCTCTCCACGCTGCTCTCCGCCGTGCTCATGATTCTGATGGGTGCGCTCACCATGGTCCTGGCCCTTGCCGGGCAGGGCATGGCGACCGGCGACTGGCAGATCCGTCTCACCGCGGCCCTCGGGCACGCCGCCGCCCAGGTCGAGGACGCGCTGTCGTTCGTCCCCGGCTGGCTCTCCGCTGCGCTCGTCTTCGGCGCACTGGCGATGATCATCTGGCGCGCATTCCGCAACCGGAGCTCGGACGTCGACCCCTCCCCTATCAGCCCGACCGACGGCGAGGACAGCGTCGTCGAACCGACCGAGACCGCACCGACCGGGAGATCATGACCATGAGTGGACGCAGCACGACCAAGAGCCCCACCGCAGGGTCCAGCACACAAGGCGCACGAGCCGTCGCCGCCGCCCGTCGTGACCAGCGCGGCGGCGGGGCCCGGATCTGGGTGGTTGCCGGGCTCGTGGCGATCCTGGTCATCGGCGGCCTCTACGCCGTCTACCAGAGCAGCACGAGCTCCGCAGGGGCGGCCGACCCCGAGCGCTACGACGTCGGATCACCCGGCCCCGGCGAGGAGGCTCCGGACTTCACCCTGCCGGGGACGGACGGACAGGACGTATCGCTCAGCGACTTCCGCGGGGAGAACGTGCTGCTGTACTTCCACGAGGGGCTGGGCTGTCAGGCCTGCTGGGACCAGATCCGCGACCTGGAGACGGCGGCCCCTCAGCTGGAGGAGGCCGGCGTGGACCGGCTGGTCAGCATCACCAACGCTCCCCAGGACCTGCTGGTCCAGAAGATGGACGACGACGGCCTGGAGTCCCTCGCACTGGCCGACCCCGACCTGGCCGTCATCGAGGCCTACGAGGCGAACAAGTACGGGATGATGGGCGATACCACGGCCGGGCACAGCTTCATCCTCGTCGACGGTGAGGGCGAGATCGTCTGGCGGGCCGACTACGGCGGGGCGCCGAACTACACGATGTACGTCCCCGTGGAAACCGTCCTCGTCGACCTCGAGGCCGCCGGGACCGACCGATGACCGTCGTCACGCTCCTCACCCAGACGTCCTGCTCCTTCTGCGAGCAGGCCAAGGAGACGCTGGCCCAGCTGAGCCAGGAACAAGACTTCGAGACCGAGGAGATCAGCCTCCAGACCGAGGAGGGTCGGGCGCTGGGGGAACGACACGGCGTCCTGTTCGCCCCCGGCATCCTGGTCGACGGCGAGTTCTTCTCCTTCGGCCGCCTCTCAGAGCGCAAGCTGAGGCGTGAGCTCCAGCGTCGCAACGATGTCTCCCACGACCACCGCGGCACGAGCTGGGGATGGAGACGGTCGGGCTCGTGAGGCGAGCGCATTCGGCCGGCGCCGAAAGGGGCCGGCCGGATGCGCTCTACCCCACACGGTGGACGACCGGGGCGCTACCGAGGAGCCTGTAACTTACTAGCGTGCTTAGTCGATCCCGCGAAGACTGGCGACCGCGGTGACCAGCTCAACTGGCTCCGACCGTGTGATCAACCGTCGCGTCCTCCTGATCGCCGCCGGCGCGCTGAGCTCGACCGCGCTACTCGGCTGTTCCACTCGGGCGACCAACGACGCGAGTGCCACCGGTGAGTTCGAGTTCCGGGAACCCACCCCGACGGCGACCGTGATCCCGGAAGAACGGCGTGCGCCGGCCCCTGCCTTCTCCGGGGAGCTGCTCGACGGCACCGGTTTCGAGTCCTCCTCCCTCGCCGGAGACGTCGCCGTCATCAACTTCTGGGGATCCTGGTGCGTGCCCTGCCGCGTCGAAACGCCGGAGTTCCAAGCCGTGCACGCCGACGTCGCTGACCGCGGCGTGGAGTTCCTCGGCATCGACGTCAAGGACCAGCGACAGATGGCCGTCGCCTTCGTCGAGCGGCTGGGGGTGGCCTACCCGTCGGTGTTCGATCCGCGCGGTGAGGTGGCGATGGCGTTCCGCGGGTTCCCGGCCAACGTGGTGCCCTCGACCATCCTGCTGGACCGCGCCGGTCGGGTGGCCGCCGTCTACACCGGCCAGGTCCGCGGTGAGGACCTGCGTGCCGCCGTAGAGCTGCTGCTCGCCGAGGACCGAGCGTGAGCGGGCTCGGGGCGACCTTCGCCGGCATCGTGACCGATGGCTCGCTGCTGGTGGCCATCGCGGTGGCCGCGCTGGTCGGGCTGATCAGCTTCGCCTCGCCCTGCTGCCTGCCGCTGATCCCCGGCTACGTGAGCTACATCGCCGGGCTCGCCGGCTCCCAGGCCACCGTCGACCGGCCCCGAGTTCCGCAGCCTGCTGGCGGTGGGCCAGCCGGCGCGACGTCGGCCGGCTGTGCTGCCGAGACCGACATCGCCCCCTCACCGCCGGCGGCCCCGGCCGCTGCCGGCCGCGGCCGAGTACTGGCCGGGTCCCTGCTGTTCATCGCCGGCTTCAGCGCCGTCTTCGTCTCCTTCGGCGCCCTCTTCGGCGGCCTGGGCAGGCTGCTGCTGGAGTGGTCGCCGGTGCTCACCCGGGTCGCCGGCGTCGTCGTGATCGCGATGGGGCTGTCCTTCCTCGGCGCGATTCCCTGGCTGATGCGCGAACGCCGTATCCACCGCCGGCCGCCGGCCGGCCTGGCCGGCGCCCCCGTCCTCGGCGTCGTGTTCGGCCTCGGGTGGACGCCCTGCCTGGGCCCGACGCTCGCCGCGGTGAACACGCTGGCCTACACCCAGGCCTCGGCCGGCCGCGGTGCCATCCTCGCCCTGGCCTACTGCCTCGGGCTCGGCGTCCCCTTCGTCCTGGTCGCCCTCGGCGCCCGCCGCGCCCTCACGTTCTCCGCCTTCGCCCGCCGTCACGCCCCGGCGGTGATGCGGATCGGCGGTGGCCTGATGATCCTGCTGGGGATCCTGCTGCTGACCGGCTGGTGGGACGCGCTCATGATCTGGCTGCGGGCCTGGCTGGGTGCCACTGGTCTGGGATCTTCCGCCTTGTGACCGAGAAGTCGCTTCTCCGGTGGGCAGGAATGGCGCGAGTCCCCACCAGTCTCCTAGCTGCCATAGTAGACTCTTTCTCAGCTGTCCCTGACGCACAGATCGGCCGAGCCTCGCGTCCATGAGTACGGATCCTGACTCCAGCGAACGCCACACTGCGCACCCCCGAGGCATGTCGCGCCGTCGGCTCCTGGGGCTCGCCGGCGGCGGGACGCTCGGCATCGTCGCTGCCGGAGCCACCGGTGGGGTGCTCGGACGGGCCACGGCCGGCACAGCTACCGCACCAGTTGCCCCGGGATCCGATGCTGCAGATGCCCTCCCCTTCACCGGCGGGCACCAGGCCGGAATCGTCACCCCGGCCCAGGACCGGCTGCACTTCGTCGCTCTCGACGTCACCACCGACAGCCGGGACGACCTGGTCGAGATGCTCCAGACCTGGACGGAGGCCGCCCGGCGGATGACCGCGGGGCAGGACGCCGGCCCGGTCGGGGCCGTCGACGGCGATGAGCACGCTGCCCCCGACGACACGGGAGAAGCGCTCGGGCTGCCGGCGTCGGGGCTGACGCTGACCATCGGGTTCGGCCCGACGCTGTTCACCACCACCGACGGCCGCGACCGGTTCGGCCTGGCGGCACGCAAGCCCGCCGCGCTGGTCGAGCTGTCGGAGTTCGCCGGGGACCGCATCGACCCGGCGATGAGTGCATCCAGGCCTGCGCCAACGACCCGCAGGTCGCGGTGCACGCCGTGCGCAACCTCGTGCGGCTGGGTGCCGGGGTGGTCGGTGTCCGCTGGTCGCAGCTCGGATTTCGCCGGACTTCCTCGACCAGTACCGAGCAGGCCACGCCGCGCAACCTGATGGGCTTCAAGGACGGCACGAACAACCTGAAGGCCGAGAACGGGCAAGCCCTCGACAGGTTCGTGTGGGTGGCTCCCGGTGACGGTGGGCCGGGAGCGGACTGGCTGGCCGGCGGCTCCTACCTGGTCACCCGACGCATCCGGATGCTGGTCGAGGACTGGGACGCCGTCCCCCTCGGGCGCCAGGAGGCCGCCATGGGACGGCGCAAGGGCAGCGGCGCGCCGCTGGGGCAGCGCGCCGAGTTCGACCCGGTGGACCTCACCCAGGTCGTCGACGGCAAGCCGGCCATCCCGGCCGATTCCCACGTCGCTCTGTCCAACCCGACGAACGCCGGGACTGCCATCCTCCGTCGTGGCTACAGCTTCGTCGACGGATCGGACGGATCCGGCCGGCTCGACGCCGGACTGTTCTTCATCGCGTACCAGCGCAACCCGGAGACGGGTTTCGTGCAGGTGCAGCGGAACTTGGCCGACGATGCCCTGAACCGGTTCATCGAGCACACATCCTCGGCGGTCTTCGCCTGTCCTCCGGGAGTCGAATCCGGTGACGACTGGTGGGGACGAGCACTGTTCACCTGACGTCGGCCCCATATCACCGCCCAATGAAGCGCGGTACAGCCGCCGCGACCGCATTGGCCTCTTGTGCTCCCCACCACGACAACCAGCGAGGACAACCAGTGGACAACAAGGCCCGACGCTCCGCACTCGTCGGACTCCTCGTGCTGACGTTGAGCGCCTGCGGCGCAGGCGACGGGACGAATGAGCAGGCAGCTTCCTCTCCGGTTCCTGCAGCCGTCCCGGGAGTTGTCGCGGTGGGCGCCGACGGCGTACAGGAGCTGACCATCCAGGTGAGCGACGACTACGTGTTCACCCCCGCGACGGTCACCGTGGCCCCCGGGCGGGTGCGCCTGACCGTGCAGAGCGTCGCCGACGAGCTGACGCACGGCTTCCGATTCACTCCCGGGGGCAACCCGCAGGACATCACCGAGGAGATCTCCGTCATCGGCCCCGGCCGCAGCGAGACGGTGGAGTTCGAGGTGGACGAAGCCGGCGACTACCTGTTCGACTGCTCTTTCCACATCGGCATGGGGCAGACCGGCGTCATGACCGTGGCAGCGGACTGACCCGACCGAGCCACCGCCGAATCGGCTGGGACACCTTCCCCGGCTGGCCGCAGCGCCATGGGCCCTTCTCGGTCACGCCCCCACGTAGACGGAGATGGCGCCGAAGATGGCGAATCCGGCGGTGAGGAAGATGGGCCCCAGCCGTGAAGTCTCACCTTCGTGCGCCTCTCCGATCATCTCCTCGACCACGACAGCGGTGAGCGCACCGCCGGTCAGCGCGAGCACCGACAGCGTGACGATCTCGGGGGCGTCCCGGAGGGCGAAGTAGCCGAGCGTGGCGCCGAGGAAGATCGGGACGGCGAAGCCTGCCGCGAGCAGCACCCGCCGACCGCGGCTGATGCCGGCCCTGCGCATCGTCGCGATGGCCGCGAAGCCCTCCGGGACATCGGCGGGGACCTGCCCGAGGGCGAGGAGAAGGCCCAGCGCCGGGTTGAGGACCGTGCCGGTGCCGATCATGACGCCGTCACTGAACAGGTCCAACGAGACGCCGGAGAAGATCCCCAGTGCGCTCCCCTGCTTCTCACCCCCGCCCATCCTCGCCTGGATGAAGCCGATGGCTCGGTCCAGACCGATGAAGGCAGCGCCTCCCCCCACGAACGCCAACAAGGGGACCCACGGGAGACTAGCTGCCAGTGCCTCGGGCATCAGCTCGAGGCCCACGACGGCGAGCACGATGCCGGCCGCGAGGTGCAGCGCGAGGCTGAGCGTGCGTTCGGAGACCCGGAACGTCTCGGCGAGCACTCCCCCGGCGAAGTTTCCGGCCGCGGGCAGGGCCGCGAGGCCGAGGACCAGCAGGTATCCGCTCACGTCTCGTCCTCGTCGTCCTCGACCAGCTCACCCTCCCAGGCTTCGCGGCCCTCGTGGACGGCGAAAGCTGCGATGACGAAGCCGGCCACCGGGTCGAGCCACGGCCATCCGACCACGGCGTAGAGGCCGAGGCCGAGCAGGGTGGAGATGCTCAGCAGCACGCAGATCCGGGTCTCGGCGGCGTCAGCCAGAATGAGCGGGTCCCGCAGGCGCTCGCCGACGTGGCGCTTGGCGCGAGCCAGGAGCGGCATGACGACGATGGAGGCGGCGAGCAGTACCAGGGCGACAACCGACGTGTTGGGCTCTTCGCCGCCCACGAGGCTGCGGATGCCCTCAAACGTCACGTAGGCGGCCAGCATGAAGAATGTGATGGCCACCGCCTTGAGGGTGCGGCGCTCCTTGGCCTCATCGGCCTCGCCATGGCGCAGGCGCGCAGCCAGGCGCAGGCCGACCAGTACCGCTGCCGCCGACTCGATACCCGAGTCGAATCCGAAGCCGATCATCGAAACGAGACCGGCGAGGATGCCGACGGTGACGGCGATGGCGCCCTCGACGACGTTGTAGGCGACGGTGAACTGTGCCAGGCGCAACCCTCGCCTGGTGAGCCGTTCGATCTGGACTGGGCTCAGCGTGGCATTCGTGTCGCTCACCGGAGCGGTCCTCCGTGATGCAGCCATGGCGATCGGAGGCATGACTGCGGCTGCGCCGAGGGCCATCGCCGTTCCGTGCTCGTTCCGGTGCCGGACGTGGCGCGTGCTCCGTGGTCGGTCCGGGCGGCCGCAGGCCTCAGCGGGCCGGTCACCGGGCCTGTTCCCGGATCGTGATCTGAAGGAGCCCGGGCGCCGGGGCGGCGCTGGGCACGCAGCAGGCGTCGGTGCAGCCATCCGCGCAACCGCACCCCGAACGTGCGTCGTCGGCGTCCTCGCCGGGGCGGCCAGAGGTACAGCAGCCCTCGCCGCGCCAGGCCTCGAGGCCCTCCTTGACCGCGACCGCAGCGATGACCAGCCCGGCGACCGGGTCCGCCCAGCCCCAGCCGAGCGTGGCGTTGAGGACCAGCCCCACGAGCAGTACCGCGGACAGATAGGTGCACAGCATGGTCTGGGTTCCGTCGGCGACGACGGCGTTCGATCCGAGCGCGCGGCCGGTGCGCCGCTGCGCCCAGGACAGGAAGGGCATGACGATCAGCGAGGCGGTCGCGAGGCCGATTCCGACCATCGAGGACTCCGGTTCGGCGCCGAAGAGGAGGGCGCGGACGGACTCGAAGGCGACGTAGCCGGCCAGGGCGAAGAACGACAGCGCCATCAACCGCAGCGCTGTCCGCTCCCGGCTTTCAGGTAGCCGGTGGCGGAACTGCCACAGGATGATCAGGCCGCTGGAGACCTCGACGATCGAATCGAGGCCGAAGCCGATCAGCGCCACCGAGCCGGCAGCGACGCCTGCGGTGATGGCGATGACCGCTTCGACGACGTTGTAGCTGACCGACGCGCCGGCCAAGAGCTGCGCCCGGCGGCCGAGCCGGCGGCGCCTCTGCGGGGAGAGCTCAGGGCGGCCGTGGGCCTCCATCGTCCTCACCGGCTCGCTTCCTCGCCGTAGGTCGGACACAGGGCCACGGCATCGCCGGTCGTGGCGAGCAGCCGCTCGGCGGCGGCGAGCACAACCAGCAGCTCTGCGCCGGTCGCCAGTGACCACATCGACGCCCGACCCTGCGGCCGGGAAGTCACCAACCCGCAGTCCCGCAGGCAGGCGAGGTGCGCCGAGACCGTCGACTGCGCCAACCCGAGGTGGGCGGTCAGCTCGACCACCTTGTGCTCGCCGAGTGCGAGGTGCCGGAGGATGGCAAGCCGCGTGGGATCGCCCAGGCTGCGGAACATGCACGCCGCCGCGGACAGTGCGGCGGCTTCGTTGACCCCCGGCCCCTCGGCGCTGTCCGTCATGGAATCCATCGTCACGCGGCGATGATAGCCGACACTACCGGCGGCAACCGGGTGGCCAGGCGGATCGAGTCTCACTCACGCAAGGCCTCCCGTGGGCTGCGGTGATGCCTTCCGGTGTTCCGGGGCAAGCGCTACCTCAACTGCGTGCTGACGGGCCCGGCTGGCAAGCGGGTTGAGTCAGTGAGGCCATCCGCGACGAGATCGAAGCCCGTGGCCGCGGGCTGCTCACCGGGATGCAGGTATGCATGCGCCCCACCACTGAGCTACGCATCGGCGAACCGAGCCTGGCCGTCGCTCAGTCCGGACTCCGCGGGACTGCCTCGTGCGACGGTGCCGGTGTGCGGCTGGCGGCGAAGCCGACGACAGCGGCGAGCAGCAGCAGGATGCCGCCGAGGTAGTAGACGGCGCGGATGCCCACGGTGTCGGCGAGCAGCCCGCCGGCCCCGAGGCTGGCCAGGCGCCCGCTCTGCCAGAGCAGGTCCATGAGGGCGAAGACCCGCCCGCGAGTGCGGTCGGTGACGTGCGACTGCAGCAGGCTGTTGAAGGTGACAGCGCCGGTGGAGGTTCCGACGCCGTACAAGGCCAGGGTGGCGGCGGCGACCGGCAGCGAGCGGATCGAGGCCAGCACCAGGTCGACGAGGCCGCGCAGCACGTAGGGGCCGAACACGTACATCGGGCGGCGCGGGTCGGGGATCAGCCGCAGCAGCAGGGTGGGGCCCAGGGCGGCGCCCACGCCGATCGCGCCGACCAGGATCCCGTAGGCGTTCGCCGGCGCGCCCAGGTGTTCGGCGGCCAGGACGACCAGCAGCGCGCTGGTCGCCCCGGCCGACAGTGCGGCGAGCAGCTGGCCGATGGCCAGTGCGCGCAGCAGCCGGTCCCGGCCGACCATCGCCACACCCTCGCGGGCCTCGGCCAGCAGCCGGCGGCGGCCGACCTCACGTGGCGGCGCGACCGGCCGCAGTCCGCGTAGCGCCAGCGCCGAGACGAGGAAGCTCGCGGCGTTGAGGCCGAACGCCCAGCCGGGGCCGACGAGGGCGACCAGCCCGCCGGCCAGCGGCGCGAGGACGACCTGTGACAGCACCGCCGCGGTCCAGACGGCGCTGTTGGCCGCGACGATCTCCCGGTCGGCCACGACCGAGGGCAGCACGCTGTTGGCGGCCGGGTTAAAGAATGCAGCGCCGGCCGACAGCCCGAACGCGACCGCGTAGATGACCAGCGGGTCGTCGTGCCAGACCACTAGAACGCCAGCCAGGGCGGCGCGGAGTACGTCGGCGGCGACCATCACCTGGACGCGGGGCAGTCGGTCGACGACCACCCCGGCGATCGGGGCGATGAGCAGCACCGGGACGATCTCGGCGACTACGACGCCGGCCACGCCCAACCCCGAGCCGGTCAGCCGGTAGATCAGGATGGCCAACGCGACGAAGCTGAAGATGTCGCCCCACTGGCTGACCGTCCGCGCCGTCCACAGCAGCCGGAAGTCCGGCTGGGCCAGCACGGCGCGCATCCCCGGCCGCCGCTCGTCGCCCGCCACGCCCCTCCTGTCCTTCGTCACCGGGGTTCCACTGCCCGACCGTCCGGGCCAAGCCTCGCTCCGCCCTCGCCGGGTTGGCCGTCCTGGTGAACGTCTGGGCCTCCCCGTACTGCCGTCCAGGCACTCCGGCACTGGTACCTGAGCGAACGCAACCGACCCGCAGCGCCCACCACGATGCCTCTGCTCATGCGCAGCAGCTGGTCGGCTTGTCGGTGCGGAACAGTCCGGCGGCGATGCGCAGCGCTTCGCTCATCGTGAGGTACGGCGCCCACGTGTCGGCCAGGTCGTCGACGGTCAGCCCGAACTTGATCGCGTAGGTGGCGGCAAGCATGACGTCGCCGGCGCCGTCGAGCGCGGCGTGCACGCCCAGCACCTGTCCGGTGTCGGCGTCGATGACCAGCTTGAGGGCGCCGCGGGTGTCCCGGTTGGCCAGCGCCCGCGGGATGTCCTGCGCGCCGAGCACCCGGCAGTCGCACGCGTGACCGCGCGCCAGCGCCTGCTCCTCGGTGAGGCCGGCGCCGCCCAGCTGCGGCGTCGTGAACGTCACCCCGGGCAGTCCGCGGTAGTCCACGGTTGTCGGCGCACCAAGGGCTCCTGCGGCAGCGGCGTGCCCGGTCTGCGCGGCGACGTAGACGTACTGCGGCGCTCGGGACACGTCGCCGGCAGCGAAGATCCGCGGATTCGTGGTGCGCTGATGGGTGTCGACCACGACGAAGCCCCGCTCATCGGTCTTCACCCCCGCCGCCTCCAGACCCAGGTCGCCGGTGTCGGCGTACCGGCCGGTGGCCACCAGAAGTCGCTGCCCTTTCGCCTCCCCGCCGCCGCTTGTCGTGACCACGACGCCGTCGGCGCTGCCGGCCACGGCCACCCCGCGCTCCTCGACCACGGTGATGCCGTCGTCGGCGAACACCTCACGCAAGACCGCGGCGATCTCGGGCTCCGTGTGCGGCGCGAACCGGCCTACGACGGTGACCTGCACGCCCAGGTGCGCGAAGAGCTGCGCCTGCTCCAGCCCGACGTAGCCGCCGCCCAGCACGATCAGCGACTCCGGCAGCCGGGTCAGCTCCATCGCCGTGGTGGAGGTCAGGTAGTCGACGCCGGCCAGGCCAGGCAGGTCGGGGATGTGCGGGGCCGCGCCGGTGGCCACCACGTACGCAGGCGCCACCAGTGGCTGCCCGTCGACCTCGAGGGTCTGCTCGTCGACGAAGCGGGCGTGCCCGTACCGGACGGGGAAACCGTGCGCCTCGGCGACGTCGGCGTACTTGAGCTGCCGCAGCCGGTCGATGAGCTCCTGCTTCTGATCGGTCAGTGCGGCCATGTCCACGTCGCCGGCGCCGGTCGGTACGGCCGGGAACGGGTTGGCCTGTGCACGGTGCCGCCAGCCGGCGGCGGCGAGCAGGTTCTTGCTCGGTACGCAGCCGATGTTCAGGCAGGTCCCGCCCAGCGGTCCATGCTCGACCAGCACGGCCGACTTGCCGCGCGAGCGCGCCTCGATGCCGGCGGCCATCGCCGCCCCTCCGGTTCCGATAACGACCAGGTCCACTGCATCCACGTGCCGCTCCTCCGCTTGGCTCGATGATCTGGTAGCCGACGCTAGGGCTTCCACTGCACTGGAAGGTCAAGTCGTAGGGTGCGCCGGTGCGTATCGGCCAGCTCGCCGCCCGAACCGGGCTGACGACCAAGACGATCCGGTTCTACGAATCCGCCGGCGTACTTCCCGCACCAGCTCGGCGTCCCTCCGGCTACCGGGACTATGACGAGGGCGCCGTCGCCCGGTTGGCATTCGTCAAAGCGGCCCAAGCCGCCGGACTCAGCCTGGCCGAGATCCGCGAGATCATCACCGTCCGGGCGAGCACCGGAGCTCCGTGCCAGCACGTCCTCACCCTGCTGGACAGCCACGCCGCCGACCTCGACCGGCGCATCGCCGAGCTGACCGCGTTACGCGCGGACGTCGAACGGCTCCGCTCCCGGGCGGGCACCCTGGACCCGGCCACCTGCGACCCCGCTGTCGTCTGCCAAGTGATACAGGCCGACGTCGTTACGCAGCCCGTGCCCACCACCTGACGCCGGATCACGTGTCCTGGCGCTAACTTGGGCGACGACGACGATCTCCAGCCTTTCACGCTGGCCATGCCGGTTCGATCCCGGTTACCCGCTCGCCGCACTGACCAGCTCGTATGCCCGTCTGCGCAGCTCAGCGCGGCTTTGACGCCGCGCCCGTGCCTTAACGGTGCTGACCCCTACTGACCGCTGAGCACCGGCTTTAGCCGGTGCTTAAAAGCACGGATATGGCACGCCCTGGCTATGAGCGACCTCGACGTCGCTGTGCTGACCGGAGACGTTGGTCGAGGACGTGTGCCCTCGCCGTGGGGCATCGACGCCTCGCCTTTGCGCGGGCCAAGCCAGTTGCTCAGGCCGCGTAACTCTGCCAGTCAGCGAGCGCGCACCTCCCTACTCCGCGAAGTTGTCGTAGGCGGGGCCCACACTGCCGGGGTGCGCTACGACGAGTTGATGGATGCGATCGCCAGCACCTCACCGACCGACTGGGCGACCCTGTCGCCACCTTCGGTGGAGCGATTCAAGACGAGCGGAGGTGACGATCTTGAGGTGTGGCTGGCCGGCCACGGCTCTGTCGCCCATCTGCGTAGCGACCTGGACGTCTCTGTCGCGTGGGGTGCAGACCAACACGATGGTCCCTGGGAAGGCGTCTGGGGTCAGTGGTCCACGTTCCCCGATCAGAGCAACTACGGCGTGTGGGCCGAGGTCCTCTGGCGCGGCCAGCCGGTGCACCGCCAGGTTCTGGCGTCCGCCGATGGCGGACGGCACTACCTTCCGGCCCCGAACGCGGTCATGAAGCCCAACAACCGAGAGATCGAGAAATGGGTCGTCGAACGGGATGACCTGCCGTTGGCCCGCCTGATCGACGGCCTAGCGCACCCCCACTCGGACCTCGACCAAACGCTGCAAACCACCGGGCTAGAGATCCGCGGCTGACTTCGGGTCTCCACCAACAGATGAGCGACACAGCAGCCGACATCAGGCCGCATCCGCCCCTCCCGACGCCGATGAGCGAGACTGCCGCCGTGGCTCTTCCTCTCTCCTCTGCTTCGCTGGACACCGCAGAGCTCCGGAAGGCCCGGGGCGCCTTCTTCACCCCCGAGCCGGTGGCCCGCCATGTCACCGACTGGGCGGTCAGATCGACCGACGACAAGGTGCTGGAGCCCTCGTGCGGTGAAGCGGCCTTTTTGCTTGCCGCAGTCGACCGCCTGCATGCGATGACGGTGTCCGCTCCCGCAGACGCCGCCAAAGCTAGCTCCGGGGTGCTGGATGGGGTGGAACTACACAGGCCGTCCGCGGCTGCAGCGCAGCGCGTGCTGAACGCCGCCGGGGTGCGCTCCCGGGTGCGGGCAGCTGACTTCTTCACCGTCGAACCGACCGGCTCCTATGACGCCGTCGTCGGAAATCCGCCCTATGTCCGCTACCAAGACTTCGCCGGCGAAGCCCGAACAAGGTCACGCGCCGCAGCCCTGCGGGCCGGAGTCACGCTCACCGGCCTGGCCTCCTCGTGGGCTGCGTTCACCGTCCACTCGGCCCTGTTCCTCAAGCCAGGTGGACGGCTCGGTCTGGTTCTGCCCGCAGAGCTGCTGAGCGTCAACTACGCCGCCGAGGTCCGCCGCTTCCTGCTCGAGCGCTTTGCATCGGTGGACCTGGTTCTGTTCACCGAACGGGTCTTTCCCGGGGTGCTGGAGGAAGTGGTGCTCTTGATGGCCGAGGGCTACCAGGAAGGCCCTACGGACCACGCCAACGTCTACCAGGTCCAGAACGCCGCCGAGCTGGCTCGAGTGCCCGCCGGCCGTACCTGGCGCCCCCTGCGGCCGGAGGACAAGTGGACTCCCGGCCTGCTTCCCACCGACGCCCTCACCGCCTACAGCGCGCTGCTCGCCGGGTCAGGGTTCACCGACCTGGAGACCTGGGGCGACACCACGCTGGGGATGGTGACCGGCAACAACAAGTACTTCACCCTCTCCCCCGCTCGCGTAGCCGAGTTGGGGCTGCGATCCACGGACTTGCTGCGCCTGTCCCCTCCCGGCAGCCGGCACCTGCGGGGCCTGGCCCTGACCACCCCCGCACTCGCCGACCTCGGTGAGGAAGGGTCAGCGACGTGGCTGTTCCGCCCCTCAGACGAGCCTTCGCCCGCGGCCTGGGAGTACATCGAGGCCGGCCACACCGCCGGAGTGCACCTGGCCTACAAGTGTCGGGTCCGGAAGCCCTGGTGGCGGGTCCCCCTAGTCCGACCGGCCGATCTCTTGCTGACCTACATGAACGCCGACACTCCCCGCCTGACGACGAACCAGGCCAAGGCCTATCACCTCAACTCCGTCCACGGGGTCTACCTGCGCGGAGGACTGCGAGACGCCGGACGCAGCCTTCTCCCGCTCGGCTCCCTGACGTCGATGACCCTGCTCGGAGCGGAAACCGTAGGGCGGGCCTATGGCGGCGGCATGCTCAAACTCGAGCCCCGAGAGGCTGACCGGCTACCCGTGCCAGCACCAGAACTTCTCCAGGCAGCCGCCCCCGACCTGGCCACGATCAAGCCCCGCGTGGCCCAGTACCTGAAAGGCGGCCGCCTCACCGACGCGGTACGCCTGGTCGACGACGTGTTGCTGTCCGGCCAGCTCGGCCTGCCGGCCAGCGAGCTGGGCGCTCTTCGTGATGCCCACGCCGAGCTCAGCGCCCGACGCACCGCCCGCGGCGCGGACGCAGGCATCCAGCGATGAGCGCCAAGACCCTCAAGGCCGAAGCCTGGGCTCTCTACGACGCACTCATCGCCCGCGCCAGCACCTCCGATTACACCAATCCCTGGCACCGCACCGACGACGGTCGCTTGGAGTACCGACCCGACTTCGACACCCTGCGCCGGTTACTGGGAGTACCCCTGCTGCTGAAGGCGACTTCACAGTCCGGGGTGCCGGCGCTGGCACTGGACGTCTGGACGGCCTACGAACTCCGGCGCGCCGGCTTCGCCCCAGACCTGGTGTGGCCCCGCGCCGAGCCGCCACGCATCTTGCCCTCCACCCTGGTCGCCCTGCGGGAGCTGGCCACCGTTAAGCAGCGCAAGGTACTCGACGAGATGCTCGCCTCCGGCAAGACGTACAAGAACGAGACCGGCGCCAGCGCCAACATCCTGGGCAAGAACTACGTCAAGCAGGTCGACGTCGTCATGTCCGCCTGGAACACCGGCCCAGAGATCATGATCTCCACTAAGCGGATGGACTCCTCGTTCGGTAAGAACGCCGCCAACCGCGTCGAGGAAAGCTACGGCGACGCCAAGAACCTCCGCAGCCGCCACCCCCAGGCCGCCCTCGGGTTCGTCTACGGCCTGCGCTCCACCGCCCTGTCTGAACAGAACGTCGCCACCGCCGAGTGGATCATCGACCTGCTCGGCAAGCTCGGCCGCGAAGATGATGCCTACGACGCCGTCGCGCTGCTCATTCCGGAATGGCCCGACGGCGACTCCGCGGCCACGGAGGACGACGACGAAGACGACGAGAACCCGCTCGTGGCCGCCGGCGTCGAGCCCGCCACCGAGGGCGAAGACGAACAACTTCCGCTCGAGCTGCCCGCCAGCGAGCTCGACCAACGCCTAGCGGAACTGCCCGACGTCGCTCTGCGCACCGACGCCGTCCCCCGCCACCTCTCCCCCGACGTCTTCTTCGCCACCGTGGTCAACCGGGTCCTGGACAACTGCCCCATCACGTTCCACACCGAAGCCCGCAGACGACGGCGGGAGCCTGTGGCCGCGCCACCGCGCTGACCAGAACACAGCGAGCGCCCCGGTGATCCACCTCCGAGCAAGTCGACTCGGGCCAACACATGCGAGCCCCACGTGATGCACGACGGCGGTCGCCTGCCAGCGTAGCGGGCACCACTCGCTTCCCGGATCTCTTCAGCTAGGTCCAGTTGGTGCAGTCCTTTGCACCCGCATGTGCTCCTGCCTGGGGTGCCGGGCCCGCTCCGGCTCGCGGCTACTGCCACACCTCCAGCGTCAAGCGCCACAGAGGCCGCCGTCGGCGAATTTGCTGGCGAACGACGACCTGCCACAGCGGGCCGCCGGCCAACAGTGCCATCACCGGGTAGGGAGCGCGGGCATCGGCGTGCGCGGCGATGCGTCGCAGGGTGGCCCGGTCCGTGCTGCTCAGCCGTGCTGTGCCTCGCGGGTGGGTGTGCCAGTCACCGAGGTACTGCAGCCGGCGGCCGGCTTGCTCATACGCGTCGGCGAGTTGCGCCTCCTGCCACGCGGCATCCGGGGTGAACGAAGTGGACCGGTGGGTGGCGTCCGGGCCGGGGCCGATGACCTGAGTGATCACCACGCTGCCCGGACATGTGGACCAGCCGAGCAACAAGCCGCCGGTCTCCAGCGGGAACGCCCGCTGCGCCTCGCGGAGCGCCTCCTCCAGGGCCGCACCGGCCCACCACACTTGGCCGGTGCGGCCGGAGGTCAGTGCTCGCCACCGCATGACGGGTGCACCGGCAGTTCCAGCCCAGTCCATGCGGGCGGCACCGGCACGCCGTCATGGGTGCGCAGAGTGAGCATCTGCAGATCATGGCCGCTGTCGGGGTACCCGCTGGACTGGCCCGCCTGCAGTGTTGCGACAGCGACCCGGGTGGCGTGCAGGGCCACCTCCGCCAGGTCGAATCCCGTCCCGGTGAAGGTCGGGTCGGCGCAGCCGGCCGGTTGGACGCTCGCCTGTTCCGGTGCGGCCGGCGGGTCCGGGATGGATCCGTCGTCCAAGCCGTACTCCAGGCAGGCCCAGCAGGCGGCTTCCGGTACCGGTCGCAGGCGCACGATCCGGCCACCCCAGCCGCCGTTGGTGGCCGACGCCGCCAGGTAGGGCTTGCCGCGCCGACGCGCCAGCCAGGCGAGCGCCTGCTGCAGTCCCTTCTCCGCGGTGCAGTCCACGACGAGGTCCACCTGGTCGATGACGTCGTTCCAGATGACAATCTCGTTGCGCTCGTCCGGACTTCGCTCGGCGCGCGGTGCGCCGAGTGAGTACTCCGCCGCGGTGACCCCAATTGCTGGCGCGACGCGCAGTGCGATCTGCGACCCGACGGCGGCCTTGCTCCAGCCGACCATGTCCAGGTGCGCGGCGTGCCGGACGAGGTTTCCCGGCTCGAGGTGGTCACGATCGACCACGGTGAGCTGCCCCAGGCCGGCTCGCGCCAGGTGTTCGACGACCGTGCCGCCCAACGCGCCGACGCCGAACACGGCGACATGACGGGCGCGCAAGCCGGCCAGCTCAGGGACCCGGTCAGCCATGTCGGCCCGCCCGGCATACCCCGCGCGGACGAGGTGGGTCGTGATCTTCCCGGTCGGTGCCTGCGGGCGGCGATTGCGGCCACCGGTTCGCGGCGGCTGCGGACGGGCGCCGCCCTGGCGAAGGCGGACGAGGAAGACCCACCCGTCACCGGTGCCCCGGTGAACCCGCTCCTCCGGGAAGGTCAGCCCGACGATCTGCACGTCCCACCCCAGGGCAGAGCGTGGGGCCGGCTGCCACCCTCCGTCGAACAGGTCCGGGACGACCTTCTTGGCCGCCTCCAGGAACGCCGCCGGGGTGTCGGCGTGCACGGGAGCGTTCAACCGGGCCCAGCGCCCCGTGTACGGCAGCGGGAACCGGTCCGGGTTCTGACCGGAGAGCCGGCCGACGGGCAGACCGTGCTCGTCGGCGATGGTGAACGCCGCGCCGTGCAGGAACCCGATACCCGGCGGATTGTCGACGCCCGCCGGGTCCAGGCGGTGCAGCCTGAGCTGGAGCCGCCCCTGGGTCGCCGCCGCCGGCAGCGTCCAGGTGCTGTCGACGAGGATCATCGAACCGGGCGCGAAGCAGGTGTAGTAGTCCGTCCACGGCTCGGCCTGCACCTGTTCCACCCCCGACAGGGCCGCGATCTCCTCCGCCGAGGAGGCGATCGCTTGACCTGCGGTCAGGGTCTTGGGCAGCTGGGTGGTCAGCAGCCACGCCAGGGTGTCCCCGGTGCGCCACAACGCCGTCGACCGGCCGAGCAGGCACAGGTCCCCACTGAACGGATGCACGTGGTGCGTCATCGTCGCGGCGTCCGCGCCGGTGAGACCGACCGACGGCCGGACGAACGGGTACAGGTCGGGGAACGTCACGGTGAGATCGGTCGGCTGACCGGCGATGGCGGTGACCCGCAGCTGCACGACGCCCGCCGCGCGTGCGCCCTCGTCCATGACATGGCGAACCCCGGCCGCCTCGAGGTGCTCGAGCTCGTTCTCGAGGCGGCCGGGGAACTCCTCCCACCAGGGACGCGCGCTCAACCGACTGGCCGGTCCTTCGGCGGACGCGGCGGGTTCGGCGGGCCCGGGGGCGGCCCGGGCGGCGGCCCGGGCGGCGGCTTGGGGCTGTGCGGGTGCTCTGGGTGCTCCGGGTGGTCCGGGTGGTCCGGGTGGTCGGGCTTATGCGGCTGCCCAGGCATGAGGCTCCTCTCGATCGGCGCCGTGACCGGCGACACAAGAACCATCTCAGACGCCACTGACAGTTCCGGTTTCTGCGGCTGCAGAAGGCGGCCTGCTTGCCAACGCGGAGCGGGAGAGAAGTACATGAGGCGACCGCCCTCGCTTCGACCGACACGTCCGCCGACACGGGCCATCGCCGGCGTCGCGGCGACAGCCGGACTGTGAGTCATTTCCCGGACGCCCGCCCTCAGCCTCCCGTCCAGGGAGGGAGGCCGGATGCCGAGCCATCCGTGGCGCCCCTCGGTCACCGCACTACCGCCAACCTCAGGAGCGACACAGACCCGTGAATAGGTGAGTTGCAGGCGCGCGTGAGCGCCCCGGGCGCCAGCCCGGGGTTGTCACCCCGCTGGTCAGGCGGCCGGATGGTTCAGGGTGACGTTGTGTCCGAGCTTCTCCAGTTGGGCGACCAGCCGGCGGGTGTGGGCCTCGTTGCGGCGGGCGAGCCAGTCGGGACCGAGATCTCGGTAGGGCTCGTCGCGCTGCAGCATGTAGTAGGCCGAGACGAGGATCGAGTGGGCGACCGCCACCTGAGCTCGGCTCATCCCGCGCCGGGCGGTGAGCCGCGCGTGCTGGGCGGCGAGGTAGTTCTTGCCCTTCATCCGCCCGACCGAGCCGGCGGCCTCGACCAACATCGCGGTCAGCCACTTGTTGCCCGGGCGAGTGTTCACTGCGGTGTGCTTGCCGGCTGATTCGTGGACGCCTGGCGCCACGTCCGGCCCAGGCGGCCAGGTGCGCTGCCGACGGGAAGCGGGACATGTCCGCACCGGTCTCCGCGACGATCACCTGCGCGACCTTCTCCCCCACCCCCGGAATCGTCTGTAGCAACTCCAGCTGGTGCGACCACGGTGTGAACGCGGTGGCGAGCACGGCGTCGAGTTCGGCGAGGGCGTCCTCGACCAGCTCCAGGCGGTGCAGCATGGAGCGGGCCAACTGGGCATGGCCGGCGTCGAAGTGGCCGGTGAGCGCCTCGGTCAGGGCCGGGATCTTGGCGCGCATCTTGCCTTTGGCCAGCACGGCGAGAACTGCGGGATCACGCTCGCCGGCGATCAGCGCGTTCAGCATGGCCCGCGCGGAGACCGTGGTCAGGCTCGAGGCGACCACCGAGAGCTTGATTGAGGCGTCTTCCAGCATGAGCTCCAGCCGGGTCGCTTCCCGGGTGCGGTCGCCCATCAGCTGCACCCGGTAGCGGGTCAGCATCCGTAACCGGCGGACGTCTGGCGGCGGCACGAAGCTCGGGCGGACCAGCCCGCACTCCAGCAGCTGGGCGATCCACTCCGCGTCCCGCACGTCGGTCTTCCGCCTGGGGATGGCCTTGATGTGCGCGGCGTTGGCCAGCCAGACCTCCATCACTTCTTCCAGGCAGTAGAACGGCGCCTTCCGGACGACCGGCCCATTCTCATCCCCAAGGGCAGCGATCAAGATCGCAATCGATCACACCTCATGCACTGTCGGCCCAGAAGGTTGCGTGCTGCATCTAATGCGACTCGCGCCACAGCAGTTGCGGCGCCGGCGTCCTGAGTATTGACGCAGCTCGGCGGGCCTGTGGTCGCGTGCCCAAGTCGGTCGCGTATCGGCCGACCAAGCCACCTTCTGGCGGGCGGCCTTCCTGCCAGCCTGGGGCGCGTCCTCATTCGTCGGATGCCTCCGGTCCATCCCCGGCAGTGGAGCAGCAACGCGACCGGCCCTACGGCCGTCGGGCCTCCCCAGCGCCTGCAACGATCCGCCGGCCACCTCGATCCCTCCTGCCGGGTTGTAAGGATTCACACCCGCGATAGCGCTGTCCCGCGCCGATGAACGGCGGGGAACTGGAGAAGGCAGCGGAACGGGAGAACTACGCGAGAACCACTGGAGGTCTCGCTTCTACCGTCCGCGGCCGTGGTGATGTCGCTGCACAAGCTGACCGCGGGTGACGGGTACACGTACCTGACACGGCAGGTCGCAGCGCTGGATGCCACCGAACGCGGGCATGTGGGCCTGGGTGACTACTACTCACAGCGGGGCGAGTCGCCGGGCGTGTGGACCGGCAGCGGCCTGACCGGGCTGAACGGGATGAGCGCCGGGCAGCCGGTCGATGAGGCCCAGATGAAGGCACTGTTCGGCGAAGGCCGCCATCCCGACGCCGAGCGTCTGGAGCGGGACGCCCTGGCCGCCGGACGGACGCCGGAGCAGGCGCGCGCCGCCGGCGCCCTCGGCCAGCCGTTCCTCGTCTACCCCACACCCGCGGACGGCTTCCGATCCCGCTGCGCGCACAAGTTCGCCGCGGTCAATGCCGCCCGCGGGCTGCCCCGCGATGCGCCCGTGTCGGCGCCGGAACGGGCCCGCATCCGTGGCGTGGTGGCACGCGACATGTTCGCCGCCGAGCACGGCCGCCCACCCGCCGACGCCCGGGAGTTGTCCGGGTTCATCGCCCGGGCGTCGCGGCCGGCGACGAAGGCGGTGGCCGGCTACGACCTGACGTTCTCGCCGGTGAAGTCGGTCTCGGCGCTGTGGGCGCTGGCACCCCGTGGGATCGCCGAACAGATCGAGGCCGCCCACCACTCCGCGGTTGCCGACACCCTGGCCTGGCTCGAGCGGCACGCCGTCTTCACCCGGCTGGGCGCCGGCGGGGTGCGGCAGGTGGAGACCTCCGGGCTGATCGCCGCGGTGTTCACCCACCGCGACTCGCGCGCCGGTGATCCGGACCTGCACACCCATGTGGCGGTGAGCAACAAGGTGCAGACCCGCGACGGGCGGTGGCGGGCGCTGGACGGGCGGGTGTTGTACAAGGCCAACGTCGCGGCCTCGGAGCGGTACAACACCCGGCTGGAGGCCAATCTGGTGGCCGGGCTCGGGGTTCGCTTCGCCGAGCGTCCCGGCCGGGAGGACGGCAAGCGGTCAGTGCGGGAGATCGTCGGCCTCGACGCCCGGCTGCTGGCCGCCTGGTCCTCGCGGCGCCAGGCGATCGACGTCCGCCGCGGCGAGCTGGCCACCGACTTCCAGTCCGAGCACGGCCGGACGCCGACCACTCCCGAGGCGATCGCGCTGGCCCAGCAGGCCACGCTGGAGACGCGGGAGGCCAAGCACGAGCCTCGCTCGCTGGCCGAGCAGCGGGCGGCCTGGCGAGGGCAGGCCTTCGAAGTGCTCGGCGGGCCGACGGCGGTGGCCGGCATGCTCGGCGACGCCCTGCGCCCACGGGTCCGTGCCGTTGCGGTGGTGACCGATGCTTGGGTGCGTTCAGCCGCCGGCCGGGTGCTGGACACGGTCTCCGCGCAGCGCGCGACCTGGCAGGTCTGGCACGTACGCGCCGAGGCCGAGCGGTTCGTCCGGGCCGCCGACCTCGCGCCGGACGTCGTCGATGCCGCGGTGTCGCAGGTCAGCGCGGTCGCGCTCTCCCCTTCTCTGTCGATCCCGCTCCGCGAGTCGGATTCGGCGGTCGAGCCGCCGGAGCTGCGCCGCTCGGACGGGGCCAGCGTCTATACCGTCGCCGGCGCCCGGCTCTACACGTCCCAGCAGGTGTTGGACGCCGAGGCGCTGTTGCTAGCCGCCGCGGGACGCGCCGACGGCCGCCAGGCTGATCCTCGAGTGGTCGAACTGGCGCTGCTAGAGGTCACCGCCAACGGCACCGAGCTCAACCCCGGCCAGGCTCAACTGGTCCGGGACCTGGCCGGCAGCGGGATGCGGGTGCAGCTGGCGATCGCGCCCGCCGGTACGGGCAAGACCACCGCGCTGGCCGCGCTGGCCCGGGCCTGGACCGCCGGCGGCGGCGGCAGCGTGCTCGCTCTGGCGCCGTCGGCGGTGGCCACCGCCGGGCTGCGCGAGGCCGTCGGCGGCCACTGCGACACCGTGACGAAGCTGGTCTGGGCACTGGACACCGGCGACCGGCCGGCCTGGGCGACCGACATCGGCCCCGGCACGCTAGTGATCGTCGACGAGGCGGGCATGGCCGGCACCCGCGAGCTCGCCGCCGTCGTCGACCACGTGCTGGGGCGGGGCGGGTCGGTGCGGCTGGTCGGCGACGACCGACAGCTGGCCGCGGTCGCCGCCGGCGGAGTACTGGCCGAGATCGCCGCCACCCACGGCGCGGTGACGCTCACCCAGCTGGTCCGCTTCACCGATCCGGCCGAGGCCGCGGCCACCGTCGCCGTCCGCGACGGCGACACCACCGCGGTGGGCTTCTACCTCGACTCCGGCCGGGTGCACGTCGGAGACGCCGCCACCTGCGCCGAACACGCCTACACCGCCTGGGCCGCTGACCGGGCCCGCGGCGTCGACGCCCTGCTGCTGGCCGCCACCCGCGAGAGCGTGACCGTGCTCAACGCGCGGGCCCGCACCGATCGACTCGCCGCCCTCGGTGGACCGGCCGGCCCGGAGGTGGCGCTGGCCGACGGCACCCGGGCCGGCACCGGGGACCCGATCATCACCCGCACCAACGACCGGCGACTGCCGCTGGGCGCCGCGGACTGGGTGAAGAACGGCGACCGCTGGACCGTCACCGCCGTGCACGACGACGGCGCCCTCGCCGTCACCCACACCCGCAGCGCGCGGCGCATCACCCTGCCGGCCGGCTACGTCGCCGAGCACGTGCAACTGGGCTACGCGACCACTGTGCACGGCGCCCAGGGCGTCACCGCCGATACCTGCCACACCGTGCTCACCGGCAGCGAGAGCCGACAGCTGCTCTACGTCGCGCTCTCCCGCGGCCGCACCGCCAACCACCTCTATCTGGCCACCGTCGGGGATGGCGATCCGCACAGCATCGTCACCCCCGCCGCCGTCCATCCACCCGCCGCCACTGACCTGCTGATCGGCATGCTGGGCCGCGAGGGCGCGCAGACTTCGGCCACCGGGGCCCGCCGGGCGCTGGCCGACCCGGCCGAGCAGCTGCATCAAGCGGCCGCCCGGTACGCCGACGCACTGCGGTTCGCCGCCGCGCACCACCTCGGCGCCACCGCTGCAGAAGCACTGGAGAACGCCGCCGAACAGCTCCACCCTGGGCTGACCGGGGCTCCGGCCTGGCCCACACTGCACGGGCACCTGGCACTGCTCGCCGTCAGCGGCACCGATCCCATCGCCGCCTTGCGAACGGAGGCAGCCAGACGCGAGCTGAACGGCGTCCGCGACCCCGCCGCCGTCCTCGACTGGCGCCTGAGCGTGCCCGGTTCCAGTTCGGCGGCGCCGTTGCCGTGGCTGCCCGGCACGCCCACGGCCCTGGCCGACGACCCGCCCTGGGGCACCTACCTCGCCGCCTGCGCCCACCACGTCACCGGCTGCGCGGCACGGGTCGCCGACACCGCCGCCGCGATGACACCGGCCAGCGCACCCACCTGGGCGCGGTCGCTGCTGGGCGCCGACCAGGCACGCCTGCGGGCCGAGCTCGCCGTCTGGCGCGCTGCGCTCGCCGTCCCCGACAGCGACCGGCGCCCAACCGGCCCGCCCCACCCCGCGGCCGCCGAAAGCCGGCATCAGCAACGGCTGGACGACGCGGTGGCCGCCGCCAACCCGACACTTGGAGGCTCGGGATGGTCGCAGCTGGCCGACAGCATCGACCCCCGCGTGCGCCGGGACCCGCACTGGCCCGCACTGGCCGAACGGCTCACCGCCGCCGACCGCGCCGGCCTCGACGCCGCCGGCCTGCTCGCCGCGGTGGCAGCACAGCGACCGCTGCCCGACGACCTGCCCGCCGCGGCCCTGTGGTGGCGACTCACCCCTCACCTGGCCCCGGCCACCGTCTCCACCGGGCCGGGCGCCACCGTGGTCCGGCCGGATTGGTGCACCACCCTTCTGACGCTGCTGCCCGAGGAGCACGGGCAGCGCGTGCTGGCCACCCCCGCCTGGCCGGCCCTCGTCGCTGCGGTCACCGTCAGGATCCGCGACGGCTGGTCCCCCACCGACTTGCTCACCGCCGCGGTCGCCGGCCTGCCGGCAGCGGACAACGGCGACCGGACCGGAAACGAGCTGGCCGAAACGCTCGTCTTCCGGATCGCCGCCCTCACCGACCCCGCGCCCGTGCAGACACCCGAGCCGCTGCCGGCCGACCTGCAGCCACCCGACGACGCGCACCTGCTCCCACCGGCCGCCGACAGCACAGCTCACCCCGGCGCCGTCTGGGCTGACGGGCCCGACAACGACGACGATCTCCCCGAGCCCGACGACGATCCGTCGCTGGCCGAACCGCGGTACTTCACCCCACACCCCTTCGCCAGCGAGGAGCCGGCCGCTGACGAAGCGGACTACCTGCTCGAGCAGCACTTCTGGGCCACCGCCGTCGTCGGCCGCGACCGGCTGATCGAGCTCAACACCAAGGCGGCCGCGTTCTACACCGACCGCTACCCCGACTCGTGGGCGCCGAACTACCTCCGCGAACGGTTGGGCACCGACCTCACCGCCGACCCGCGATTCAGCCCCGGCTTCGCCCCCGCCTCCTGGACCGTCCTCCTCGACCACCTGCGGACGTCCGGCACCACCGACACCGAGCTGCTCGCCGCCGGCCTCGCCCAGCGTGCTCGCACCGGGGCGCTGATCGACCGGTTCCGCGACCGGCTCGTCTTCCCGATCCACGGCGCCGACGGCACCATCGTCGGGTTTATCGCCCGCCGCAACCCCGCGGCTGCCGACGACGGCCGTGCCGGACCCAAGTACTTCAACACCCCGGGTACGGACCTCTACACCAAGGGCGACCACCTGCTCGGGCTCTACGAAAGCCGGTCCGCGCTCGCTGCCGGTGCCGTCCCGGCCCTCGTTGAAGGACCGCTGGATGCTCTTGCGCTCACCCTCGCCGGCGACGGACGGACAGTTGGCGTCGCCCCCCTCGGCACAGCCCTCACCGATCGACAGGCCGACCTGCTCCGCCCCCACATCCGCGAGGGCGATCCCGGCATCCTCGTCGCTACCGACAACGACGCCGCCGGGCAGAGGGCCGCCGAGCGCATCTTCTGGCAGCTCACCGCGCGCGGCGACGACCCCCGCCGGCTCACCCTGCCCGACGGGCTCGACCCGGCCGACGTCCTCCGTCGCGACGGCGTCGTCGCGCTTCGCACGGCCATTGAGACCTCAAACAGCCTCGCCGATGCCCTTCTCGACGCCCGCCTCACCCCGGCCCGGAGCGACAGGAACCCCTTGGCCATCCAGGCGGGAGTGCGTGACGCGGCAGCCATCATCGTCGCCACACCACCAGCCCGGTGGCTGGCACACATCGACCGAGTCACCGAGACTCTGGGGGTCCCCCTGGGCGCCGTCCACGCCGCCGTGCTGGACACAGAACCGATCACCGCCAGGACCACGGCCAGTCCGCGGCAGGCTTCCCGGTTGGCGTCCCCCTACGACAATCCTGACCGGGCGGGTCATACGGGACGGCCGGCGCAGGGCGCACTGCCTGACCTGCACTACTCCCGTTAGACGTTCGGCTTACAGGACCAGCTCGGTCACCTGAGGAAGACACTGGCCGGGTGGACGACACCCGTGACGCGTATCTGAACGAAGTTCTCATGGGCGGCCGCGAACATGTCGCGATCACGATCTTGGACTACGACCAGCAGTGGCCCCAACGCTTCCAGGACACCCATCCGTTGAGCTCATCAGCGGGCTGTCGCACCGACGCCATGCCGGTACGACAGCCCGCTGCGAGTTACTCGCCCACCAAGAGGCAGTACTCGGACTGCAACACAGAGACGGAGCGCTGCAAAACGCAACCGTTAGGCACCCCGATTCGTCACTTGCTCAGGTCTGTGGACGCCAAGACAAGTCCACCTTCATCATATTCTTCAATTCGCCTCCTTCGAGCAGGCGGATCGTGAACTCTCGCGGCTGCTCCCGTAAACTGGCTACCACTCTTTCGAACTCAGGAAGGAATCCTTCAGGTAGACCTTCGCTGACCTGAACGACGTCGTCAACAATCCCCTCGCTGCGGCGCGCCCACTGTGATTTGATCACTTCTTCAAAAAAGTCGACGTCCCCTGATTCGAGAGCCAGCGCCCCAAGCAAGATCCACTCAGCGGTTACATCCCCATCGCCGAAGGCAACAATAGTGATTAATGGGTCGGCCAGTGAGTTCTCGTCACCCCGATTCAGGGCATCCTGCAGCAACCACTCCCACGACGGAATATGCAACGAGTCGCGCTGCAGGTTCGCCACGAAGGATGACGTGTCACTGGGGATGGCCAACCCGACACCATCCCGCTGCTGCTCTTCAACGCCCGACCATTTACGCACGATCTCGAGCGCTCGGGCTTTGATACCCCAGATCGATCGTCGCATCTCAGATGGGCGTCGAAAGTATTCTGCAAAATCTTCAGAAGCTGTTAGATACTGACCCGCGTACGCGAACGCATCAGCTCGACAAGCCAACGTGTCGATTTCGTCGGGTTGCAGATCGATCGCTCGCGAGTACCAGTCTGTTGCGGCAGTGAAGTTGCCACACTCAAAGTTTGCCGCAGCGAGTTCCCCGCAAAAGTACGCACGCGAGCCGTAGCTAGGGTCAAGTTCGTAAGCCCTTTTGTAAGAGGTGAGCGCCAGCGCCCACGCGTTAGATCGGTGGAAGAACGTGTTGCCAGCGGTGTAGGCGTAGCCTGCGGCCAAGGCCGACTCGCCGACGTCGTGAAGCGCATTCGAACGAGCCATGAATGCTTCCGAAAACTCGAACGCCTCGGCGGCCGTAACCGTCTCATCACCACTGAATCCAGTTGCCAAGATCACCGCAAACGAATGATCCATAAGTAGGCTCGGATGGTTTAGAAATTGAGCGCCGGTTCGCCATGCTTTAGCAAGCACAAGAAAGTTCGCAACAACAGCCGCAGTTTCGGGGTGTCCCAGCAACGTCGCGTCTCGACATTGACGTAGGACTTCAACCGCTAGAGCTGAGCGCCCGATCTTCGACAGCGACACTGCTGTAAGCAACATAAGATCGGCAGCCGTCGACGCGGGGGTTCCGCCAGAGATTGAAGCTGTTGAGGAACTAATCGCCAGATCGGCGGAGAGCTGTTCCGACGTGGCTTGGAGCTGGATTTCCGCCTGCTCGCCAGGTTCCACAAGCACAAACGGTCGACCGAGGGTGCGTACTATCCGCGATATCGAAAGCCGCTTCAAAGATAAAGCTTCTGAACTCACTAGGTCAATCCGCAGCGGACGCCCCTCGTCAAGGACTGAACTCAAGCTCCGGTATCGCTGAACTTCGAGCAGCAGGTCCCTTGCGGACTCCTTTGTCAGTTCGTCACTCAACGCCCATCGCAGCGTGGCAGTCTTCTGGTCATCTTTTTTGAGGATGACATCGCGGCGATGCATCCAAAAGCCGAAGACGCTTCCCGTCGGAGCGTTATAGCGAACAACGAGGACAGATTCGGACTGGATTTGCATGTAATTCAAAGCTGAAACTTTGAAGGGCTCGCTCAAAGCTTTTGGCAAGTCGGCATCAGTGCCTTTGAGCTGGACCAGGAATCCAAGCCCCGTGGCTTGTTGCTCTTCAAAGATTTCGACCCGGCGATCGATCCCGTAATCGTGTTGCACTGGTGCAACTGTCCACGCCTCCGGCAGTAGTTGCTCGAGAGCTCGCTCAGAGGCTGTCTCCAGCTCGTGGTCCCTCGTCCGGCCAGGCATTGCAGGCAAGGCGCTTCCCCCGATGTTGATTCCGTGGACGTTGTGATCACTTCTTTACTGCGCTTAGTTACTGTCTACCACCTAGAGGTGACATACCAACTCATGCGCGGTCAGTCATCCATCTGCGCGGCAATCGACCTAGGTGAGGCACTGTTGGTGCGGCGTCGTGCAAGACGCCGGGTAAGAGACACCAAAGACGATCCGCCGTCGGGACTACAGCGGCCTGCGGGAACGGCACTTGCACTGGTCAGCAGTTGCGTCGTCAGCGCCGCCCACCGTGAGTGAGGCGGGGCGGGTGCAATCGGCCGGCGGCGGCTGCTACCTGGTCATGGTGCTCGCCATGCAGGCGCCCGCGCCCCCCGCCTCGGCGCCCATTGCTCACCGGCTTAGCGACCTGAGCCGCCCCGCGCCGCCTGCTGCCTGCGCCACCCGAAGCGGGTGACTCCCTTCGGCTTAGACACCGACAGTACGGCGGGCGGCGAGCAGCACAATGACGGCGGCGCCGGAGTGCAGCACGGGGCTTGCGGACGGCAATACGCCGAGGTGGCCGGCGGGATTGCGGGTGGCGTCGGCCAGCGCGGTCAGCGTCGTCGTGTTGGCGACCAGAACCAGGGTCGACAAGACGGTTAGGGGCGAGCTTGACGATGACCCACCAGTGCCGGAACAGCCCCCACCGCGTCCCTGGCGACTGCACCAGCCCGGTGACCAGGGACGCCAGTGCGAGCGGGAGCCGTCCCGAGCCGTGGCACTTGGAGTACTCCGGCGCAGAGCCGCCCAGGCCTAGGCTGAGTTGTCTGATCTGCTGACGCAGGTCAGTCGCTGTCGCTCAGAAGTTGCACGATCTCGTCGTGCAATCTGCGATCACTAGGCGCGAGGCCGTCGAGGACCTCCTGAAGGGTCACCTCCGACTGGCGGACTTCCTTAGTCTTCGCCCGCGTGAGAAAGAGACGTGAGTAGTCGGCGACTTCTGGATCGACTGTCCGCTTCCAGTGGGGGTCCTTCTCGTTCGCGAACCAGGCGGAAGGCCCGAACTTCAGTTGGAGTCTGGCCTCACCGAACTTCTCGCCGTCGTCTGGTAGTTCGAAGTTCACCGTCCACTGGTACGTGCCCGCGTATGTTGCACTCACCTTGCTCACGAAGCCGTCACCCAAGGTGGCGTTCAGTTGTCCTTCCAAGTGCTGCGCACTGAAGTTCCTCAACCGAACCTTGACGCGTCCAAGCATTTCGCGGCCTTCTCCGAAGCGTTCGCGCGCCTGCTCGGCAACGTCGTTGGCGAAGCTCTCCGCCGCCGACGTGTGCGGCAGCTCCCCGTATCGCCTCGCCTCTCCCGTCGCACACATGGCAATGACGAAGTCGAGCACCTGATGGTCTTCCACAGGACCTCTCCCCTTGACGAACTTGCGGTGCATCTGGTCGATGAATGAGTAGGGTTCCGGATGCTTCTGCTGGTACCGACGGTCGCTGTCAATCGCAAGGCGCAGCCTGTCCAACAACCCGCCGTACGTGACAACTGACGCGTACTCCCACCCATCCGTCTGCAAGCTGCTGTTCTGATCGTGGCACAACAGGACGACCGCACCTTGTCGGCCATCGAGCTGGCTGTATGTCAGGTAGCCGCCGTAGTTGTGGCCGTGTCCATCGGAGGTGAAGTAGTTCTCGACGACGATCACCGCGTCGTCGTTCTTAAGGACCAGGTCTGCGATATCTTCCGCGCCGCTGACGGCAGAGGTGTTGACCTCCTGGAGTACCAAGTACGCTGCGGGCGCTAATGGCCCGCGCCCCACGAGAACTCGGTTCCCCTCGTCGTCGAGGCCTTGGTACACCCTGTCGAGGCCACGGTTCACCTCGTCGATGAAGATGCGCAGGAACATGTCTCCGAGATGGTGATTTCCCTCGGTTTCGAGTAGCCACCTGAAGACGTTCGAAATCTGCTTTCGTTAGTTCCGTGATGCATCACATCGAAGACGTTGAAGCGCGCCTCCAACGGCCTGTGAAGCACCGGCAGTAGTGCTGTCGCAAGGTCGGTCAAGACTCCTCCCAAGCTGTTGCGACTTCCGTCAGCGAAATGCTACCGCGCACAGCCCAGCAGTCTCCCCACCACGATGTGCAGCGATGCTTGCACTCGCCAGGGCGCGGTCAGTGGAAGTGGCGGACTGCGGAGTGCCACCAGCCGCCACGGGCACGCCGCCCCCGAGCTCCGGCAGGGTCTTAAGTGTGGCGTCACGGGACCGCCGTGGGGACGACGGCGCCCTGGAGTGAGCTTCCGGCTCAACACGGGACCCCCACTGACAGACCTCCGCCGTCCACTCCCCTGCGCTTCCCACAACCCGCCCGGTCCGGCTGGCGCAGGTCGAGGGAAGGGTCGGCCGCAGGCCGATCGGCTATCGGGACGGTGGAACTTCACGCGCGGCCTGATGCGGGGACCGGATCGTGGTGATGTCGCGATGAACAGCCTGGGCATGGTCGAGCAGGCGCTCGGGCGCGCCGGGCGTTTGCGTTGCCTGGGCGTAGAGGTGGGCCATGTGTCGTTGGGTGGGCGGGCCGGCCGCCGTGGCGCGGTGAAGCGCGTGGGCTAGTCCGGTCGACAGCTCCGCCGCCCTACCGACGACCTGCCGAAGGCGGTCGAGGTCGGCGTCGCGGGCCTGCACGTGTCGTCCCGCGATCACCGCGGCCACCCGGTCGTCGGGCATGTTGTCCATGGGTGGCAGGTCCCGCGCGTTGGCGTATAGCTGTCCGGTGCGGGACCAGCGGTCGACTGCCGCGGTGAACTGGTCGGCGAGGACCGGCAGCTGGCTGGTGACCTGCTGCATCCTGCCGGCGACGGCCGCCAGATCATCCCGGTCGCGAAGGGCCGCGATGTCGGTGTCGAAGGCGACCTGTGCGCGCAGGTGGCCCACGAACGTCAAGGCCCACGGGACGACGCCGTGGGGATCGGTGGACCGAGTTCGTCGGCCATCGTCGAAGACCGTGCTGGCGCGGCCGGCCAGCTGCCAGGCGAGTCCGGTGACCAGCAGCGGTCCGGCATCGTTGCCGGTGGCGGCTGCGGTGACGGTGGCGGCGCTGCGGCTGGTGATCTCGGCGGCGGCGACGGCGGCGCGAAAGTCGCGCAGGGTGAATTCGTTGCTTCCCTGCGCTCGGTCGATTGCCGCGACCAACGCCCCGGAAGCATCCAGGACGGTCAGTCCCGCGGATGCCAGCGGGTCGCCTGGCATGGGTACCAGGCGGTCGAGCATCACGGCACCGATCGCCGTCGGAGGCTCGGTCTGTGCGATCCGTTCGACGGCGACGGCCGACTCCCGGACGGTCGCCAACTCCGGGGCCGCCGCCTGCGGCAGCAGTCGGCGGCCGAGCTGCGCGCAGTGGTCGGCCACCTCGGCCAGTTCCACGGTGACCGCCCACCGGTGGGAACGGCCCATGATGTCGCGGTCGCGGCCGACGAGGTCGGCGGCTGTGCCGGCGAGGTCGGTGAGCGGTCCGCCGGTGTGCGGCCACAGCCGGCCAGCGGTGGCGCAGGCGGCGGCGAGTTCGGCGGCGGTGCGCTGCCGCATGCTGTTGCCGGGGGTGAGCCCGTCGTGGGCCAGGCCGGTGAGCGCCCGGCCGAGGTGGGCGAACGCGCCGGTGACGTCCTCGATCGTTGCCGAGGGCTTGGGCTCGGTGGCCCGCTCGGTGAGGCCGTCGAGGAGCTGCTGCAGGGTGGTGGCCACTTCTCAGCCCAGTCGTCGCAGGGCGTGCCGGGCGGCGCGCGCGGCGTCGAGCACCTGAGGGCTGGCGAAGGCGGCCTCATCGATCAGGCCGAGTGCTCCCATGGCGGCACGGACGCTGGCTCGCGGATCGCCGTCAATCAGCGGTATCCGTTCGGTACGTGCACCGGCGAGTTCGAGCAACTCGGCGGCGTAGAGGCACTCCAGCGCGATGTCGGCGGGCACCTGCTCTCGGTCAGCCCCGACGGCGTCGAGGAGGGAGGCGGCATAGCTGAGCGGATCGCTGGCCACGTCGGCGGTCATGACGGTCTCCTGTCCTGAGGGTTGGCTGTATCGAGGCTGAGTCGGTGCGGCAGACCGGGCGGGATGCCGCGGAACATCTGTGGACCGCCAGGGCCGTTGTGGACGATCGGGGCGCCCTCGGTGGTCGCCGCGAGGTCACCGGTGGGGCTGAGCGCGGGCAGCGCGTCCGGGCAGTCGTCGAGCAATCGCCAGTGCAGCTCTCGAGCCGGGTGACGGTCAGGCAGCGGCGCGGCGGCGACCAGCGCGGGCAGCCGGACGGCGACGTCGTAGCCGGCGACCGCGGCCCGGATCAGCGCGGCGGCCAGCGGAAGCCAGTCCGCGTCGCGCACCAGGCGGGCATCGATCCGGACGACGAACGCCCGCCAGGCCGACTCGGCTGCCATGTCGTCGGCGTCGTCCGGTTCGCTCTCCAGGTCGGCTGCGAACTGCAGGATGCGGGCGGCGATCGCCCGCCGGTGCTCGGCGGTGGGGGCGTCGCACCACGCGGTGAGCAGCTGTGGGGTATGGCGGGTCATCCAGCGGCGGCTGACCCGCACGCCGTCGAGTAGCGACATCCAGTCCCCACGGCCGTGCGCGGCCGAGCGGCTCACGGCCTGCCCATCCCGCTGCCGGTCGATCCTGGCTCGTTCCCGGCGGGCGGGGTGAGGCCGAGGTCGCGGGCGAACAGCGCCCGCCGTGCTTCGGCGGCCTTCGGGCTGTCGTAGTCGGCAGCCCGGGATCGGGCGGGCCAGTCGGTGTGCCGGCCGGGCGGGCAGCCCGTACTGAGTCGCTCGCTCATCCGGGCCTGGAAGGTCGGTAACGCGTAGCGGTGCCACTCCTCCAGCCCGTGCGGGACCAGGGCGGCGGCGGCAGTGACGCGCAGGCAGGCAAGCACGGCGAGCTCCTGGACAAGGTGGGGGTGGGTGGGCCAGCAGGACGGGATGGCGTTCGTGGTCTGCCAGGCGTAGGTGTGGTTGAGCCAGGCCGCGACGTCGTCCAACCACGGCCACAACTGCTGCCGTACGGCTGCCGAGCAGGTGGCCGGGTCCCAGGGCCGGTCCAGCAACGGCAGGCCGGTGGGCTCGAGGCCAGCGTCCTCGGCCAGCCGGAGCTGTTCGAGGGCGCGGCGCACCTCCTGCGGCGGCTTGGGAAACGGGACGGCGAGCTGGGAGCCGGTCATCGGATGTCCTGCCCGATCGGGGCCAGGCCGGCTGTGGCGGCCGCCTCGTGGGCGAGGGCGGCGCGCTCGGCCTGAGGCGCAGTTTCGTTGCGGGCGGCGGCCACGCGGTCTCGGGCGGCGGACTGAGCCGCGAGCAGCTCCCCGCCGCGGCGGCCGGTGAGGCAGCGGGTGAGCCGGGCGATCAGCGGTGGAGCGTTCTCCGCGACGACCAGGGCGCGACCGGGCGGCAGCTGGCGGATCTCCTCCGGTCGCAGCACCGGCACGGTCTCGCCGTGGGTAGATCGTCCCCACCCGGTTCCGCGGTAGGTGTAGGACGTGCGCCGCACCCGGGTGCTGCCGAGCAGCTCGGAGAGCTCGCGGTAGAAGCCGCCGTCCTTGCCACCGCCGAAGGCGACGATCACGTTGGTGAGCCCGAACAGGGCGCGGGCTTCGTCCTCGCCGTAGACGAGCACCAGCTGCCGCCAGGTCTGAGCGGCGTAGAGGAAGCTGACCCCAAGAGCCCGGTCGTTGGCCATCCGGGTGCGCAGAGTCGGCAGCGGCGCGGTGGAGGGCAGCTCGTCCAGGCAGGCCAGCAGCGGCGGGCACAGCCGCCCGGTGGGCGCGGCGGCGGCCAGCTGCAGAGCGGTGTCGAGGACGTGCTCGGCCAGCGCGGTCATCAGCGGCGACGCCGAGGCGTAGGGATCCTCCCGGCCGAGCAGGTAGACGGTGCCGCCGGCGGACAGCAGCGCCGGGATGTCGGTGGCCGCCCGGCCGGGTCCGGGCACGCACCGGCGGCGGATGTCAGCCTGGAAGAACAAGGCCAGGGCCTGCTGCACGGTCGTCGTCGTGTTGCCGGCGGTCCGCGGATCGCCGCTCAAGGCGCCGTGCAGCAGCCCGTCCCAGAACGGCGCGGCATGCGGATGGGCGCGCAGGATGTCGGCCGGCTGGCTGGTGGCCTGGGGGTGGGCGGCCCACTCCAGGACGTGCTCGATCGTGCGCCCGGTCAGCGCGGCGGCGTGCAGATAGGCCTGCAGCACCTTGGCCGCCTCAAACGCGTAGAACCGCGCCGCGCTGTCGCTACTGCCGCCGGTGACCGCGCCGGTCACGGTGCCCGCGGTGAAGGCCTTGGCCCGGCGCTCGGCGACCATCGGGTCGACGCAGCCGGCGACCGGGTCCCACACCAGCTCCGGCAAGCCGGGCACCGCGCCGAAGGGGTCGAGCACGGCGACCGGACGGTCGCCGGTGGCGCGAGCGCCGATGGTGAGCAGCAGGTCCTCGGCCTTGGTCAGAGTCACCAGCGCCGGGCCGGGAGCGTCGAGCAGCGCGGGGGCGAGCAGGTCCAGGGTCTTGCCGGAGCCCTGGGGGCCGTAGACGCCGGTGGCGCGGTCGAAGGGCACCCACAGCTCGCCGGCGGCGGGGACGGCGGCGTGGCCCAGCCGCCACCCGACCTCGCGCTCGATCGGCGTGCGGTCTCGGCGTCGGCAGCCGCCAGGCAGGTCCGGGCGGACGACGGAGGCGACCTGGCCAAGCCGGGCGCGGCCGAGGACCTCGGCGACCCGGCCGCGGGTGGCCATGCCCGCTCCCCCGCCAAGGAATCGGTACACGGCCCACGCCGCTCCCCCACTGCCGGTCAGGAACAGCACGAAGCCGGTGATGACGGCGGCGTACACGGCGCCCGTCCCGGGCAACGCTGCAGCTTGTGCGTGGTCGAGACCGGCGGCCGGGTCGCCGGTGAGCAGCCCGGCGACCGAGGCGAGCAGGGCGGGCGATCCGGTCGGCCACACCCAGCCGCCACCGGTTGCCAGCGCCGCGGCGGCTCGACCCACGGGCAGCAGCAGTGCGCCTGCGGTCAGCCAGACGACGCCGGCGGCGGCGGGAACCTCCCAGCTGGCCGGGCCGACGTCGGGCCGCGGGCGGCCGGCGCTCACCGCCGGCCTCCAGGACATGCAGCGTTCATGGATTTCCCTCGGTCTCGCGGCATCGGTAGCGGACTCATGCGGGGTTGGGGGCGTGCAGGTCGATGCCGCGGTCGGCCAGCCACGGGACGGGGTCGATCGGCGCTCCGTCGACGCGGACCTCGAAGTGCAGGTGGACGCCGGTGCTGTTGCCGGTGGAGCCCTGGAAACCGATCAGCGCACCGGCGGGCACCTGTTGGCCGGGCATGACGGTGTAGCCGGACAAGTGCGCGTAGCGGGTGACCACGCCGGCGCCGTGGTCGAGCTCGACGAGGTTGCCGTAGCCGGCCAGGTTCAGGCTGCCGTCGCGGTCGCAGTAGGCGCTGGTGCATGCGGCGGTGGTCACGGTGCCGCCGGAGGCGGCGTAGACCGGAGTGTTGCGAGGTCCTGCGATGTCGACCCCGGCGTGCAGGGTGCCCCAGCGGGGTCCGTAGCCGGAGGTGACCGTGCCGGTGCTGGGCCGGACCCACGACCCCGCTGGGACCGCCAGGCCGGGGCAGACGCCGGAGACTGCACCGCCGGGGTTGGCGGCCGTGGACTGGGCGGCCGGCCACAGCATGGTGGTCAGCTCCCGGGCCAGCGGCTCCCAGCGGGCGTAGGCCGACCCGTAGGCCGACACCTGCACGACCTGCGCTGCCCGGGTCAAAGGGATCGTCTGCCAGTTGGGCACCTCGACGAGCCGGTCGTAGAAGGCCTCGGCGGCGTAGACGGGATCCATCAACTGCACGGGGGTGCCCCAACCGGCGATCCACCGCTGCTGGAAGGTGTTGACGCTGTCGTGGTCGGAGCCCAGCCCGTCATGCGCGTACTGCAGGCTGGTGGCGGTCACCGCGGCCTGCTCCGCGGTCAGTTCCGAACTGCTGCCGTCGTTGGCCAGCATCCGGATCCGTGACTCCTGGTAGGCGGTGGCCAGCGCCACGACGGCCGCATACGGCCCGAGCCCGCGCGCCGCGGCGACGTTCACGATGGTCTGCGCCTGCCCCATCTGGACGGCGTCCAGCTCTATTCCGGCGACGGTCGCGCCGGTGCCACCGGTCGAGCAGGCGGACGAGACCGCCTCCGGAGCTGCGAGGACGGCGAGCGGGACAAGCAACACGGTGAGCCCGGCCAGCACCGGTAGTGCGATCGGAACAGCGGCCTTCCACAGCCATCGCGTCGCGTACGCCTGGGCCAGTCCTTCTGCCGTCCCGCTCACGCCGGTCCTCCAGCGGTGAGGGCGTCGTTGGTGTAGGTCAGGCGCAGCTCGGGCTCGGTGAGGACGGTCTGCACCTTGAACGCCCGATCCCCGACCAGCCACAGCGCCCGGCCCTTGCCGGCGACGGCCCAGCCGGTGACCACCCGCTGGGCCATCGGCGCCAGGCCGAGCAGGCTGCCGAGCTCGTCGCCGACGGCCTGGTCCTGGCCGTGCAGCACCTTCACGTCGCACAGGTGCAGCAGGTCGCGGGCGATGGCCACCGCCTGCGACGCGGCGTCGCCGGCGGTGAGCATGTCCGAGGGCTTGTGCGCCAGCAGGATCTGCACGTCGGCGTCCCGGCGGGACAGCCGCAGGTTGGCGTCGAGACTTTTCATCGCCTCAGTGCCCAGGCGCATCTGCCGCCAGGTCTCGTCGCGGACGACGATGCGCAGGTCGCCGGGGTCGGCGATCTCCCGCATCGCCTGCCCCCACGAGTTGAGGCAGGTCAGTGCGATGCCGACGGCCTGGTCACCGAGCGGCTCCAGCCGGGACAGCGACAGGGACTGAATCGGCGCGCGCCAGTCGACGTCGATGCTGGTGTGGTCGTCGAACAGCCCCGCCAGGGAACCCTTGACCAGGGTGCCAAGGGCGTCACGCAGGATGCGGGTGGCGTCGAGGAAGTGCCGGCGGTCGGCGTACCGGCAGCCGGCGACCAACTCGTCGGGAGGCTCGTCGAGCGCCCGCCACAACTGCGGGATCGTGGGCTCGGTCAGCCGGGTGGCGCCGCCGCGGTAGCCGGTGAGCAGTCGCAGCGCCTCCCCCACCGCGGTCTCCTCCACCGGGCCAAACGGCACAGACTGGGAGCCGACCAGGCCGCGCAGCAGCACGAGCCACCGGGCGAAGATGATCGCCTCACGGCGGCGCGCTTCGGCGGCGTCCAGGCGCTCCCAGCGGTAGCCAAGGGGGCCGAAGGCCAGTGGGTTGACCCGGGCGGGCAGGCCCGAGCCGATGACGAACGGCTCCACCCCCAGCTGGCGGCACAGCGGTTCGTACTCGTCCTTGGTGTCCCCCAGGATCAGAGTGCGGTAGCCGTAGCCGAGCATCCGCAGCGCGAACGCCTTGACCGTGGCGGACTTGCCGCGGCCGGGCTTGCCGAAAACGACGACGTTGGGATTTGTGACCGGGATGGCGTCGTCGGTGACCCAGCCGACCGGGTCGCAGTAGAACGTCCCGCCGGAGAGCAGGTCGATGCCCATCTGTGCGCCGGTGGGCGGCAGGCCGGGCGTGGGGATCAGCGGCCACGCCACCGGGGTCTGCTCCGAAGTCATCCGCCACACCGACAGCGGCGCCGGTGTTGCGGACCGCCCCCGGCCGCGGCCACGGGGGCCGCGGCGGGGCACCAGAACGGGGAACGGCCCCCGTTCACGGGGCGCCGCCGGTGCAGAGAGAGCGGTGGGCAGGCGGTGGCCGAAGTCATCGAGCAGGACGGCGACATCGCGCCCGCGGCGGGAAAGGCGGCGGGTCATCGTCGTCCCCGCCGGTTCGGCAGCCCCACGCCGAGGGGGATGGCAGCGGCAGCGAAGCCAGCATCCTGCGCCAGGTCCAGCCGCAGCGGCACGAATCCGGCGGCGCGGACGGAGGCGGACAACCGGCGGCCGTGCTCGGCCACCGGCCAGGACGCCGGCACAGTGACGCAGGCAGCGACGGCAAGACGAACCAGTGCCCGGCCGGTGGCCAGTTTCTCGTCGGCGGCACCGATTCGCTCGGTGTCCCGGCGCTGGCGGGCCCGCTGCCGGAAGCCCATCCGGGCGCGCAGCTCGTTGCCGGTGGTGGCGCTCATCTCCTCCCGGCCCACCATCCGGGTGGCCCGCTCCAGCGGCAGCGGAGCAAGGAACACCGTCAGGCAGCGCCGCTCCCCCGCCGTGGTCGGCACCAGCACGGGGGCCAACGCACCGAGCACCGCCCCCTGGTCGGGCAACAGAATCGTGTCGGTGACCGACGCCCACGCGTCGTGCACGTAGTGCCGCACCTCGGCGCGCGCCTGGGTGGGGCCGGCGGCGGCCATCGGCACCCCCGCGGCCAGCCCCTGCCCGGACGCGGCGGCCAGGTCGGCGGCGACCAGCTGGCCGCGGTCGCCGGGGGCGAAGCCGGTGCGCACCGCGGCGGCCAGTGCGGCGGAGTCCAGCCAGGTCACCGCGGTGCAGCCGACCGGTCCGCGCAACGCACTCTCGACCTCGGCCATCACTCCGTGCAGCACTCGGGCGCGGCCGTCCACCCCTCCGCCGGCTTCTTTCGCGGCGCGGGCGATCCGGCTCTCGCCGGCGACGACGGTGATGAAGGCCTCGGTGCGCACTGCCGCCGGGGTCAGCATCGCGCCCAGCAGCCGGTTGACATGAGTGGCCAATGTCGGCGCGTCGCCGCGGGTGTGCGCGTGTTCCCAGGTGGCGCGTTCGGCGGCGTCGTCGGGCACGGTCCGCAGGTGCACGGCGAGGGTGTCGATCAATTCGGTGCGTGCGGTCAGCTCGCACAGCTCGGCCAGCCCGGCCCCCATCCGATCCCGCTCACCCGGCTCGGCCAGCCCGATGCCCGGATGGGCGATCCGGGCCACTGCCGCCCAGGTGCGCGCCGCGGAGTCCTGCACGATTACCGGGCGTTCGAACAGCTGCCCGAAGGGCGGCCCGTCGTGTGTACGGATCCCGGCCAACACTCCGGGCAGGTCCGCCTCGGCCAGGTCGTCGGCCGTTCCCGATGCGGCGCGGGAGCCGAAGGCCGTCCATCCCATGAGAACTCCCATCGCGTGCAGAAGCAGGTCGGCGAACCAGCGGCCGGCCGCGCGGCCCCGGACGGGCACCAGCAGCACCGCGGCCAGCAGCGCCCACACCGGCAGCCAGCCGAAGAAGAGCCCCCATGCCTGGGCGTTCAGCGCCAGCAGGGCCGGCATTCCGGAGAGCGCCACCAGGGCCAGTTGGGCGCCGGTCATCCCGAGGAACCAGCCCGAGACGTCCCGGGAGTAGTCGCCGTAGCGGTGCGCGCTCACCGCGCACCTCCATCGGCAGGCCCGTCGCCTCGACGAGGTGGCCAGGGAGCCGGAGGACCGGCATCACCCGAGTCGGCCGAGCTGTCGTTCCGGTCGGTGCCCGTCGGCCCGTACGCGGCCGGACCTGCGGCACCCGGCGGAGGGCCGCCGTCGTCCGTTCGCGCTGAGTCCCCCGCCGAGCCCGGCGCTGCTCGGCCGTGTCCGTTGGAGCCGGGAGCGGCCCGACCGGGTACCGGTGGTCCGTAGTAGTGCGCGGAGTGCCCGATCCCGGCGCCGGAGAGCACGTCGGCTGCCGAGGCGGCCACCCCCGCGGCCAGCCGGCCTGCCTGGGCGGTGCCGACCGTGAGTCCGTGCAGCACGCCGGCGAACCGACCTTGGGTAGCGGAGTCCGCGGTCGACTCACCCTGCGCTCGGTCTCCGGCCAGCTGGGCCGCGGCGCCTGTCGCGGCCACCCCGCCGGAGGCCGCGACGGCCGCGGCCCCTGCGGCCCGTCCACCACCCCGGCCGCCGAGGTTGCCCAGCGCGCCCATCGCGCCGCCGGAGGCAGCCAGCGAGGAGCGAAGCGACGCGCCGCTGGATGTTCCCGGGTCGACGAAGGCCAGTAGCCGGAACAGCGCCAGCGGGCAGATCGCGGCGAGCAGGATCAGCAGGCAGCCGACCACCGCCATGCCGACCGCTTGCTCGGTGCTGGTCTCCTCAGCTCCGGTGACGATGCCCTCGGTGATGGTGACTCCCACGCCGAGGACGAGCACGGCCACCGGGGCGACCAGCAGCGCAGCGAGGAACCAGCGAAGGCTGCGCCAGAACCAGGAGCTCGCCGTCTGTGCCAGCAGCCCGCCGGCCGAGATCGCCGAGGTTGCCGCCAGCACGATCAGGGCCGCCTCGCGGACCAGCATCAGCAGCAGGAAGCCGGCGCTGGCCGGCACCAGCAAGAAGATCGAACAGACGCCCAGGACGGTCGCGACCGTGCCGTCGACCAGATCACGGCCCACGCTGATCGACGGTTCGAAAGAAGCCATGTTGTCGATGCCCAGCAGGCTGCGCAGCAGGGCGGTGGTCAGCCCGGAGACGCCGGTGACCAGCAGCGCGGCCACGCCGACGTAGCCGGCCCAGACCAGCCCGAACTGCAGCAGACCGATCAGCAGCCGGCCGAGTGTCTCCCCGTCCCGGCGCACCGCCGCGACGCCCAGCTGCACCATGGCCATCAGCGCCGCCACGGTCGCCCCGATGCCGAAGGTCACCGGATACACCGCCGCCAGCGGTCCGTCGGCGGACAGGTCCGGGGTGGCCAAGGCATCGATCACCGAGAAGGCCAGGCCCAGTAGCCACAGGCCTGCCTCCCACAACGAGAGCATGGCGTTGACCCACACATCGGTGACCGCAGCGCCGGCGACCTCGCCGAGCACGCAGAACGGATTGAGCGGCAGGCACGACAGCACCCCGTCGTCGGCGGTCGGTTCCGCTGGAAAAGCCAGCACCGTGGAGTCGGCCGACGCCGTGGAGGCCGTCGCCACCCAGGCCAGCGCGGTCAGGACGAGAACAAGGACCAGCACACGCGGCGACACCGGCCCGCCGCGCCCTCCGAGCGAGCGCCTAGACATAGCGCAGGTCCAGGTAGCCGGCCGCGATCGCGGCCTCGGTTCCCGGCCAGACGGACGGAGCCGGGGCTGGCTCCGGCCCGGGCGCGATCAGCCAGCGGTCGCCGGTCCAGACCATGCGCTGGCAGTCGGCGATTGCGACCCGCGAGGTCTGCTCCACGGTGACGGTGAACTCGAAGTCCACGCACACCACCGCGAAGTCCGGGTCCACCGTGCCCTTGATCAGCCCCATCAGCGGGCGGACCACGATGGCCAACTGCGGCGACCCCGCGCTCGACAAGCCGGCCGCCGAGAGCATGCGCGCCATTCCGTTGACGCCCGACCACGTCTCGGGGGTGGGGCCGTCCGGTGCGGCCCACTCGGCGATGACACGACGCACGCCGTTGACCGATCCGCTCTCCATCGCGGTCACGTCGATGGCCGCCAGCTGCGCCAGCGCGCCTTCCGGCGTGCGGGGGAAGCCGGTGGGCACCTCTGCCGGACCGATGCCGGTGGGCCGTGGCAGCTCCAGGACGCCGGCGGCCTCGGTCGTCAGCGGGCCGGGCAGCGCGGCCTCCGGCTCGGCGTGCGGCATGGGAGCGGCGGCCAGTGCATCTTGCCGCGACATGTCCGTTGCCGGGGCTGCGGCCTGTGGTGTGGTGTCCGCTGGGCCAGGGTCGTCGTCGGTGAACGTTGTGATGACGGTGAGGATCAGTCCGGCCAGCACCGCGAGCGCCACCAGCGCGCTGACCACGAGAAGCGTCAGCAGCCGAGCCGGGCCCCACTCCGCCGCACCGCTCTCCTGGTGCCTCTGACGGCGGCTCATCAGGTGCACCCGCTGCCGGTGATCGAGCCGAGGATCGTCAGGATCGCGGTGTAAGTGATGGCCACCATCACCACCACTGCGATACCCATCGCCCCGTACCGGGAGGCGTGCGGATGAGAGAAGATCCGCCCCACCAGGATGGAGCCGAGTGACACCACCGCGCCGATGCCGATCAGCGCGAGCACGCCCCACTTCACCCAGGCGGTGACGTCGTCGGCGAAGGCCTGCATCCCCGGCGGCGCCTCCGGGCAGACCGCCGCGGTGATCTCCGCTGAAGCCGCAGCCGCCGGCCCGGCGCCCAGCACCAGCACCCCGGCGAGGACGAGTGCGAGGGCCGAGGCCGCGCGAAGCGCCGCGGGCGCGGTTCGGCGCCCGCTGGTCATCGGATCTCCCCTGCCCGGTCGGTCCCAGCCCGCCCCGCTCGACGCCGATGCCGGGGCTGCGGATCCTCGGCCGGCACCAGGAGCGCGGCCATCGACCGGCCAGCGGACGCCACCGGCTTCGGCAGCCGGTCACCGTTGAGTCCGGCGGTCTCCAGTCGCCGGTCGACCGGAACCCGGACCACCCGCCCCAGCGACCGCAACTCACGCAGTCGTGGTCCGCAGCTGGCCTGCACCGCCCGGGGCCAGCGCGCCGGGCCGACCGCGGCGACGACCGGCTCGTCGGCGAGGGCGGCCAGCACGTGCTCGGCCTGCCGGACCGCGGGAACCGTCACCCGGGTAACGACGACGACGTTCGCGTCCTGGAAGAGGGAACCGGGTGAGTCGAGCAGCGCGGTGGTCAGCGACCAGCCCGCATCGACCACCAGCAGCCGAGCGGTGTCGTCGGTCTTCGGGGGCGGTGGGAGCTTCCCGTCGCCTGGGCGGCGGGCGAGGCGGACCACGTCGAGTCGACCGCGCCGGCCTCGTCGCCACTCGACGCCGTCTGTGCCCAGTTCGATGGTCGATGCCGCCGTCAGCCCCGACCGGACCGGTTCGGCGCAGTCGATCAGCTGGACCCGCTGGCTCTCCGCCAGCCCTTCGGCGACCGCCAATGCGACCGTCGAGGCGCCGGCCCCGGCGTGACCGGCCACGACCAGGACGACAGGGCGGCCCACATTACCTGCCGCCCAGGAAGTCGGACCGGCATCCGACCGGTAGGTGCTGCCGGCGACCGCCGTGCCGGACACCTGGCCTGTGCAGACGACATCGTCACTGCTGACCTCGTCGAAGATCCCGGCGCGGATCGCGATCACGGCGGCGCGCAGCGCCTCAACCCTCATCGGCTGGTCACCAGAAGGACGCGCGGGATTGGCGATCGCCAGCGACGACGACGGCGCCTCACGGCTCGTTCGGCCGTTCCTCGATCCCCGACGCGGGGCGGTGGTCTGCATGCGACGACCGTTGCGCTCCAACCTCCTGTAGTTCTCCAGTCAGCTACGGCACTGAGGTCTCCTGGCAAGGTCAGGCATGTGACGGGCGCCGCGGCGGTGACGGTCGGCCGACCACTGGCGAACTACTGGAGGATTACGGGAGAACCGACATCGCGTACCGGCCGAAGCTGCGCTGCTCCGGTTCCGGTCAGGGCCGCTGGGAAGGGAGCGGCGGCGACCGCCGCGCTGCTGGGTCTGCTCGTGGCCGACGCCTGCCGGCGGTTCTCCAACGGGGGGCGGGATCGACGTGGCGTCACCGTAGACCTGATCGGCACCCTGGCCGTGTCCGCCATCGCAAGTCGAAACAACAAGCGGCCTCTCCTGACGCTGGCCCTGACCATCGCGGCGGCCGCTCTCGCCTGGATGGCCGTCTCCGCACCTGACTTCATCGAGCAGGGACTGCCCTGATCGAGGGCTTCTGAAGCCCTGACACACTCCGACACAGCGGAAGCCCGCTGGTTCCGAGGCAGCTGAAATGCCTCGGAGCCGTGCGGGCTTCCGCCTGCCGCCGCCCTGGTCGGTCAGCTGTTGTCGGTGACCGGGGCGCTGGCGGCCTCGCTCTGGATGACCCTGATGGCGTTCTGCGCCGACGCCTTGGTGGTGTACCGCTCGGTGTTGGCGATGATCTCGCCGTTGTTGCCCTTGAACCGGACGAAGAACTGCGAGCCCGACGGCTCGATCGAGATGCGCATGGTGGCCTCCTCAGCCTGGAACGCGCTGATGGCCGGGACGGCCACCAGTCACGTCTGTCGCCGACGTGGCGGATGCCGCACGAGCTACGTCACCCACCTCCTCACCGCCAGAGCGGTAAGTTCGTCGGGACACACCGTAGGCACCGTAAGGTTGTGTTGCAAGCGCTGAATACTGGTTGCAATGATAGTCTGCGTCTATGGGTGAGATGGACGAGGTCGTCACGGGCATGCGCGACGCCGGAGTGCTCGAGGGCATGCGATGGGCCTACCTTTCGGCGACCGGCCGAGTGCTCGACGACTACGCCGAGGCCACTGGTCATGACCCCGTATGGCTGGGCATCACCCGCTTCGTCCTCTATCGCGACCGGCTCGACCGGGTGTTCTCCTGCGGCAGGTACGCCGTGCCGATGGACTCCACCGCTGAGGCAGGTCGCGATGTCCTGCACGCCGAGCTCACCGCCGATGACGTCCGGACCATGCCGGACTTGGATCCAGAGCTGGTGTCCCGCGCTGATTTGAACGGCAGCCCGGGCTGGTCGTGGGGGCCGTGGCGGTGGCTGCTGGCCAGTGCCGCCGTGGGCGGCATCTTGGACCTGCACTGGGCGCAGACCAGCGCGACCAAGCAGCAGATCGCTCGCCGGGTGGAGCTTGATCCTGCGCAGGGCTCGCTGTTCGACCTGCCTGAGCTGGAGGGAGTGGCTGGGCCAGAAGGCCTGCAGCGCGCTGATGACCTGGAGACGCTGGTCATCGCCCACGCCCAGGACACGGTGAGCTTGACGGTGGAGGCGGTGCTGGGGCGGCCGAGGTTCAATGCCGGCGGTGGCAGTGCCTGGCATTGGAACTACAACGTGCTCTCCACTCCCCCCTCGGATAACCGGGGTACCCGTCTCGACCCTGCGCCTGTCGTGCCGCCGTTGGTTCCTGACGCCCCGGTTCGGCTCCGCCAGCCGGTGGCGGGCACCGCTGGCCTTCGTGCAGCGGACGACCGGTGACCCGTTCCGACGTCAGCAGATCGCTGGCTGATGCAGCGGCCACCTTCGATGGGTCCCGGCTGACACTGGCTCGACACCTTGCGGGGCTGCGCAAGAGCGACCTAGCTGGACTGATCGAGAAGAGCGCCACCGCCGTCGCTAGTTGGGAGAACGGCACCAAGGCTCCCAGCCCGGCTGCGGTCGGCCAGCTGGCCGTGAGCTTGGGCGTGGACCCTGGCTTCTTCGGCGCTCGCGCCGATGACGTCGCCCACCTGAGTGGACCTCCGCACTTCCGGTCCCTGCGATCGACCACGCAGCGGGCTCGCGATCAAGCAGCGGCCTACGGGCACTTGGCTGTGGGTGCTGCCAGCAGCCTTGAGCGGCACGTCGAGTTTCCCGACGTCGACGTGCCGCAGCTGCCCCTCACCGGCAACCATCCAGATGCCAGCGACCCGGAAGAAGCCGCGAGGATGGTCCGGCAGGCCTGGCAGCTGGAGCCCGGTCCGATCCGGCACGTGGTCCGGACAGCCGAGAACCACGGCATCTTGGTTGTCTTCAGCCGCCCCGAGGCTGCCTCGGTGGACGCCTACTCCTTCTGCAGCCGGCTACGGCCGGCGATCGTCTTGAACCCGATGAAGAACGACTATTACCGGCAACGCTTCGACGTCGCGCACGAGATCGGCCACCTGGTGATGCACGGCGATGCCGAGCCCGGCGGGCGCGCCGTGGAGAACGAAGCGCACCGGTTCGCAGCTGAGTTCCTCACCCCAGCCGACCAGATCATCGACCTGCTGCCCACCGGCATGCACCGAGGAGCCTGGCAACAGCTGGCCAAGACCAAGGAGCAGTGGGGGGTCAGCATGCAGGCCCTGCTCTACCGGGCCAGGCGACTGGGCCGGCTGAGCGAAGTCTCCTACCGCAACGCCATGACCACGGTGTCCACTCGCGGCTGGCGCCGGGACGAGCCCGGTCTGGTCAAGATCCTCGAGCAACCCTCACTGCTCGCCCGAGCCGTCGAGCTGCTGGCCGCCTCTGGTGTCGACGAGGCAGCGTTGATGGCTGAGCTGGACGTGCCGCCGGAGCTGTTCCGGACCGTCACCGCGCGCGGGCCACGGCTGGAGCTGCCGGCGACTCTGGTCGACGACACCTCCGACCCTCCCCACAACGTCGTGTCACTCTTGCGCTGAACGCCGGGAGCTCGCGGGGCTTGAGGCGCAGTCACCGCCCCAAGGCTGCGAGAGCCCTCGCGATGAGGCTGGGCCTCGAAGTGGGCCCTGGGTGAGGCGTGAAGGAGACGTGGCCTCGGTCAGCGAGCACGTCCAGGTGGTCACGGCAGATCGGGAGCTGCTCGTGGCCGCGCGCGGCCACCTTCAGCGTGTTGATCCAGGCAGTGCGTGACTCCTGGTCGCAGCCGTCGGCGCGGCACATCAAGGCGGTGGTCATGTCCGCAGTCTCGGTGCTCCGCGTTGATGACGGAGCTGAACACGCACACGTACACAGGGGTGAATTCCAGCCGGGAGCCGACCAGGACAGGTAGGGGAACCGTCCTGGCCGCCGTCAGCGGAGGGTCAGCTCCGGAGCAGGTCGACCGCCTCGGTCATGCCGTAACGGGTCTCCAGGCGGTCGAGCACGTCGTCGACGGTCCACTTTTCCCCGTTGTGCCCGGAGCGGTCGGCGATGGCCTCGACGGCGCGCAGGGAGCGCAGGGGGTCGATGCTGACGGCGTTGAGGGCGAACTCGGCCGGTGGGAGGACCTGCAGCTCGGCGGGGAGCTTGTCCGCGGGGAAGTCCTTGAGGTTGGAGGTCACGATGGCCCCGGCTTGGGCGCGGACGGCGGCCGCGGCCACGTGCTCGTCGTCCGGGTCGGGCAGGCCGAAGGTGCCTTCCAGTGGCTCCCAGCCGACGACCTCGGCGTCATCGAAGTTGGCCTGCATCTGCTCGATGAGCCGGCGGGCGCGCTGGTGGGCATCGGCCGACGGGGTTCCGCGGACAACGAGCTTCTCGGCCTCGTGGAACTCCAACTCCTCCAGGATCGCCGAGCTCCAGGCGGGCCGGTAGAGGCCCTCGATGGCCAGGGAGAGCAGGAAGTTGCGCTGCAGGCTGGGCCACAGCACCGAGGTGTCGAGCAGGGCTGTGAACACACCCGGCAGTCTCCCAGCCGGCTCCCGGTGCGGTCGGGGAGCCATCTGGGCGACCTACGCCTGGAAGGCGATCAGCGCTGGCGGCGGTTGCGGCGGCGGGCTGCAACAGCGGCCCGCGCTGTGCGTAGCTGCTCTAGCACGACGTCGGGATCCTCGTCGTCGGTCATGTCCGCCGACATGGCCTCTAGGGCCGCGTACTGGTCCTGGCGGCGCTGGGCGCGGTAGGCCAGAAGGTCGTGCAGCAGGACACGGCGGTGGGTGCCGGTCCGCTCAAAAGGGATCTTCCCCTCGTCCAGCAGCTTGATGACGGTCGGTCGACTGACGCCGAGCAGGTCGGCGGCCTGCTGGGTGGTCAGCGTCTTGGACTGCGGCGCCACGGTGACCGCGAGGCCCTGGTGCATCGCCTCGACCACCTGGCGGAGCACCCGGTAGGTCTCCTGGGGAAGTTCGACCTGCTCACCCGGGGTGGCGCCGGCCAGGAAGTACCGCGGCTCGACAGCGCCTCGGCCCGCCCCCTCGTGGGCGGCCAGGAAGTCATAGACCCGCGCGACGTCGGTGTCGGCGTCGGGCAGGTAGGTCTCTTGGCTGATCGGTACGGCAGTCATGAACTCTCCCTCAGTCGCAAATAACATAACAGAGTTGCGTTACTTGCGACTGAGGCTCACCTGTTTCACCCTTTGGGAGGGCGACCTCGACGTTCAACTCCCCGCCGGTGGCTCACAGCAGGTGACTGATCACCGGGACGGCCGCGATAGCAGAACCGATCGCACCGGTGCCGCGAGCCGTCTCGCGGGTCCGGTGACCGCTCGACCAGGGCTGGGGGCACGTCGCTCGAGGCGGCGCAGGCAGCGTGCGCCTCCTCGGAGCGTCGAGCGTTCTGCCAACCCCGAAGCTCAGCAGGAGCCCATGGACGGGTCAGTGGCGTGGACGTCTCGGTCAACATGCCGGGCAGCCTGGCACCTTCCCGTGCATAGCGTCGCGGACTGCGCACGACCTGCTCGAGGCGGCTCGGGCCGCTGGCCTGCGGCAGGCCCGGCCGGCTGGAGCTGGCCTTGATGATCGGCACTCTGGCCAGCGGTAGAACGGTGAGTACAAGCAGTTCCTACTGTCCGGTCCCCCACCGCTGCGATTCCGCGAGCGCCGCGGCGCCGGGTGGTCGGCGCGGCACCCCGTGCTTGTCCAGCATGCGACGAACCGCCGTCTGGGACCGGTCCACCAGCTCGGCGATCTGCCTCAGCGAGCGTCCGGCGGTGTACTCGGCGAGGACGAAGGCCTCCAGTTGTGCCTGCAGCCGCTGGCTAGGCACGGTACCGCTGCGGGCGGTTCCGGCGAACGCGGGCAGCGGGCGCAGGTGCGGTCGAGGCGGATACGGCATGGCTGGTGGGACACCTCCCTCGTAGTGGGTGCAGGCTGCGGCCCTTTCTCACGAGGCCCGGTCGAGGAACTGCCTGCGGGCGCGGTTGATGGTCTCCGCGGTACTCATGGGCAGGTCCATCTCGTCCTCGCCGTCGTGGATGGTCACGATCCGCGCGACGTAGGTCTCGGCTTCGGCGCGGCTGCCCTCGCGGTAGGCGACCCACATCGCGTCGAGCAGCACCTTCTCGTCGTCCGGCGCGACGAGCAGAGCGGCGGCCGAGGCGGTGCGGGCCGAAGTCAGGTCGTCGTCGGCGAGGGCAGCGGTGACGACTTGATGGGCGACGTCGCAGACGCCCGCGGTGAGCGTGAGGTCCAGGCCGTCCAGCCACTCGTAGCCCGCGGGCCGCTGGGCGAACGGCGCGCCGGACACCAGCTCGAGTGCGGCCAGCAGATCGGGCAAGCCGTCGTCGCCGCGAACCTCGGCGCGAGCGCGCAGCTGGCGGAACAGGTCGGCGTCGACGAGCACGCCGGTCAACGTGTACCGGCCGCGGTAGCCCGAGCTCAGATGCTTCTCCCCGGTCACCGGGTCGTCGCCGAGCCAGGCGCGGGCACCGGCGGTCATCCGATGCACGTAGGCGCGAACGCTGACCGGGTCGGTCTTGCCGCCGCGAGCCGGTTGCAAGGCGGTGGCGGCCTCGTCGGCGGTGGAACCGTGCGGGCGGGTGGCCAGGTAGGCGACCACCTCTTCATAGCGGCGCCGCCGCCCAGACCTGGCGACGGCGTGCTCGTCGCCGTGCGCGCGGAGGTTGACCGGTCCGAGCAGAGTCAGCCGCGGCCGGGTGCAGTCCAGCGACCACCAATCCGCCAGGTCACGGTCGAGTTGCTCGAGGTCCTCCTCGATCCGCTGACGCAGCCGGGTCGGGTGCCACTCACCTTGCGTCTTCTGACCCTTGCCATCCGCAGCCTTGGCACGGTCCTCACGCGGCACCGGCCCCAGTGCCGCGCCACCAGCAGAAGACCGGCGAGCCGGCCGTGGCTGGGGCGAGCGTTCCGGAGCGTCGCTGGGCTCCTCCGCCGTCGCGTCATCGAGCAGTGCGCCGGCGGCGTCGGTGTGGACCTGCCACGGCCGGTCCCCGTCGGATGCGGGGATGGCGTCGTCCATCGCGTCGCGCTCGAAGGCCAGCAGGGTGGCGATGTCACAAGCCTGTTGGACGGTCAGCTGTGGGGCCGGAAGGGACAGTCCGAGTGCCGAGACGAGCAGCGACCCGTCGTCGGTCAGCGTGAGCAGCCACTCGTCGCCGACCTGGGTGGACTCAACACCAAGTACCAAGGCGACCGCTGCACGCCGCTCCCGGGCTCGCAGGACGGCGGCGGTCTCGGCCAGCTCACCGCCGTCCTGCGGCTGATGAGTAGTGAGGACGATCTGAGGCATCCAGCCGTCGCCGGCTCCGGCGCGCAGTCGCCCGTCCAGCACGTCGTCGGTGTCCCGGTCGATGGCTTCGCGCAGGGCGGTGTGCAGCACGGGATCGGCGGCAGTATCCACGGGGTGGATGCGGTGCGGCGCCAGGTCGACCAGCTCCTCGCCGAAGCCGACGGTGGTGACGGTGAGCAAGTCCGACCAGCTGTTGACGGCCAGTTCCGCGGCCAAATGCCGGACGAAGTCCTCACATCGCTCGGCCGGCCCGCTGACGTGGAGCGTGCCGAGGCGTTCCAGGTCCAGCAGCCAGCGGTCTGTGCCGTCGGTGCCGATGGTGACCAGGGTCGGGTAGGGGGCCAGCCGTGCCCGGGCGACCTCGGGAGCGGCGCTGGTGTCCTGGTCGAACTGCACAGACCACCACAGGCGGGTGTCGTCGGCGGTCCACGGGTCGGGCGGAGGACGGTCGGCAGGGGCGTGCAGCCGAAGCTCGAGCCGGCCCCGGCCAAGTCGGGCGGCGACGACGTCCGGCAGCCGCGCGTCAGGATCATCGGAGATCCGGACGGCGAGGCCGCGCAAGGCCAGGTCGAGTGCGGCGTAGTCGGCCGTGCCCGCGTCGGCCGCCGAGGTCACGGCCGTATGCGTGGCCGACAGCGTCGACGGCACCGGGGCCAGCCGTCGACCGGACCGCCGACGACGTAGACGCTGGCGGCGGTGGGCAAGCCACATCGCGCCCACACCGGCGGCGAGCAGTGCGCCGCTGCCGGCGAGGACGACCGCCAGCTCCGACGGGACCTGGTCGGCCTCGGCATCGGGGGCGTCGGCTGCCGGTTGCGCTGGTTCGTCGGAGGGACTCTCCCGTGGCGGCGAGGCCTGCGGTATCGGCGATGGCGTCGCCGGCACGGGTGACTCGCTCCCCTCCGGCGGAGGCGTCGACGGCGGCGGGTCTTCGGCCGGTGCTTCAGGAGCGGCCGGCGGAGGCGTCGGGTCGGAGCCTTCCGGGCCGGCGGGCGGGAGGTCAAGGACTTGCCCGGGGCGGATCAGGTCGGGGTCGGTGAATCGGCCGCCGCCGGAAAGCGGTTCACCGGCGTTGAGGTCGAAGATCGGCTGCCAACTGCCCAGCCCGTGCTGCGCGGCGATGTCGGCGAGGGTGTCGCCGGACCGCACGGTCACCTCGGCGGCGGTCGCTCCCTGCTCGGGAGGCGTGGCGTCGGATGGGAGGACCAGGACCCAGCCGGGGCGGATCAGCGCCGGATCGGTCAGGACGGCGCCGTCGGGCTGGGGCCGGCCGCGGTTGAGCTCGAGGATCTCCTCGAACCGCGTCCAGTCCCCAAGGGAGCGGGCGGCGATACGGCCGAGGGTGTCTCGCGGCTGCACCGTGTAGGTGGGGCCGTCCCCGGCCGACTCGGCCGGCTCCGCATCCGGTGCGGAGGAAGGTATCGCTGGCGGCTCGTCGGTCGGCTGCTCCGCGACCACCGGTGGCCCGGCGAGCGCCGGAGCGGCGAGCAGGGGCGCGCCCCCGACGCCGACGACGGCGGCAACGAGCAGGCCGGCCAGCTGCTGCGGTGCCGCCAAGCCGGGCAGCCGCAGCGGTGGGAGACCGCGCAACTGGGCGGCGAGCTCGACGGCCACCGACAGGGCGAACACCGCCCACGCGGCCCAGCCGATCACCACGAGCAGGCCGAGGAAGAGAGCACCGTTGTCCGGCCCGCTCAACGCGCCCGTGACCTGCGCCCAGGAGGGCAGCTCATCGGGCAGGTAGGCGGCGCCGAGCTGCCAGAGCCCGATCGGGACACCAGCGACCGCAGCAATCAGGAGGAACAATGCGAGCAGTCGGCGCGACACGTCGAGCGCACGCGGCGTAGTGATCATGGACCCGCTCCCGCGTCCTGGTCGGTGATGAGGTCGGCGGTCCCGGAGCCCTCCACGGTCATGGTCTGAATGCCGATGAGGCCGAGGAAGGCGGTGGGCTCGGTGATCGTCGTGGTCACCGTCAAGGTGTCGCCGTCCACAACCGTCACCGCGCCATTCACGCCGTTGCGCGCCAGGTAGTCCTGCGCCGCGGCGACCGCGGCGGCCGGATCGACCCGGACATCTCCAGCGAGAGCGGCGGAGACGTCGAGGGCTTGGCCGCCGGCGCGGGCGGCTTCGTCGGCGATGGCGTTGGCGCGCTGTGTGGCGGCCACCTTGGCGCCGCCGTCGACGGCCAGGCCGATGATCAACAGCAGGCCGGGGACAAGGACGGCGAGGAAGACGCCAAGCGCCCCGCGCTCGGCATCCTGACCTCGAAGGCGCTGTCGTGGGGTCATCGTTCGCGGTAGGCATCGACGGGGCTGGTGAAGGTCGCGTCCACGGTCACTGAACCGGGCAGACCGGGTGCCAGCAGGTCGGCCATGTCGACGACGCACGTGATCGACACGGTGACGTCGCCCGACTGGCCGGGCGGCGCCTGGAAGCCGGCGGTGTCGACATCGACCGTGGTGCGCTCACACCGCAGGTCCTGAGCGGCCAGGGTCCGCTGCGCCTGCGCGCTGGCCAGCATCGTGGCGGTGGCGGGATCGCGGGCGAGGGAGGCTTCCCGGGCGGCCGCGCGAGCAGCCTCGGCGACGGCGCCCTCGGCGACCTGGGTTCGCCCGGCGACGACGGCGAAAGACAGCAGCAGAAGCAGCGCCGGCGCCAACAGCGCCAACTCGACCGACACCGACCCCCGCTCCCCTACCCGGCCGTTCATGGGGTGAGCCGTTCCACAGGGCCGACGGCGCTCTGGGTGACCGACCAGCCGGACAGGCCGGGGAAGAGGCTGAGGGAGGTGCCGGTCACGGTCACCTCGATGCTGGTCGGTGAGCCGGCCACGGTGACAGTCCTGCCGGTCAGCAAGTCGGAGGCGGCCTGGTTGAGGAAGTCCTCGGCCGCCGTCCCGGCGCGGGCGGTCGAGGCGGGCTGCACCCGCCCCTCCCGGGCGCCTTCCTGCGCAGCGCCGAGGGCGATCGAGCGGGCGTGGAACCACAGGGCCGCCTGGACCAGCGTCATGACCAGCAACAGCACGACCGGGAACGTGACCGCCAGCTCCACCGACGCCGCGCCGCGCTCCCCGGACAGCCGCCGGCGCACCACGCCGCTGGCCCGGCGGCCAGAGGCATGGCCGAGCCGGAACAGCGGTGGGGCGCCGCGTTGGCTGGCGGAGCGGACCACGGGGGTGGCTACTGGATCGAGTTTGAGCGGGAGGTGACCGCATTGGCGATCACCGCGACCAGTGCGACGGCGATGCCGATCAGCGCCACCGTGATGATCACCTGCTCCACCGACAGCGAGCCGCGTTCCGGCTCGTCGCGCAGCTCGTGGAGCCGCTCGCGCAGCGCCGCGCCGAGGGCGGTCAAGGTGGTGAGCAGCGGCATCATCGGACTCTCCTTCTGAGGGGCATGGCAGTCAGGTGGCCATCAGTCGGGCCAGGGCGGGATAGAGGAACAGCAACAGGAAGGCGATCGACAGCAGCGCAACCGGGGCGGTGAGCTTCTCGCTGGCGGTGTTGGCCGCCGCCTCCTCCTCGGCCAGCAGCTGCACCCGCATCGACTGGGCGCGGGCCCGCAGCGTCGGGGCGATCGAGGCACCCTCGACGGCGGCGACCGCGGCGATGTCGGCGACATCGGCCAGCTCGCCGACCCCGGTGTCGGCGGCCAACCGGCGCAGCCCGTCCCACGGCGGCTCCCCGGCCAGCCGGGCGGCAACCAGTGCGTCGTTGATCCGCCGAAACACCCACCCGTCGCCGAGCGCGGCGGCTCGTTCCAGGGCGATGGTTGGGCCCTCGCTGGCGTCGCGGCGCAGGCTGACCAGGTCCAGATAGGAGCACAGCGCCAGGCGCATCTGGGAGCGGGCCTCGGCGGCCTGGTCACGCACGACGAGGTCGACGACGAAGAAGAGGACGACGGCCAGCGCCAGCGATCCGGCCACCGGGATCACTACGGGCAGGCGGACGCCGACCGTTCCGAGCACGGCGGTGAGCAGCGGCACGAAGGCCGCGCCGAAGACTGCCAGGCCGACCTTGCGCGCGGCGTAGCCCTCCGGCGTCCAGCCGATCAACGCCAGCGCCTGTTCCGGCACCCCCCGCCCTGCCCCCGGCAACCGGGCGGCGGCCCAGGTACCGGCGCGGCCGGCCCCCCGTGCCCACCGGTCACCCGCCCCCGGAACCGGCCCGACCGGTGCGCGTACCGCGCGCCCGTCCAGGCGAACCAGCGCGTCGGCAAGCCGCGGCTGCTCGACCACCACGGCGGCGCGCAACAGCAGGAACACGCCAAGCCCGACGACCGCGCCGGAGCCGATCAGCAACGCCTGAGCGCCGCTCACCGGACCGGCACCTCCTCCGGGGCGAGCTCGGTCCGCCGGCCGCCGTCGCGATCGACGAGGAAGCGGGTCGACGGCACGGCCACGGTGAGCCGGCGCATCCACAGCAGACAGCTCACGATCAGCGCACAGATGACCGCCAGCACCAGCTGTCCCAACCCGGTGCCGTAGGGCGCCAGGTAGTCGCCGTTCAGCGCCGCCAGCCCGGCCGCGGCGACCGTGATCAGCAGCAGCCAGCGGGCGTTGGCGCGGGGCTTGGCGCGGTCGGCCTCGACCTTGCGGCGCATGGTGACCTCTTCGCTGAGGCTTCCCGCAAGCTCGGTCAGCACTCGCGCCAGCCCCGGCCCACGCAGCTCCGCGCCCAGCAGCAGGGCGCCGACGACCAGGTCCCCAGCGGCGTCGTCGAGATCGTCGGCGAAGGACAGCAGCGCCCGGGCTGTCGGCCAGCGCGCCCGCAGGCGCGCCGCCAGCGTGATCACCTCCACCTGAATCGGCGCGGGCGCGGTACGGGCCGAGCGGATCAGCGTCTGCTCCAGCCCACCGCCCGCGGCCAGGACGTCGGAGGTGCGGCGCACCCACTCCTGCAGCGCCTCCAGCCGCTCCACCGCGGCGTTGCCGGCGGAGAACTGCGCGAGCAGCCACGGCAGCCCGATAACCGCCAGCCCGACCAGCACCCCGCCGACCGGCCAGCCGGAGGTCAGCCACACGGCGGCCGCCGCCACGGCGGCGGCCGCCCAGAGTGCCCGCTGTCGCCGCGTCGCCGGGCGGTCGACCGACGACGCCGGACGCGGTCTGCGGCGCCGCGGCTGAGCCGGCGGCTCCGGGGCGGTGAGCGCGTGGGCGGCCAGCAGCAGGCCAGCGACCACGAGCGCTCCACACACGCCGGCCAGTAGTCCCGCGCCGCTCACCGTCGTCCTCCGACCGTGCCGGCCCACGGTCCCTGGCCGACTCGCAGCCAGCCGGGATCGAAGCCCACCCGGACGTAGTCGGCCAGGTCCACCGGATCGTGCTCGGGCACTGCCCGACCGTCGGGTCCCGGAGCGAAAACCTCGGTGACCGCCGGGCGTCCGCCCTCGCCGATGCCGTTGCACTCGACGACCTGGCTGACGAACCGCTGCCGCTCACCGCCGATCCACCGCTCGTCCACAGTGGTGATGTGCACGACCAGGTCGATCGCCGACGCACACGACCGGTACGCATGCTCCGGGGTGACCGCAGCGCGGCCACGCATGCACAGATTGGCCAGCCGCTCGAACGCGTGGTGTGCCGAGCGGGCGTGCAGGGTGCAGCACGAACCGCCCTCCCCGGCCTCCATCACCTCGATCAGCGGCCAAGCCTCCTCGCCACGGACCTCCCCCAGCCACACCCGGCTGACGTTCATCACCAACGCCTGCTCCACCAGCTCGGTCAGCGTCACCTCGCCGAGGCGGCGGCCGTCCGGGCCGCGCTCCCCGGAGCCCTCCCGGGCCTCGAACGGCACCACCCGCGGATGCCGATCGGGCAGCTCGTGCAGCAGCAGCTCGAAGTGCTTCTCGATCGTGGCCAGGTTCTCGCTCACCGGCAGCTCGTTGGCCAACGCTCGCAGCAGCAGCGTCTTGCCCGCACCCTGCGCGCCGGTGACCACGATGTTCCTCCGGGCCCGCACTGCTGCCCGTAGGAACTCCGCCAGCGGCCGGTCGATCGCCCGCAGCTCCATCAGGTCGTCGAGGTCGACGTCGCGGATCCGGTGCCGCCGGATCACCAACTGCGGACGCGGCACGGTCTCGATCACCGCCGCCAACCGAGAACCGTCCGGCAGCCGCATGGTCAGCAGCGGACTTGCCGTGGTCAGCGTCCGCTCCGAGCGGCCCAGCCGAGCGGCGATGTGCTGCAGCTGACGCACCAGGTCCTCGTCTGAGTCCGCGATCGGGTCGACCCGGACATCGCGGCCGTCGGAATAGCCGACCCACACGTTGTCGTGCCCGTGCGCTTCGATGTTCTCCACCAGCGGGTCGTCCAAGTAGGGCTGCAGCCGACCCAGCCCGAACTGGGCTGCGAACACCGCCTCGGCGATCGCCTGTTCGTCCTCCGGGGTGGGCACCGCTTGCCCGGCGCGCATCCGTTCGCGCACCAGCTCGTCGACGCCGTCCTGAACAAGGGTGCGGGCCAGCTCCTGCTGCGCCGCCGTGCTGAGCGTTGGGCGGCGCTTGAGCTCCTCGGCCAGCGCCGTCGCCGTCGACTCGTGCAGCCGGCGGACAAGCGTCCAGTCCACCGAGACCGGTGATGCGTCGAGTCCTCGAGGCACGGCCACGGCGCGGAGGATGTCGGTGGTGAGGTCAGCGGACACGGCTGCCCCCGATCGTGGTCGCCGACGCAGGCACGGGCGCCGGCGGTGGCGCCAACCGGGTTTCGTGCGCCGCGGCGAACTCGACCAAGCGGTTTGCGACCGTCCGCGCAGCCCGTAGCAGCGCTGACTGGGCGAACAGCCGACCGGCCGGCGCACCATCACTGAGCACCGACGCCGCCTTGGCATCGCGCGGCAGCGAACCGATGACCTGAACGCCGAGCGCCTCGCCGATCTCCCGCTCGCCGTACGGCTCACCCGGCCCGACTACCAGCGTCGCCACCATGCCGACGTGGCCGTCTCCTCCGCGGAGCTCGGCAATCGCCTGCGTCGCCGCACGCACGGTCCGCAGCCCCGAGCCGGTGACCAGGACCACGGCGGCAGCCCGCCGAACGACGGCGGCCGGAAAGTGCTCGGCGCGCAACCGACCGCAGTCGGCGATTGCGTCGACCGTGCCGTCCTCCACCGACGCCAACGTGGCGGCCAGGCGAGCCCAGTCCACATGTCGGGCGCCGGCGGGGTCGGCCAAGCCGGGCAGGAGTCGCGCCCGCCCCTCGGGGTCGAGCCGCAGCAGCTGGCTGTCGAGGTGTGGGGCCAGACCGCCACGCCGCGCCGCGAGCTCCAGATCGGCCAGCCCGCCGGCGGACAACTCCCCTCGGCCGTATCCCGCCAACACGTCCCCGCCGGCCGGGTCCAGCTCGGCCAGTACCACCGGCCGCGGCCAGGACAGCGCCAGCGCCAGGCCGCTAGTGGTCACCCCGGGCGCACCCTTAGCCGAACACAGCGCGATCAACACGGCAGTCGTCCCCGCCTACTCGTCGGCCACCACGACGATGGCGACCATGCCTGCAGCGGCGCGAGCAGCGACGTCCGGCCCATCGGCCACGTCAACGAGCACGTCGACCACCCGCAACCCGTCAGGCCCCGGCGGACCCGCCTGGACCACGGTCGCGTCCACCACGCCCGGAGCCCCTACCTCGGTCGCGACTGGAGCACTGCCTGCGGCCACGGGCACCAGGAGGACGTCATCGCCGGGCCGCAGCGCGGTCGCCGGCAGCTGCACCGTCGACACCCCGACCCCGACCAGTTGCTGACCGGGGGCCGGGAGGCGCTGATCGGTCAGCGCGTCGATGGTGAGCAGGGACCCCGGCGTCAGGGTGGTCGCCGCCACCATGCCAATCACCTGGTCGCGGTCGCCGTACGGAATCGGCCGCAACGCCGGATCGGCCGAGATCCTCGCCTCCACCAGGTCGGCAGCGGTGATGGCCTGCCCCCAGGGCACCTCCCGGGCGAGCGCGATCACCGAGGACGTCTGGCCCAGCGACGTCGCCAGGTAGGTCGCCCCCAGCGCTCCGAGGACCACCATGGTTAGCGCCAGCGCCAGCAGCGCCGGACGGCGTCGCCGACGCGGCGGCGGTAGCACCGGCGCCCGGGACAGCCCGTTGCCCACAGCGGAGGGGGGCGCCGCGCTGGTCCTCGGCGGCTGGGTGCGAGTCATCGGCTGCTCCCGTCCTGGTTCAGGACGTGCAGCTCGCCGACAAACAGCTCCGACGACGAGGACAGCTCCAGCGTCTCGCTGCCCGACAGTCCACCACCGGACCAGGTGACCGTCCACGTGCTCGTCGCTGTTACCGGCCACGGCCCACCGCCAGGCACGTGCCTGCTCGACGCCTCCGCATAGACGTGGCCACAGTCCGGTGATGGACCCTCGGCGCCCGGCGAGTACGGCGTCCCGGCGCCGCACACCACCGTGGTGCCATCTCCCATGTCCCAGACGATGCGGCCCACGCGGCCCACGGCAGCGACCGTGACGCCACCGGCTGACACCGACTGCCGAGTCGGCCCGAGGAACGCCTCCCCGCGCTCGGTCCACATCCACACCGGCAGGCCGACCAGCCCGCTGGTCGAGCCCGGTGGCGGCGCCATCCGGATCTCCGGCGCGCGCATCACCAGCGATGCGATCGCTTGCTCTGCCAGAACCCGCGGATCCACGGGAGGTGCAGGCGGCGCGGTGCCGTTCGCCACGAAGACGAGCATCGTGGTGAGGCCAGACCCGTCCACCCGTGGACAGACCTGCACGTACATCGCTCCGTCATCCGGAGACCTTCCACCCCAGAACATGCTGGTCGGCGCTGGCTGGGGCTCGGCCACGGTGTACGTGCACGGGTTCTGCGGTGAGGCGTCTCCGCCGGTCTCCGGTACTCCACCGGAGCTGGCACCGTCGACTACGAGGTCTGCGTCCGCAGGCTGACCGGGAGAAGTCGCCTCGACCAGGCAGATGCCGGTCTGCGCATCCTGCTTGGCGCACGCGACGGGTGCTGCCATAGCACTGCCCAACCCGCCAGGGGCCGCGAGCATCGCGGCCGCCAGCAGGACCACGCCGAACGTCCTCAGCATGGTCGGTCCGTCAGCGGGTCCAGCTGGCTGACCAGCCAAGGGGATCCAGGTTCGGCCTCGTAGCGGGTCACAGTGATGTCCCAGACGTAGCGGCGCGGGGTGCCGGGTGGCACGACCTCGCCGGTCTCCACCTTCACGACCCGCGTGCTCTGGCTGTCGTAGCAACCCGTGATTCTCACGGTCGGCCCATCGGGAGCGGCCAGCTCGACGTCGGTGACCTCCAGTTCGACGGCGGTGTCGCCTTCCTGGCGGAGGCCGATCGTTGCGTAGTCCCGCACTGCCGTGATGGCGAGCAGAGCGGCGGGGTCGCCCGAGAACCGCCGGATCTCCGGCTCCCAGTCCCTGGCGTCTGGGTCCTTCTTGGCGGCGTCAGTCACGCGCAGCATCTCGTTTACGACCGTGGTTGCGGTCTCTGCCGCCTCGTCCTCGGGAGTCGGCGCGTCGCTCGTCAGCGGAGAGGGCGACGGAGTCCGCGAAGACGAGAACGTCGTCGCGCTGGGTGAGGAGTCCGGACTGGCGTCGCTTGCCGCGCAGCCCGCGAGGGGCAGCAGTGCCAGGAGTACGCCGGCCGTCCACCGCCGCGTGGTCAACGCGGCTGCCCTCGCCGGGGCCGCAGGACGCGTTCCAGCACGAGCGTGACCCGAAAGCAGGCGGGCTCCGGGCGTCGAAGGCATGCCGGCCGCTGTCGCACTCGACTTTGTCGTGCAGGCCATGGGCACCTCCTGGGCAGTGGTGGGGGAAATTACCACCGAGATCGCCCGTGGGGGCAAGCCTTTCCTCCCGTAATCCTCCTGTTCAGCCGCCGAAAGACGCCAAGGCCGCGTGGTCGCTGCGGGAACGGCGGACGGCCGCCTCGACGCGGGCGATGTCCACACCGAGGACTTCGGCGACGGCGGCGATCACCTTGGCGGAGTCATCTACACCGGGGCGACCGTCCTCCAGGCGCACATACGTCATGACTGACAGGCCGGGAGCAGTCACCTGGTTCGTGGCGAATCCGGCCGCCAAACGGAGGGCCGCCAAGGGTGGGTCTCCTGCATCGACGTCGAGCAGGTACAACGGGTCGACGCCCAGCGCGGATGCCAACCGCGGTACGAAGCGGGGCCGCGGGCGTTCGAGTCCGGTCTCCCAGACCCGGATGCGCGCCGGGCTGGAGAGCTCCAGCTTCGTGGCCAGTTGTTCCCTCGTAAGCCCCACGGCCTCACGGGCAGCCTGCAAGCGGTCACCTCGAAGCAGTGGCCGCGCCATGGCAGCTCCCCTACGTCACCCGTTCGGCGGACACCCGCTCGTGTGACGTCGAACCCTAGCCGCAACCTCGACTCCGTCCGACGGGCCTCGTCGTGGCGCGAGACCACTTTCGTTGACCGGAGAACTACAGGAGCAATACCGGAGAACGCGCTCGGAGCGGAGCGAAGCGAGTCGAAGTCATGCGGGCGGGACCGCGCGGCCGAGCTCCGTGCGCTGTCCGTAAGGGCGTCCCACTATGACGCGCACCCGGCGAGTAGCCGCTGGCCCGTACACGAGGCTGACCTCCGGTACTTCCCCAGGAATCTTCCAGTAGCCGAAGACGCATCCGAGGCGCCGGCCTGGCTGATGACGGCAGACGGGCGGTGCTCCCGTTCACTGGAACGAGAGAACTTCTGGAGCCTCGTTCGAGACCATTGGACGGCAGGCAGCAGGCAGCAATCGCTCCAGCACGGTCCGGACCCGTGTCAGCGGGAGCGGGACAGTTCCGGAGGTAACGACATGGGCGATGCGCAACTGCTCCACGACGTGCTGGGCGCCGATCCCCTGCTGCTGACGCCGGAGGAGGCGGTGGGCCTGCTCCGGGCCGGCTGTAGGACGACCATCCGTCCAAGGCCTCCGGCAAGGGCGGAGGCCGGCCCTGCGGCGCGTCCGGTCCAGCCCGACGTCATCGCTGGTTGGGAGGGATCGCGGTGAACCTTGAGGACCTCAGAGCCAGCGGCTCCGCCGTTGTGACCGTCGCACAGGCGGCCTCGGTATTCGGTGTCGACGTCCGCACGGTGACCCGAGCCATCGAGAACGGCGAGCTGCCGGTGGTCCGGTTGGGTCGACGAGTACTCATCCCACGCCTACCCCTGTTGGCCGTCCTCGGCGTGGCCGTCGACGACGCTCTCGGAGGCCTAAACGACACCTCTGCCGGTAGCCGGTTGCCGGGAGCCGGTAGCCGGTAGCCGGTAGCCGGTAGCCGGTAGCCATGCGTCCCATAACGACCGAGCTGATCGCAACCAGGACGCCCAGCGGCAGTACCGACAACTCGCCGCCCAGCCGACAACGCGTCGTCTGCGTGGGATGGCATACCCGGGACCGAGCTGGCCGACCGGTCAGGAGTCGGGTCCGCGAAGGATCGCCTCGTGATACTCCGCGTGATACTGCCGCCCGCGCATTCAGCAGTATCTGAATGCGAATTTGGGCCGTCTCGGCGTCGCCGGTGAAGGCAAAAGCGCAGGCCAAGGCGCCAGGACGCATCTAGATGCTCAACTGCGGACAGGAGTTCAAGTCCCCCCTCGGACACCGAGTTGAACCCCCACGGCTTCTGAGTCGGTGGGGGTTCTCCCGTTCCTGGCATCGGCACTGCCACGGATGGTCTCTTGACCCGACGAGGTCGCTTGACCATAATCCTGGTCATGACGACGCACTCGCTTGCGACGGTGAAGGCCCGGTTCAGCCAGGTCATCGATGAGGTCGCCGGGACGCACGAGCGGGTCACGGTCACCCGGAACGGCAGCCCGGTCGCCGTCATCCTCGCCGTGGACGACTACGAGTCGCTGGTGGAGACCCTCGAGATCTTGTCCACCCCGGGTGCTGTCGCAGACATCCGGCAGGCGGAATCCGAGATGCGTCACGGGCACGTCCACGGAGAGGCCGACGTGCGCGCGGCTCTCGCAGCCCGTCGCGGGTGAGCCAGCCCACGACCTACCGGGTGGTCCTGTCGCCGGCAGCCAAGCGAGCGATCGAGCGGGACCTCCCGGAGGCCGTCGCCGTGGCCGTGGTCGACTTCCTGTACGGAGCGCTCGCCGCCGACCCGCATCGGGTCGGCAAGCCACTGCGATTCGAGCTCACCGGCTACTGGTCCGCGCGCCGGGGTCAGTACCGGGTCGTCTACTCCATCCACGACGACGAGGTACTGGTCCGCGTCGTCCGCATCTCGCACCGTGCCGACGCCTACGGCTGACACGCCGTCCGGCTGACGCCTGACGATCCATCGGACCTTCCGAGCGCTCCGCGGCAGGTACCGGCACGCCGACGTTTACCAGGCGATGCACGAAAGGCTCAAGGGGCGCGAGCTCGAGCTGTACGCCATGAAGTGCTGGCGCGCCCGCGGCGAGCTGGCACTCGCAGCTACACGGCTCGCGGACCCGGACACCACGGTCGCGCAGGCTCTCGTCGACGAGAGGAAGCTCGAGGCCCACCTCGTCGCCTCCTACATCGCGACGCTCGGCTACAGGCCGAGGCTCGAGTACCGGATCGGGAGGGACGGGGGCACGGATCTCGTCGCGGACATCTACGACGACCGCCGCCGCCTGATCGTCGAGGCGAAGGCCACCGTCGACGAACTGTTCCCGGCGATCGGGCAGCTGCACCGGTACCGCTACCTCGTGAACCTCGCCGCCGACCGGACGCTCGTCGACCGAGTAGCCGTACTGCTGCCCGGCGAACCGTCCCAGGACGACCTGTCATGCGCCGCGTCGATGTACCTGGATCTCGACGTGATCTGGCAGGACGGCGAAGACTTCGAGCACCGAGTGCTCAGGTGACGCACGGCGGCACGGTCATCGTTGCCACTTGGACCCCTCGGGGGACTGCTGACCGAGGTTCCGCCGGGCCGCATCTCGCCCGACTACCAGACCACCGAGCCGCGACACCCGACCGCGCCAGAGGGCGGCACTAGGCCGCCGTCAGCGTCATCGGCGACTTCGAGCTCGAGCCCGAGCCCCCGTCCAGCACGAGCGCCGCCGCCCGCGTCGGCGGCACCGCCTCAGTCTTGACGGTGCTGGCGTGGCCGAACGCGCCCGTACCCCCCACGACAGCGCGACGCCAGCCGAGCGACTGCCTCCGCCCACGATGACCTCGAGCCGTGGTCGACGGGCACCCGGCCCCGCAGTGGGACGTGCCTCCGCTCTCCGATGAGCCGTCCGGCACGTGCCGGGGCAGCCGCCGCGTCGCTGCTCGGGGACGACCGACTGCCCCGAGGGCGCTCAGCTGCTGATCGCGTTCTTCACCTTGTCGATCACGCTCTCGTGGCCGCCGGGGGCCGCGCCGATCTGCTGCATGATGCCCAGTTCGTCGGTGCTCCCCCACCGCTCGACGATCTGGCCGTTCTCGAAACGGCCGATCTGCAGGCCCCGCACCTCGATCCGCTTGCCGGTGGCGGGAACGCCCTGGAATTCCCCCTGATGCGTGCCGGTCAGCGTGTACGCGAATGCGATCTTGTCCTCATCGACCACGTTCACGAGCGGTTCGAGGTGTGCGTCCGGGAACGCCGTCGCGAGGGTGTGGAAGAAGCTGCGGTAGCCCTCGCGGCCCGGTCCCTGACCAGGGGCCGGATCGTGGTCGATCGCGTCCACGGCGAACAACGTGTCCACGAATCCGTCGATGTCGCCGCTGTTCAGCAGGGCCGCTGCCTTCTCCTGGGTCGATGTGTTCTGTTCAACGCTCATCTTTCGCCGCTACCCGCAGCCCCCCGCGCGGGAAACCAGCACGAGCCGCCGAGCGAGTGTCATGAGCTCCCGCGCCGGCACCCGGGGGCCCGCGCGGATCTGCCCCCTCCCTGGGGCCGTCCTCGTCCCGAGGCGGGTGGCCCAGGCGAGTCGGTCATGGCGCAGGATCGCCAGGCATCCGGGCTTACAGTTTGTCGCCCCTTGGAAACAAGACGCTGCAGTCAGCTTCCAAGCCCTCGAGAGGCCTGGCACCTGCCGTTCCGCTGGGTCAGCGATCCGGACGGTGAGCGGCTGGCCAAGCCGCTCGGCGCCTGGGACGACGACTCGTCGATCTTCCGCCCGGTCGTCGTGGTGGTCGCCCCGGACGGACGACAGGTCTTCCACGAGCTCTCACACGACTTCACCGACCGGACGGACGACGAACCCGTGCTGGCTGCACTCGAAGCGCTCGGCCTGGCGCCGCTGCCCGCCGCTCCGGGTTGGGCGCCTGATGTCGAGCCGCAGGCCTCGAAGCGGGCGTTCCAGCCGTCGTCGTTCATCCCGTACCTCCGCGCGATCCGGTTCAACACGATGGCGCTGAACGAACGGATGGTCGACCAGCGCGACCGCGAGCAGCTGGTCACCGAGAAGGAGATGGCCGAGTCGTTCCTCGCCGCCTTCGACGACTGGCGCGCCGAGCACCCGCCTGGCCGCTGAGCCGGAGCAGCCGTCGACCTGTCCCGCCTCGTGGCCGAGGTTTCGCGGCCTGGGTGCGCTGGTGAGGTCGTGTCGCGCGCGCCAGCCCCTCCGAGCCTCCTTCGCCGAGCGCTGACCCGCTTCCTACGGCTCCCGCGACGACGGGTGTATCCGTGTGCGTATGGAGCGTGTCGCCCCTCGGACACCGAGTTGAACCCCCACGGTCATCAGGCCGGTGGGGTTCTGCTGTTTCTCGTGTCGGCACGTCCGCTCGAGGCCTGACGGGCTACCGGTCGCGGTCGGCGATGCGTCGGGAGCATGGCCGGAGTTCATCAGTGCGGTCAGGTGCCGCCCGTCCCCTGCCCGCGTCGAGGCGGTCCCGGGCGCAATCGGGTTGGCGCCTGTGCCGCCTGGAGGCACTCCCGGCACACCGTGCGACCGGAACCATCGACGCCCGTCATGGCCCTTCGGTGGAGGTGCGCGCAGGAGGACGGCTGACTTCAGCCACCCCCGGACGACGCGGCTCCACGACCGGTGACGGCTGCGCCGGTCCCGATGACACCGCGCGGCCGCCAGGCCCGCTTCCCGCCGCCTCGAACTCTTCGAACAGGCGCTCCAGCGCCAGGCGGCCGTAGACCTGCTGCTGGGTGGCCACCCGCTGGGCGCGGCCGCGGCCGAGGAAGCTGATCATCCAGTGCAGCACGGTGGTGATGCGGCTGCTGAAGCCGACCATGTAGAAGAGGTGAACGGCCAGCCACATCACCCAGGCAAGGAAGCCCCCGAACTCGACCCTGCCGATCTGCACGACGGCGGAGAAGCGGGAGACCGTGGCCATCGAGCCCTTGTCGAGGTACCGGAACGGCCCTCGCGAGCCCTTTCCGGCGTGCCGGCGCTGGATCGCGTCCGCGGCGTACCTGCCGCCCTGGATGGCCACCTGAGCCACCCCGGGTAGTCCGTCCAACGCCGCCATGTCCCCCACGACGTGCACTTCGGGATGGCCGGGCAGCGTGAGGTCGGGCTGCACGACGATCCGCCGGGCATGGTCGATCTGCGCGCCGGACTGGTCAGCCAGGATCCGGGCGAGGGGGCTGGCTTGCACGCCGGCAGCCCAGATCGTGGTCGCGGCGTCGAACCGGTGGCCGTGGCCATCGCTGTCCTTCATCTCGATGCCGTGGGCGTCGACATCGGTGACCGTGGCGCCGAGGTGCACCTCGACGCCGATGCGGCTCAGCCGACGGCGGGCGAGGCCACCGAGCTTCTCCCCGAAGGCCGGCAGCACGCCCGGGGAGGCATCCAGCAGCACGACCCGGGCACTGGCCGGGTCGATGTGGCGGAAGTCCTCGCGCAGGGTCCGCCGCGCCAGCTCGGCGACCTGACCGGCCATCTCCACACCCGTGGGACCGGCGCCCACGACGACGAAGGTGAGCAGCCGGTCGACCTCCACCTGCGCCTCGGCCAGCTCGGCCAACTCGAAGGCCCCGAAGATCCGGCCACGCAGTTCGAGCGCGTCGTCGATGCTCTTCAGCCCGGGCGCGAACTCGGCGAACCGGTCGTTGCCGAAGTAGGACTGGCCGGCCCCGGCGGCCACGATCAGCTCGTCGTAGCCGTGCACCGTCGTGCGACCGAGGACGGTCGAGGTGACCGTGCGGGCGGTGAGGTCGATGTCGGTCACCTCGCCCAGGACGACGCGGGCATTCAGTTGGCGACGCAGGATCTCCCGGGTGGGTGCGGCGATCTCCCCCTCGGACAGGATCCCGGTCGCGACCTGGTAGAGGAGCGGCTGGAACAGGTGGTGACCGGTCGCGTCGATCAGCGTCACCTCGACGTCGGCCCGGCGCAGAGCCTTGGTGGCGAACAGGCCCCCGAATCCGGACCCGATCACCACGACCCGCGGCCGTGGGTTCGTGCGGTGCTGGTTGTTCATCGTTGCTCCACATGGCGAGTGGGATGGATGCGGGCACGGCGGGTGGGTGACCGAGCCCCGACGTCAGCCGCAGCCGAGGAGGCGAGCGCAGTGGCACGGTGCCCACGTCGGTCTGCTGGTCCGCGGTGTGTCGTGCCTGGATGACGGTAGGGAGGCCACCCGCACCGCACAGGTGCCGGCGGTAACCGGTTCCGCCCATGACTTCCGGCAGGCTGTCCGCTGGACGACGCCGACGGTCATCTGTCCCCGGCCATGACTTCCGGCACCCGCACGAGGGCCTCGCCGTCCCTACGCTCCGGCTAGGAGGTGGCAGCCATGATGTCCCGGGCCGCGGTGCGGACCATCGTCGTCGCCGCGCTGGTCTCGCTCGTCGCCGTGGGCGTGGTCGTGCTCATGGCGCAGTTCGACCACGAGTCGGGGTCCTCGCCCGCCCACCTGGCGTGGTGGTGGACGGCCTACCTGCTCTACGTGCTGGTCTTCCTCGTCATCGGCGATTGGCTACCGCGGCCGCCCGGGGTGACCGACGACGCGTTGGTCGTCGCGGCGGTCGTACTCGGCATCGCCGTCTTCATGCTGTTCCCGGACCCCGGTTGGACCGCGATCGTGCTGGTCGTCACGGCGGCGGGCGCGGCGTTCGTCTGGCCGCCGCGCGCCGTCGTCGCCGTCATCGCCCTCCAGACCGCTGCGGTGGGGCTGGCCTTCGGGATGGGTGTGGCGACGAAGGGCTGGCCGCTCTCCTTGGTGGTGCTCTCCGTGTTGGCGGACGGCAGCTTCCAGTTCTTCGCCGCGCTGCTGGTGCGGGCGGCACGCCGGGAGGCAGAGGCCCGCACGGACCTCGCCGTCGCCCACGCCGAACTGCGGGCCGCCTACACGCTGTTGGAGGTGACGAGCCGGGACGCCGAACGGCTGCGCATCTCGCGCGACCTCCACGACGTGGTCGGTCACAAGCTCACCGCACTCGTCCTGGAGCTGGAGATCGCCTCTCATCTGTTCGGCGAGGAGGAGGGCGAGCACGTGACCCGGGCCCGGGCGATCGCCAAGGATCTGCTCGGTGACGTCCGCGTGACCGTCGGTCGGATGCGGGAGAGCGGGCACGTCCTCGAGCCCGTGCTCCACTCCCTGGCACGTGACGTGCCGGGACTGCAGGTGTCCCTGCACGTGGAGGCGGGCCCGGTCGAGGGAGACCAGGCCCAGGTGGTGCTGCGCTGCGTGCAGGAGGCCATCACGAACACCTTGCGGCACTCGGGGGCGAACCACCTGCACGTGGCCGTGGTCGCCGACGCCTCGGGCATCTGCGTCGAGACACGGGACGACGGCTGGGGCACCGCGGTGATCGTTCCCGGGAACGGCTTGACCGGGATGCGGGAACGGTTCCAGGCACTCGGTGGCAGCCTGCACGTCGACTCCAGCCCCGGCCACGGCTTCACCGCAACCGGACGTCTGCCGTCGAGGATCCCCGCAGGACGGTCGACATGACCGACACGCCGGTCCGCGTCCTCCTCGTCGACGACCAGACGCTGGTGCGACAAGGCATCCGCGGCCTCCTCGCTCTCACTCCGGAGGTCGAGGTGGTCGGCGAGGGCGCCGACGGCGATGAGGCCTTGCGCCTGCTCGACGAGTGCGACGTGCAGGTCCTGCTCCTCGACCTGCGCATGCCCGGCCGCGACGGCATCGCCACGCTGGAGGCGATGCGCGAGCGCGACGTCCACATCCCCGTGCTGGTCCTGACCACGTTCGACGACGAGGAACTCGTGCTGCAGGCCCTTCGCGGCGGCGCCCGTGGCTATCTGCTCAAGGACGTCACGCTCGAGCAACTGGTGAGCGCCGTGCGGTCGCTCGCCTCGGGTGGCACGGTCCTGCAGCCGGCGCTCACCGAGCGACTCCTGCAGGCGATGGTCGAGCGGCCGGAGATCATCGAGGGCATCCAGCGGCCGGAGCCGCTCACTGCCCGTGAGCTCGACGTGTTGCGGCTCGCAGCCGCCGGGTGGTCCAACCGGGAGATCGCCCACGGGCTGCACCTGGCCGAGGGGACGGTGAAGAACCACATGTCCAGCGTCCTGCTCAAGCTGGGGGTGCGGGATCGCATCCGAGCCGTCCTTCGCGCGCTCGAACTCAGGCTCCTCGCCTAGTGGGCGGCCATCGTCATCGCCCGCGGGAGCTCGCGGACCGGCGCGCCAGCCACGCGATCGGCAGGAACAGCCAGAAGGGCGAGACCGGCATGAGGAGGGCGCCCCACAGCCCGGTCGCGACGAGGACGGTCGCCGTCGCGGGAGGCGGGCGTCCGTGCACCTTCTCGTGACCCCGCACGATCGCGCCCAACCCGATCACGACGAGTCCTGTTGTCACGTACCAGAACCCCACGCCCCTGCGTTCGGTGAGCACGGGGTCCGCGTCGACCGAGGCGATCACTCCCCCGTCCATGACACTGCGGACGGACTCGGGATAGAAGGCATGCGCGGACGCGACGTGCGCGACGCCCAGCACCACGGTCCACAGGCCCGCGCTGCGCACAGGAGGCACGCCGCCTGGCGACGGCCCCGCGTGACCGGCGGGTTCCGCCGCGGCCGTCGGGTCGAGACTGCTCACGGCAGCCGCCGACGGGCCGGTCGCGTGCCGGAGCCCGCCCGCCACGACTCGCCGCGCCGTCCTCCGGTGGAGGATCCCGACGATCGCCCAGACCCCCCGCGTGAGCACCGGCCGCCTGTAGCGCAGGACGGTCGTGAGCACCCTGCGCCCCGGTTCGGCATTGCGGCCAATCATGACCGTGTCCATCAGCCGGTCGGAGTCCTCCAGCACGACCACCGCGGCAGTGGACTCGACGATGCGGACCGAGCCGAGGCCGTCGGCGCTACCGGCGATCCGCTTGATCCAGGTCGGTGTGGCGTCCACTCCCGCGCGCACCCATTCCTCGGGCGAGCAGCGATCCGGCCCTTCGAGGCGCAGTTCGAAGGCGTCGGCGTAGTCATGACGCCGGGCGGCGGCGATCGGGTCGGTGACCCTCACGCGGCGCCCCAGGACGGGGGCCCGGCCCCGGTCGGTTCGATTCTTCATGGTGCTGTCCTCCAACACCTCGAGGTGTCTGTCTCGACTCTGGAGCGAGCGGTGGCCGGCGGCTTCCGCGGCTCTCGCCTACCGCCGTCGCCGACGCTAGGAGGCGCCAGGTGCTGACACAGGTGCGTGTGGTCACCACTTCTGGCCATGACGTCCGGCATGGCTGCCCCATGGACAGCCGAAGGCGTCTGGAGGCGTGATCCCGACTGCTGCGCTCCAGGGCGGGCTTCGGCGTAAGGCGTCCGGCTCCATGGGACGACGGGGATGCCCGTACGTGCCGCGCCTGGGCAGGACCGACTCGGGACGGGCCGGACGTCGTCCCAGCGGCCGGCCTCGACTCGTGCGTTGTCACCCCGCCGTTGCCGCGCCGGGCGAGGTCCCGGTCGGCACGCCGGGAACCGAGGAAGGTCGAACCTCCCTGGCCTCGGGGTCGGCGCCGTTGGCCGCACGGCCGCCGTCTACGGGAAGGACGGCACCGCTGATGAAGCCTGCTGCCGGGGAGAGCAGGAAGGCGACCGAGGCGGCGACCTCACGGGACGTGCCCACGCGTCCGAGGGGGTGCAGGAGCGCCATCTGCTCGTCGGCGTCCGGGTGCTCGGCCCGGTACTCCTCGTAGCGCTCGGTGGTGATCGAGCCGAGGGCGACGGCGTTGGCGCGGATGCCGTCGGGCCCGTGGTCCACAGCGACGGCGCGGGTCAGACCTTCGATGGCTGCCTTCGCCACCGCGTACGGCAGGGCGCCCCGGACGGGGCGTTGGGCCTGGTGGGAGGAGACGTTGACGATGGCTCCGGCTCGCGCGTGGGCGAGGAAGTGGTGGACCGCGGCGGAGCAACCGGTGACGGCCAGTGCCAGGTTCGCGGTGATGAGCTCGGTCACCTGCAGCGCGGAGGACGAGGTGAAGGTGGCGTCGCGGAAGATCGCGGCGTTGTTGACCCATCCGGTCAGAGGGCCGGCGGTCTCGGCCCGGCGGGCCGCCTCGGCAGTGACCTGAGGGTCGCGGGCGTCCCCGGTGACGAGCTCGACCCGCTCGTGTCGCCAGTCGAGGTGGTCGGTGACGTCGATGACCACCACGTGACCGTCTTCGGCGAGGTGTTCGGCGATGGCCCGGCCCACTCCCCGGGCGGCGCCGGTGACGACGGAGGACTGCCGGACGGTCACGTTCCCTGCCTTTCCCCGGAGCTGTCAGCTGCGGACGGTGTCGTGCCCGGCGGGCGATGCGCTAGCCGGGCGCGCCTGCGACGAGGCCGTAGGTGTGCGGGTGCCGGGCCTGCTCGCTGGCACGAGGCCGTCTCACCGTGGCCGGCGCCCGCGCGGTTGGTCCTTCAGAAGATCCTGGGTGACCTGCCATCCATGGGCAACGGGTGACCCCCTCGCTCGTCGTCGACCCTCTCCCCCGTGTTCCCGTGCACGACGCTAGGAGCGGCGCACGGCCCCCACAGGTGCCGGCAGACACCACCTGCCCACCATGACCTCCGGCATGTACGCCTCCGGACGGCGGTGGCGGGCGACCTCTCCGGGGGGCCGAACACGCGGGCAGGCCGCCGGCGGTCGTGCGGTGACCACCGGCGGTCCCTCGTCCTCGGCCGGCGGTCAGACCTCCGCCGGCTGGCGGAACAGCGCACGCAGCCGCAGCGCGATCTCCTCGCGAACCCGTGCGCCGGAGAGCACGACGTCGACCATCGTCAACGACATGTGCGTGTGCCCGCGTGCCGCGACGTGCTCGACCGGCACGTCGGCCGCGCGCAGCGCCTCGGCGTACGCGATGCCCTCGTCACGCAACGGGTCGAACTCCGCGGTGACCACGATCGCCGGCGGTAGGCCGCCCAACTCCCCACGCAGCGGGGCCGCGGTCGACTCCGTGCGTCGCTCGGGATCGCAGTAGTGGTCCCAGAACCAGCGCATGAGGGGCGCGGTCAGCACGTAGCCGTCGGCGTTCTCCTCGAACGACCCGGTGTCCATGGTCGAGTCGGTCACCGGGGTCAGCAGCAGCTGGCCGCGCACGACGGGGCCACCCTCGTTCCGCGCCCGCTGGGTGACGACGGCGACCAGGTTGCCCCCGGCGCTCCATCCTGCGACGACGAGGTGGTCGGGGATCCCGCCGAGCTCGATCGCGTGCGCGCCGACCCACTGCAGCGCCGCCCACGCGTCCTCGGCGGCGGCCGGGTAGCGCGTCTCGGGCGCGTGGCGGTAGTCCACCGACACGACGACGGCGTCGGTGCGTACGCACAGGTCACGGCACAGCGGCTCGTCGGACAGCTGGTCGCCGAGCACCCATCCACCGCCGTGGAAGTACAGGACGACGGGATGCGGCCCGGGCGAGGCGGGGCGGAACAGCCGGTACTCCAGCTCGCCGGCCGGGCCGGGCAGCACGCCGTCGACGACTTCGCCGACGTCCGGACCGGGCGGCCGCATCCCGTTGCTCATCTCCATGAACGCCCGCGCCTCCGGCGGCGACATGGACTCCAGAGGAGGCAGCCCCATCTGCGCCATGGCGTCGAGCACGAGTGCGACGTCGGGCTGGAGCCGGCGGACGACGCCGTCGTGGCACTGCTCGCCACCCGGCCCTGACAGCCGGAAGCCCAGGTAGTCCGTCGCCCGGACCTCGTCGCACGCGGCCCGGTAGTTGTCGACCCCGCCGATGTAGGGGTAGAAGACCCGCGGCTTGCCGGGCACGTTGGCGCCCATGTACCAGGAGTTCGCCGTCGGGTGCAGCGAGATCGCCGCACAGTCGGCGACGTGCTGGTTCCAGCCGTCCTCGGCCGGCGGCGTCGGCTCGATGGTCGTCATGCCCTTCGCGCGCAGGTCGACGAGGCAGTCGGTCACCCAGTCGACGTGCTGCTCGATCGAGACCGCCATGTTGGACAGCACAGAGGGGCTGCCCGGCCCGGTGAGGGCGCAGAAATTCGGGAACCCGACGGTGGTCAGCCCCAGGTAGGTCGACGGTCCATCGGCCCACTTCTCCTTCAGGGTGACCCCGTCGCGCCCGGTGACGTCGACGCCGACCAGGGCTCCGGTCATGGCGTCGAACCCGGTGGCGTAGACGATCACGTCGAACTCGTTGGACTCCGTCGCCGTGTCGATGCCCGTCTCGGTGATCGTCGTGATCGGCGTCTTGCGCAGGTCGACGAGCCGGACGTGCGGCATGTTGAACGTCGCGTGGTACCCGCTGTCCAGGCACGGCCGCTTCGTGCCGAAGTAGTGGTCCTTCGGGCACAGCGCCTCGGCGGTCTCCGGGTCGTCGACGATCGACCGGATCTTCTCCCGGACCATCTCGGCCACGATCTCGTTCGACGCCGGGTTGACGCCCTGGTCGGCGAAGACGCCGAGGATGGCGAACAGCTCGCCGGCCTCCCACGCCGCCTCGAAGCGTTCCCGTCGCACCTCCTCGGGGGCCGTCACGCCGAGGACGTCGGTGACCTCGGCCGGGACGCCGCCCCGCGACCACTTCGCCGCCGTGCGGTAGGCGTCGCGGTCGGCAGCCAGCTGGGCGAGCCGGTCGGCCGGGGCCGGACCGTTGTGCGCCGGTATGGAGAAGTTCGGCGTCCGCTGGAAGACGGTCAGCTGGGCCGCCTGCTGCGCGATCAGCGGGATCGACTGGATGCCCGAGGAGCCGGTGCCGACGACGGCGACCCGCTTGCCGGTGAGGTCGACTCCCTCGTGCGGCCACCGGCTGGTGAAGTACACCTCGCCCGCGAACCGCGGGGCGCCCTCGATGTCGGGGGCCTTCGGCACGGACAGGCAGCCGGTCGCCATCACGTAGTGACGGCAGCTGACCGTCTCACCGGTCGAGGTCCGCACCACCCAGAGCCCGGCCACGTCGTCCCAGTCGGCTCCCTCGACCCGGGTGTCGAACGTGATGTCCCGGCGGAGGTCGTAGCGGTCGGCCACGAACTGCAGATACCGCAAGATCTCGGGCTGGGTGGCGTATTTCTCCGACCAGGTCCACTCCCGCTCGAGCTCCGGGTCGAAGCTGAAGGTGTAGTCGGTGGTGGGGATGTCGCAGCGCGCGCCCGGGTACCGGTTCCAGAACCACGTGCCGCCGACGTCGCTCGCCGCCTCGAACACCCGCACGGAGAAGCCCTCCGCCCGCAGTCGGTGCAGGAGGTACAGGCCGGCGAAGCCCGCCCCCACGACGACGACGTCCACCTGCGGGCCGGCCGGGCCCGCGTTCCTGTCATCCGCAGTCACGGGCGCTCCAGAATGTGAGACGAATGTCACGTGCCGTCTCGGGCAAAGTAGCACCGCGCCGGCGGTCGCATCGTCGGGAGCGGGCATGTGGACGGGCTGCCGGAGGGGGTCGGGCCGGGGATCGAGCCTCGCCTCAGGAGCGGCTGTTCCGGCCGGTGCGCGGCCGGCAGCAACGCGCGTCCGTGGTCACGGGACCGCTGCGGTCCAGGACGTGAGCAGGGTGCGCAGAGCTGCGACCAACGGCAGCGGCTGGTCGAGCATCGGGTGGTGCCCGGCGTCGGGCAGCTCGATCACCGGGGCGCCCGCGGGGAGCAGCTGCTCGATCTGCGCCGCCATCGCGGGCGGGACCAGTCCGAACTCCGACCGGAACAGCGCCGCCCGGCAGCGCAGGTCGGGCAGCAGCTCGCGCATCAGCCGGCGCTGGCCGAACATCCGCGGGTCGAACTTCCAGCTCCAGCCGCCCTCGACCTGCCGGAGCGACTGTTCCGCGATGTGCCGGGCGATGTACGGCAGCAGCACCTCCTGGCGCGGAAGGGTGGTGAAGCGGGCGACCCCCTCCTCCAGCGTGGCGTAGACCCGCCGTGGCCGGGGCCGGCGGCGCATCCCCTCGTCCTCCGGAGGCCGGTCGTTCAGCGGCGAGTCGATGATGACCGCCCCGGCGAGCCGCTCGCCGTGCTCGACGCCTGCGGTGGCCACGGCCCAGCCGCCCATGCTGTGGCCGACCACCACGGGCGGCCCACTGATCCCGCCGGCGACCGCCGCAGCCAGCACCTCGGTGGCCCAGACGGACATGTCGTAGTGCTCGCAGTGGCCGCTGTCGCCGTGCCCGCTCAGGTCGACCGCGACCACCCGCTGCCGAGCGGCGAAGAACGGCGCGACGTGGTCCCACCAGCCGGAGTGCGCGGCGCCGCCGTGCACGAGAACCAGGCCCGGGTGTGCCTGGTCCCCCCAGCAGCGCAGGTGGATCGCGCAGCCGTCGACCTCCACGTCGAGGTGGTCCGGGGACGAGGCCAGCGCCGCCGAGAACCACCTGGGGGCGGTCGTGGCGTCCGGCGACGGGCCGTCGTTCTCCACTACGTCCTCCTCCGGTGCCGGAGGGCATGCTATTCCTGAGGATCAGGTCATCCGAGCGGCGGTGCTGGCCCTCCGCCGGCACCACCGCCCCCGGCGCTGCCGCAGCCTGACAGCACCCGACAGCAAGGAGCACCCGATGCTCGCCCTGGAGGACTCCCTGCCGGTCGTGATCGGCGGGGCGAACGTCACCCGCAAGCCGCGCACCCCCGAGGAGACGACGGAGCCCGCTGACCTGTTGGCCGCCGCGGTCCGCGCCGCGGCCGAGGACGCCGGGCTGACCGCGGCGCAGCTGGCCGAAGCGGACTCGCTCGACGTCATCAACCTGCTGTCCTGGAACTACGCCGACCCGACGGGCGCGGTCGGCTCCCGGGTCCGGATGCGCCCGTCGCGGGCTAGCTACAGCCCGATCGGCGGAGACCAGCCGACGCGGCTGCTGGCGGCCGCGGCCGCACGCGTGCAGCGGGGGCAGAGCCGGCTGGCCGTGGTCGTCGGGGGCGAGTCGCTGCGGTCACGCCGGGTGCTCGGCACCGCCGGTGTCCAGCCGGAGTGGACACCGGCCGGGCACCCGCCGGTGCCGTACGTCCCGGGGGTCGGCGTGGCGGGGCCGGCCACCGCCCACGGGCTGCGCGCCCCGGTCCAGGTCTACCCGATGTTCGAGCTGGCCCGCCGGGCGGCGCTCGATGCGACGCCGGCGCAGGGGCAGCGGCGGTCGGCGGAGATCCAGGCGGGCCTCGCGCGGGTCGCCGCCCGGGTACCCGGTGCCGCAGTGCCGTCCGCGCCGACCCCCGAGCAGATCGCGACACCGGACGCGGCCAACCGCTGGGTCTCGTACCCCTACACCAAGTACATGTGCGCCAACTCCGACGTCGACCAGTCGGCGGCCACCATCGTGACCACGTACGGACACGCGCGCGCGCTCGGCGTCAGGCCCGACCGGATGGTGTTCCTGTGGGGCGCCGCCGGCGCCACGGACACGACCGATGTCCTGGAACGCGCGACGTACGCGGACTCGGCCGCGATCGCGGCGGTGCTGCGCGACGCGGTGCAGCTCGCGGGCGGGGTACCGGACCTGCTCGAGCTCTACAGCTGCTTCCCGGTCATCCCGTGGATCGCCGCCTCGGTGCTGGACGTCCCGCCGGAGCGCGAGTTGACCGTCGCAGGCGGCCTGACCTTCTACGGCGGGCCGATCAACGCCTACATGAGCTGCGCGGCCAACGTGATGCTCGAGCGGCTGCGCGAGGCGGGGGCCGATGCGACGGGGCTGCTATACGGCAACGGTGAGTACGCCACCAAGCACCACGCCCTGGTGGTGTCCGCGGCGCCGCCGCCTGGGGGCGTCTTCGTCGAGGACGACGAGCCGTCCCGGCAGAAGGCAGTCGACGCCGCGCAGCGCCCCGGCCCGCGGCTGGAGCCGAGGCCGGACGGGGCGGCCACCATCGAGAGCTACACGGTGCTGCCCGGACCGGACGGCGAGCTGGCCCGCGCGGTGGTGATCGGCCGGCTCGGCGACGGAGCGCGCTTCGTGGCCGGGGTGGCCGACGACGCGGAGTCGCTCCCGGTGCTGACGAGTCCGGACCGGCATGCGGTCGGGCTGCGGGGGACGGTGCGACACGACACGACGTCGGGACTGAACACCTTTGCGCCGGCGGGCTAGCTCCCGGTCGCGCTCGCGGATGTCCCGTCACCGGGCCGGCCTGGCACCGGCGTGTTGTAGCTCGGCCCCCCACGTGCTGAAGTGAGGGCGTGACACGCCTGCGCCAGCTCGTGCTCGCCGCACACGACCGCGCGCCGGTCGAGCAGGCGCTGCAGGAGCTCCTCGCAGCCACCGCACCGCACCATGACCCCGGCGTCGGGCGGTTCGGCCTCACCAACGCTGTCCTCGCTGCGGGCTGCGACTTCGTCGAAGTCGTGTCGCCCTCGACGCCCGGCACGGCGGCCGGTCGGTGGCTGGCGCGGAACGGCGGCGACGGCGGCTACATGCTCATGATCGACGGACCGCCGACGCTCACGGCGCACGACCGTCACACGGGTCTCGGCGTGCGTGAAGTGCACCGGGTCGAGTTGCCCGACGTCGTCGACGTGCACCTGCATCCCAGGGACACGGGTGGCGTGCTCCTGGCGCTGGACTCCGTCGACCCGGCCGGGTCCTGGCGATGGGCGGGTCCGGCCTGGACCGGGAGCAGCCCCACGTGCGCCGGTGGGCTGCGCGAGGTCACCATCATGGTCCCCGACCCGGGCGAGGTGGCCCGACGCTGGGCGGCGCTGCTCGACATCACGGCAGTCGGCAGCGACTGCCGCCTGCCTCTCGACGACGGCCGCCAGCACCTGTCCTTCGTCGCCGGCGCAGGCGACGTCGCCGCCGTGACCGCGGCGCGGCTGGCGTTGCCCGGCGTCGAGCATCGCGCAGCCGTCGTCGGCGGAGTGCGCTTCGACATCGTCCCGCTGGAGGAGACGTGACAGACATCGAGACCGGAACCGACCACCTGCTCGCCCGCGTCGAGAACGGCGTCGCCGTGCTCACCATGAACCGCCCGGAGCGCCGGAACGCCCTGTCCGAGCAGATGATCGGCGCTCTCGGCACCACGCTCGCGCAGGTGGAGGCGGATGACGCGGTCGGTGCCGTGGTGCTCACCGGGGCAGGTGGCGCGTTCTGTGCGGGCGGTGACGTGAAGGGCTTCGCCGAGCGCTCGCCCGGCGCGCCCGAGGCGTCGAAGGAGCTGCTGCAGCGCGCGAACCAGCGCGCCACCAGCGGGCGCCTGTGGCGGATGCCCAAGCCCACCATCGCGGTGCTCCCCGGGGCCGCTGCGGGAGCGGGCCTGTCGATGGCGCTGGCGTGCGACCTGCGCTACGCGGCGTCGTCCGCCGTGCTGACCACCGCCTTCGCCCGCGTCGCGCTCGCCGGCGACTACGGCAGCGCGTGGTTCCTCGTGCGCCTCGTGGGGCCGGCGCGCGCGCGGGAGCTGCTGTACCTCTCCCCGCGGCTGTCGGCGGACGACGCCCTGCGGCTGGGACTGGTCAACGCCGTGATTCCGCCGGACGCCCTCGAGCGAGAGGCGATGGCGGTGGCGCACCGGTTGGCGGACGGGCCGCGCACGGCGCTGGCGTCGATGAAGCAGAACGTCGCGCTCGCGCTGACCACTCCACTCGACGACTACATGGACGTCGAGGTCACCCACCACCTCGCGACCTTCGCGACGGATGACCACGCCGAAGCCGCGCGCGCCTTCGTCGACAAGCGTGACCCCGTCTTCGGCGCTCGCGAGTCCGGTCCCAGGTAGGCGACGGCGGGCTCGCCGGCCGGGGACCGCAACGGGCTCCCGTTCCTGCGCCCGGTCGCCCACCGTCGGGCGGCGACCCTTCCGCGGCCGTGGACGGATGCGCCACCCGCGTCCGGCCGACTCAGTCGGAGTCGCGCGACCTGCGCGCCATCGCCGACCTGCGCCGGCCGGCGACTGCGTACACGGCCACGACGGCGATCACACCGGCACCCATCCCGCACAGCGTCCAGCGCAACCCGATCAGGTCGGCGAGCAGCCCGAGCGGCAGTGCTGCGATGCCGAAGGCGCCGAAGCTGAGCATGACCAGGCCCTGCACCCGCCCGTGGAACTCCGTATCCGCCAGGTGGAGCAGCTGCGACTGGTTGCTGGTCTGGAAGGCGAGCATCGCCGCGCCGACGGCGAGGAGCACGACCACCGCGACGTAGGCGGTCGGCGCGATCGCGAGCGAGCACAGGGCCACGCCGAAGAGGGCGCCCGCCCCCACGAAGACCCGCCTGCGCCGCACCCACGAGCCGCGCCGCCCCAGGAGCACACCGGCCGCGACTCCGCCGACCGCGGAGGTCGCGGACAGAACGCCGTAGCCGACGGAACCGAGGCCGAACAGGTCGCTGGCGATGGTCGGCATGAACGCCAGGTACGGCATCCCCAGCATCGTGACGCCGATGCCGCACCACACCAGGGCGTTGAGCTCCCTGTGCCGGTGGACGTAGCGCACCCCGTCGGCCAGCTCCCCCAGCGGGGACCGGCCGGAAGGCTCTCCCGGCCGCCCGGGCGGAAGGGCGGCGGTGAGGAGCACCCCGACGACCGCCAGGCCAGCGCTGATCAGGAAGATCGCCTCGATGCCCCAGGTCACCGCACCGATGACCACCCCGGCCAGCGCGGGACCGACCACCCTGTTCACCTCGGCGTTGACCAGCAGCAGCGAGACGGCCTGGGGCATCGACCCGCGCGGGACGAGCTCGGCGAGGAAGGCCATCCGGGCGGGGCCGAACAGCGCGAAACCCACGGCCTGCAGCACGCTGGCGCACAGCAGCATCCAGTAGGCGATGACGTCGAAGACGACGGCCAGCCCGACCCCTGCGCTCGACACCGCCAGCAGGAGCACCGAGAGCTGCAGCACCAGCCGCTTGGGCAACCGGTCGGCGGCCACCCCACCCCAGGGGGTCGCCAGCAGGAGGGCCACTCCGAACGCCAGCAGGATCCCGCCCAGCGCCGCGTTCGACCCGGTCAGCTCGAAGGCGAGCCAGCCGCGGGCGATCGCCTGCGCCATGACACCGAGGAAGACCGCGACGGCGTTGAGGTAGAGGACGAGGAAGCCGCCGATCCGCAGGATCGCCATGGCGCCGAGCGGCGGGGTCTCGGGCGGGACCGAGAGGGCGCTGTCCCCGGGCACCGGGACGGCTGGAACCGGCACCTCGGACAGCGGACCCGGCTCCGACGCGGCCGGTGTCCATCCCGTCCCCTCGCGCTGTGCGTCGATGGGTCGGACGGCTTTCCCGCTCATGTCCCCCCTCGTCCGGCCCCATGCGGAGCAGGGCGACCGTCCAGCACCACACCCGAGCAAACGGGCGCGCTCTCGACCTTGCCACACCGGGCGCCCGACGACGGAGGATGTGCCGTCACCCCGAGACGTGTGCGTATGTGGTGTGGCGGACCACGGACACCGGATGGAATCCACCGTCGTTCCGGTCCCAGGGCTCATCTCGGCCGTCGGGGCGGCCCCCGCGCTCGAGTCCGACGGCGCAGCCGCGGCTGGTTGGACCGCGGTTCTCGCAGGCTTCGTACTGTCGTTCTTCTCCGCGCTCGGGCCGTGGCTGAGCCGGGTCCACGCCACAGCTCAGCGAACCAAGGCGTCCGCCTGACAGGGTTCACGTCACGGACGCGCACGTAGCGTGTGGCCCCAGGGCGGTCGGCGGCAGCCAGGTGACGGCACCAGCAGGACGGAGATCTTCCATGTGGGCACAGACGCTCAGCGGCCCCTTCCGGTTCGAGCAGGTCGAGATCGCTGCCCCTGACCCGGCCGCGCTTCCCCCGCGGCACGTGCTGCTGGCGACCCGTGCCGGTGCGATCTGCGGCAGTGACCTGCCCAACTTCCGTGGCGGGCTGTGGCCGCACCCGGCCGCCGAGGACGGCTGGGGCGCCACGCGGGCGCCGGGCTTCCCCATGCACGAGATCGTCGGTGAGGTCGTCGCCAGCCGGCACCCCGACCACTCCCCCGGTGACCTCGTCGTCGGCTGGGCGTCGATGTTCGACGGCATCGCCGAGCTGGTGGTCACCGACGGCGACGGCCTGGCCGGCTACGACACCACGCTGCCGGCCACCACCGCCGTCATGCTGCAGCCGCTGGCCTGCGTGCTCTACGCCGTCGAGCAGCTCGGCGACGTCTCGGGGCAGTCGGTCGCGGTGATCGGTCAGGGCCCGATCGGGCTGCTGTTCAGCCACGTCCTCAAGGCCCGGGGCGCGGCCCGCGTCACCGGCGTGGACCCGGTGGACCGCGGCGACGTCGCGTCGGTCTTCGGTGTCGACGAGGTGGTCACCGCGCGCGCCGAGCGGTGGGCCGGGCGGCTCTCCGACGCCGACCGGCCGAAGGTGGTGGTAGAGGCGGTGGGCCACCAGATCTCGACACTGCAGCCGGCGCTGGACGCGGTCGCGTACGCCGGCCAGGTCTTCTACTTCGGCATTCCGGACGACCCGATCTACCCCTTCGACATGCTGACCTTCCTGCGGAAGAACCTGACCCTGCGCTCGGGCGTGGCCCTGGAGCGGCGACGGGTGCTGGCGGACGCCGACACCTACCTGGCGGAGCACCCGGAGCTACGGGAGTCCTACGTCACCCACGTGCACCCCGTCGCCGACGTGCAGGCCGCCTTCAGCACCGCGATCGCCCCCCGCCCCGGGCAGCTGAAGATCGCGGTCGACATGACGTGACGTGGTCGTGAGCGGTCGGCAGAGGTGTCTCCCGGGTCGCCGACCACGTACTGATCCCGGTCGAGGACCCGTGCTCCCCGGGCCGCACGCGGCGTGCGCTGCTCCTGATCGCCGACATCGGCGGCTGCACGCAGTACATGCAGTTCCACCGCAGGATGCTCGGGCACGCGGAAGCGGCCACCAGACGCCCGCTCGACAAGATCGTCGGCGCCGCGCGGGCTTCGAGCTGATCGGGATGGAGGGCGACGCGACCCGGATCGGGGCCAGGGGCCGCGCTGACCGGTGAGGCGGGGACGACGCCCGCCACCGGTTCGTCATCGACGTGACCACGGCGGTGACGCCGCCTCCGGAGCCACGGCGTCAGCGGTAGACGACGTCGACGCTGCGGAAGGCACCGAGCTCGTGATCGGCGACGAAGTGCTCGTGGTCGGCACGCACCCGGGCGACGGCCTCGTCGGCGAAGCGCAGCAGGTCGTCGACGAACAGGTCGTGGCCACCGATCGCCTCCATGATCGCGGGCTCGACGTCGTAGTCGATGAGGCCGTTCTCGTCGGACATCGCATGGGTGTGGGCCAGCACGCGACCGCAGATGGCGGCGTACTCCTTCCACTCCCCCACCGACAGCGAGCCCAGGCTCATGTCGTCGCGGAACGGTGCCCGCTCCCGCACCATCAGGCTGTGGCCGTCGAAGTCGACGCTGCCGTAGAAGACGTCCCCGTTGACCAGGTGCACCCGCTGGGCGTGCCGGATCCGGTCCCCCTGCCGGTCCACCTCGAAGCCCGAGGGCGGCACCAGGCCGGCCAGCGCCGACCGGCGCGCCCGCTTGAACTCCAGCAGCAGGTCGTCGGTGCCGTCGGCGCGCGGCCCCTCGATGAGCACGAAGTACCGGGCCAGGCCCAGCGACGCCGTCCCGGCGCCCTTCCGCTCGGCGACGTCCTTCACCCGCATCGCGCCCGCACGGGCGGGGACGGCGACGTCGTTCTCGCGCACGTAGCGGTCGACCAGGTCCTGGAACTCAGCTCGCCTGCTGCTGACCGGGACGAGCTCCTCGTCGGTGCGGAAGCCGGTCCCGTGCTCGTCCAGCAACGTCTCGGCCAGCCATTCCGCGCGGCCGCGCTCCATGACGCCGCTGATGAGCTCGGCGATCATCGGTGGGGCGTTGTCCAGCCGCAGCTGCTCGTCCTGCTCGGTCCCATCGGTGGCATAGGCGGCGATGCCCTCGATGTAGCCGCGGACGAACCGCTGCGCGATGGCGCGCTGCTTCTTCCGCTCGAGACCGGACTTCTCGGCCGCTCCCAGCATGAAGCCGACGACCCCCCGCTTCAGGTCCCAGGTGAACGGCGCGTAGAAGGCGTCGTCGAAGTCGTTGACCCCGAACACGGGCACGTTGTCCGCACTCGGCATGACGCCGAAGTTGCCCGGATGGACGTCGCCGAGCGCCAGCACGGTGGGCATCCGGGCGTCCTCGCCGAGGATGTCCCGGTAGAAGAGCAGGTTCGTGCCGCGGAAGAAGTGGAAGACCGAGCCGGCGAGCTTGTCGAACTTCGCCCGCGCCTCGACGTCGCTGGTGGCGATGCGGGTCTCGTGGTCCTCGCGCACCGTCTCGCGGACGTGCATGCGCCGGTCGTTGCCGGACAGCATCCGCGGCAACAGGACCATCTCCCCCCGCGCGCGGGCCTCGGCGAGCTCCCGGAAGGCCTCCACCCGGGACCCCACCGGGGCCCTGCCGTCGCGCCTGATCACGCCGTCGTCCTCCGGTTGGTCGCCGTCCCCCCTGTGCCCCCCGTCCCCGTCCGACGGTCCGAGCTCGCGCAGGCTCGACACCAGCTGCGCCTTGCTCATCGCGGAGCGCCCGCGGATGTCGGCGGCCCGTGCACGCTCGAGCAGGTCGGTCCGGCTGGTGCTCTCCAGGCTGTCTGACTGCATCCAGCGCCCCTACCCGACGGGCGGCGGGCCACGGTGCTCCCGCCGTTACGACCTCGTGACACCTGCCGACCTGCACCGGGCCGGCGGTCGGGCGACCCCGATCGGCCGGCTCCAGCACGGGGACGACGTCGGTCATCGGCTTCGTCTCGAGGGGGCTCGCCGGTGCCCGGTGGGCGCCCACCACCGCGCGGTGGGTCCCCGACGCGAGCGGCTGTCCCTCCGGGAGAACGGATCCGGGTCGAGCGGCCGGCCGCTGCTGTGTCACGCTCAAGGTCCGTCCGACCGGATCCGCGTCGTCGCTGCGCTTCTCGGCACGCTCCCGGTGAGGACCGCCCTGCCGCACGGACACGCTGAGAGGGACACCTGATGCAACGCGCTGAGCCAACGGAGCTGTTCGACCTACGCATGAGCGAGGAGGCCCGACCGCTCTACGACCGCGTCGTCCGGTTCCTCGAGGACGTCGTCGCGCCGATGCAGGAGGAGTTCCACCGGCTCGGCGAGGGACGCGCCGACCGGTGGTCCTACGCGCCGGGTCAGCTGGAGGCGCTCGAGGGCGCCAAGAACAAGGCCAAGGAGGAAGGCCTCTGGAACTTCTTCCTGCCCAACTCCGAGGTCGGCGGCCTGACCAACCTCGACTACGCCTACATCGCCGTCGAGCTCGGCAAGTACCCGCTCGGGTCCGAGTCGCTCAACTGCTCCGCCCCCGACACCGGCAACATGGAGGTGCTCGAGCGCGTCGGGACGCCCGAGCAGAAGGCCCGGTGGCTCGAGCCCCTCCTCAACGGCGAGATCCGCTCCGCCTTCGCCATGACCGAGCCCGACGTGGGCAGCTCCGACGCCAAGAACGTCCGGCTCCAGGCGGTGCGCGACGGTGACGACTACGTACTCAACGGCGAGAAGTACTACATCTCCGGTGCCGGCGACCCGCGCTGCAAGATCATGATCGTCATGTGCCAGACCAACCCCGAGGCGCCTGTACACCAGCAGCAGTCGCAGATCCTCGTGCCGATGGACACCCCGGGTGTCCAGGTGCTCGAGCCGATGGAGGTCTTCGGCCGCGACGACGCCCCGCACGGCCACATGCGCATCCGGTTCACCGACGTGCGCGTGCCGGTCTCCAACATCCTCCTGGGCGAGGGCCGTGGGTTCGAGATCAGCCAGGTCCGCCTGGGGCCCGGGCGCATCCACCACTGCATGCGCGCCATCGGCCAGGGCGAGAAGGCGCTGGAGCTGATGGTCCGCCGGGGCAAGTTCCGGGAAGCGTTCGGCAAGCCGATCCTGAACCTCGGCAAGAACATGGAGACGGTCTCGCGGGCGCGCATCGAGCTCGATGCCTGCAAGCTCATGGTGCTGAAGGCGGCCAAGGCGATGGACGTGCTCGGCAACGCCCAGGCCCGGGTCTACGTCTCGGCGGTGAAGGCGATGGTCCCGGAGAAGGTGTGCCAGATCATCGACCAGGCCATCCAGATCCACGGCGCCACCGGGGTGTCCCAGTGGACGCCGCTGGCCGGCATGTACGCCAGCCAGCGCACGCTCCGCCTGGCCGACGGGCCCGACGAGGTGCACCACTTCGTCGTCGCGCGCCACGAGGCCGGTCGCTACAACGAGCCCGCTCCCGGTCGCGCCGAGGCCCGCGGCGAGGGCGTCTTCGCCGGTCCCTGATCGGGCGGAGCACCTTCCGGGCGCACCGACGACAGGGGCCCGGTCACCGCCGGTGGCCGGGCCCCTGTCATCGTCGGAGCGGGGAAGGCCCACCAGGCGGCGGCCGGGCCGGCTGCCTACCGTGGCGGGATGTTCTTCCTCTTCGGCTTCGGCACCAAGCACAAGGACCTGGGCCCGGGGGAAGTCCGCACCTGCCCGAACTGCGGCAACACCACGACCTGGGCGCGGGTACGGACGGCGAAACAGTTCACCGTCTTCTTCATCCCGATCGCCCGGTGGGGACGACGACAGCTGGAGATCTGCGGCATCTGCGGCACGGCCGTCGAGGTCTGAACAGGACCGCCCGCCGCTCCGACCGGTCGACGGTCGCCCGCCCGTCCCGCCGGCGACTCGACGGGCGCGGAACCCTAGGCTTCCGCGCGTGCCGGCCTACACCGATCTGGCGCTGTACGCGGACAGCACGCACAACGCCGGACGGCTGCGCGAGGCGGCGCAGCAGCTCGGCCTGACCGTCCTGGACCTGCCTCGGAACCCCGCGGAGCTCCGTCTCCGCCCACGTCCGGGGCTGGCCTGGCGGGCGCCGCTGGGACTCGTCGCCGCGCTCATCGCCCGCGGGGCACCCATCCGGCTCACGGCCGCCGGACCGCAGTGGTTCGCGTCCCTCCCGCCCGAGCTCCTGGGACGGCGGGTGGCCGTCGTGGACGCCGCAGCTGTCGCGGCCGGGCACGTTCCGTTCCCCGTCCGCATGGTCAAGCTCGCCGACGCCAAAGCCTCCGGGTTCTCGGCGACGAGGACCGCCGGGACCGCGGCAGCGGCCGCTGCCGTCCACGAGGCCGCGCTCCCGCCGCCGGCCCGCCTGCTCGTCGCCGACCGGTGGCTGGACTGCGACAGCGAGTACCGCGTCTTCTGCATCGGCCGACGGGCGGTCGCCTGCTCCCCCTACGTCGTCGAGGGAGAGGCGTGGGGCCCGCTGCTGCACCGCCACCGGGCCAGCTTCCACGACCACGCGGCGGCCTTCGCCGCCGAACTGCTCTCGGGCCTGCCCGACGCGCGCGTCCCTCCGGCCTGCGTCCTCGACGTCGCCCGGCTCGCCGACGGCAGGCTCGTCGTGCTCGAGACGAACACCACCTGGGGTGCCGGCCTGTACGGCTGCGACCCCGGGCAGGTCCTTCGCGCGGTGCTCGCCGCGAACGACTCCGCGGACGACACATGGCTCTGGGCGCCCGACCCGGCTCTGGTCCGACGGGCAGCCGACCAGCCGGAGCCGGCCACGGCCCTCCGCAGGGAGGCGCCGACACAGCGGTGAGCACGACACCGGTCATGCCCGTCGCGACCGCAGTTCGTCGACATGACCGTGGAGGTGCCCCGCGAGACCGGGTCGGACGCGCCGCGCGCGACCTGGCGGCTCAACGGCACGCTGCGGATCACGACCGCCGAGAACGCCAGCCGGGGATGACGGGTCCGCACGGCCCCCTGAACCTGACCGGCGAGCTCTCCCTCGAGGTCGACGGGGTCGGCGTGCAGGTGCACGCCGACGGCGCGGACGTGCGGATCGTCGCCGAGGACGTGGGCGACTTCGTGGCCCGGGTGCGGGAGGCGGCGACCGCGCGCAGCGGCGTGGCCCCCGGCCGCCGGGACCTGGGCGGGCTGGCCGAAGCCCTGGCCGAGGCCGGCATCACGGCGCACCTGGCCTCCCCCACCCGCCCGGTCGCCGTCGCCGGTGCGGGCGTCCACTCACCCGCCGGAGGGCTCCTGCTGGGCACGCGACTGGTGCGTCCGCGTGCCGCCGTGGTCGTGCTCGCCGTCGGCGGCGGCCGCCGGCTGCTCGTCGCGGGCGCGTCGGTGCTGGCCCTCGGCCTGGTCCTCGCGCGCCGCCGCAGGTAGGACGGCGCGGCCGGTCATCGGGACGCGGTCGGGATCCCCGACCCGGCCGTCGCTGGGCCGACCCAACCGAAGATGACCTACGCGGCGTGGACCGAGATCGCCACCGTCCTGCTCGTGGGCGTGCACCGGACCGTCCGCGACCTCCACGTCGACGATGCGCTGCTCGCCGAGTGGGCCCGCTCGCAGCCGGACCTCGCCGGCCGGCACGCCGCGGCGGTGGAGGCGGCCCGGAACAAGGGCTGGCGCTGGGAGGAGGAGATGCCGCAGATCGCGCAGCCCTTCACCGCGGCGGGCAAGCCGGCAGGTTTCGCCGATGCGGCCGCCGAGCAGTTCGGCCGGTGGCCCCGGCCGACGGACGGCTGAGCGGTCGACGCGCGCTGTCGGCGCTGCTGCTGGCCCGGCCGATCGCCATCCTCCTGTCACCGGCGCGCATCAACCTGCCCGTGGTCGAGCGGGCCGTCGCCCCATGGTTCGGCCGAAGGGCTTCGCGTTCGCGGTGCCTCGGCGTCGTCCGCACCCGGGTGGCGACGGTCGCCCGAGATGCCGGGCGGACGGCGGGGTGCCACCGTCACCTGGACCGTGCCGAACTCCTGGATGAGGCGGAGGAGCTCCCGTGGAACTGCCGCGCCTGCTGCTCGAGGGCTCCGTGCTGCTCATGGTGGCGGTGGTACTCGAACCGGTCGCCCGGCGGGTCGGGATCCCGCTGAGCGTCATCCTGGTGGTCGTCGGCTTCGTGGCCTCCGCAGCAGGCCTCGCCCCGCAGATCGCCCAGCTCGAGGGCGAGGCCTTCGAGCAGGTGGTGATCTTCCTGTTCCTGCCGCTGCTGGTCTTCGCCGCCGCGCTGGGGATCGATCTGCGCGCCTTCGTCCGGAACCTGGGGGCGATCCTGGCGCTGGCGGTCCCGGCCTTCCTCGTCTCCGCGGTCCTCGTCGGTGTCACCCTCCACTGGGCGCTCGGCACGGCGCTGGTGGTCGCGTTCCTCTTCGGGGCCCTGATCTCGGCCACCGATCCCGTGGCGGTCGTCGCCGTGTTCCGCGAGGTCGGCGTGCCACGGCGGCTGCTGACCCTGGTGGAAGGCGAGAGCCTGCTCAACGACGGCGTCGCGATCGTGCTGTTCGCCGTCCTCGTCGATGCGGCGCTCGGCGGGTCGGTGGGCGTCGCCGCCGGGATGGTGGAGTTCGTCGTCGTCTTCGGTGGCGGAGCCGGGTTCGGGATCGTCCTGGGCTGTGCTGCTTCCCTGGCGCTGCCGTGGCTGGGCCGGCTGCCGGCCGTCGGGCTCTCGCTCGCCGTCGCCTACGGGTCCTTCGTCCTCGCCGACGTCGTCCTGGGGTTCTCCGGGGTCATGGCCACCGCGGCGGCCGGGATGGTGCTGGCCGGGTACGCCCCGAGCCGCGCGTCGGCCGAGGTGCGGGAGATGTGGGAGCAGACGTGGGAGGCGCTGGACTACGTCGCCAACGCGCTGCTCTTCCTGCTGATCGGCCTGGTGATCGGGCCGAGCGGACTGCTGGATGACCTCGGTCCGATCGTCCTGGCGGCGGCGGTCGTGCTGGTGGCGCGTGCCCTCGCCGTCGTTCCGGTGGTGTGGCTGCTCGAGCGGCTGGCCCACATCCCCAGGCTGGGCTGGCGCAACGAAGCCGTGCTGATCTGGGGCGGGCTCCGCGGCGGGGTGGCGCTGGCGCTCGCCCTCGCGCTCCCGGAGGAACTGGCCGAGCGCGAGCTCCTCGTGACCCTGACCGGAGGCGTCGTGCTGGCCACGCTGCTGCTCAACGCCACCACGATCCGCTGGCTGGTCGCGCGCCTGGGGCTCGCCACCCCCTCACTCGCCGACCGCTACCTGGTGGCCATCGCACGGGTCTCGGCCACCGAGTCGGCGCAACGGGAGATGACCGACCTGGGGCTGGGCGCCGATCCACGGACGAGCGAACGGTTCGCGGAAATGGTGCGGTCGGCACGTCAGGAGGTGGCCGACCTCGACGTCGACCCGGGGCAGGAGTACCGCATCGTGGTCGGCCGCGGGCTGCACGTCGAGCGCCGCACCTACCAGCTGCTGAGCGACGAGGGCCTGCTGCCGCCCGCGGTGACGCGCACCCTGCTGCACGAGGTGGACGACGAGATCGACGATCTCTCCCTGCACGGCGAGGACTACCGGCTGGGGACGACGCGCCGATCGCGGTCCGGGCGCGCCGAGCAGGTCGGTCGCCGTCTCCTGGGCCGGCTGCCCGGACCGGCCGGCAGCGATCCCGGCGAGCTCGCGTACGCGGAAGCCACCGCCCGTCGGCTCGCGGCGCGACGCACGTCCGAAGCGCTGGACGTCTTCGACCACCTGCCCTCGGTTCGGCAGGAGACCGTCGACGAGGCCCGGCGGACGTTCGCCGCCTGGGAGCAGCGGGCGATCGCGGAGCTGGACGAGATCGATGCCCGCTCCGAGCCGGACGCCGCCCGCCTCCGTGCACGCCAGGTCGAGACGCTCGCCGACGCGGCCGCCGGCCGTGCCCTGGCCGAGCTGGTCGACTCGGGGCTGCTGCCCGAGCAGGCACTGAGGACGACCGGCACCGCGCAGGCCGATCGCCCCACCGAGGTCTGACCCGGGTCGACGCCAGGAGCCGGACTCCGTCCCGACCGGTGAGCGGCGATCACCCCCGACCGGACACCGACGCCCGCTCCTCCACCGCCAGGCGGTCGGCGAACAGCGGCGGCAGGTAGCGCAGCATCAGGGCCGACCACACCACGTGCGTGAGCACGGGCGCCTGGATCCCGCCGGTGATCCTGCGCTGCACGGCGAACAGCAGCCCCATCGGGACGCTGGCCAGCACGAGTGCAGGGTTGCGGGTGGTCGTGGTGGCCAGGCCGTACACCGCGGTCGACACCAGTACCGGCCGGTCCGCGCCCGCCGCCGCGTAGAGAGCACCGCGGAAGAACACCTCCTCCGCCAGGCCGTTGGCCAGCGTGGTGGTCAGCACCAGCGGGTTGGACCCCTGGTCGGCGTAGCGGAGCACCGAGCCGATCGCCCGCTCCAGCACCGGGATCCGCCGGGCGACCAGCGCCGCGGCGTAGAAGGCCCCGAAGGCCCCGACCCCGGAGACGACCGGAGTGAGCAGCGGCCGGCGCAGCCGGTCGCCGGGCCCGAACATCCGCCCCAGGTGCAGCGGCCCGGACGCCAGACCGCCGGCCACCCAGGTGCCGGCGACCCCGAGGGTCAGCCCGTAGAACCGCGGCGACCCCGGTGGCGTCGACAGCGACACCCCCAGCAGCGACGCCCCGGTGACCGCGGTGGCGGCGGTGACCCGCCGGCGTCGCCGGAAGGCCGCGTCGCTCTCCCAGTGGTCACGCGGCACGCGCCGGAGCAGCGGCCCGGCCGCCCGCTGGATCCGGGCCGAGAGCATCGTGCGGCCGCGGGTCACCGCCGCGCTCCGCGGCTGAGCCACCCGCCGCGCCGGTCCCCCGACTGCTGCCGGCGCTCCCGCGCCCGCTCGACCAGGGCGGTCATCACCATCTCGTCGTAGTCCATCGGCTCGAAGGGCACGACCGAGCGGATGGCGTCGTCGGTGACGACCACCTCGTTGGTCATGGAGTCGATGAGCGAGCGGCCGGTGTCCAGGTCGACGTCGGTGACGAGCGCCAGCCAGCGCGAGGACAGCTGCGGGTTGAGCAGCGGCACGGGGACGACGAACATGTGCCGGTTCTGGATCTCGGCGACGCGGCTCATCATCTGCAGGTAGGTGAGCACCTCCGGGCCGCCCACCTCGAAGACCCGCCCGGTGGCCTCGGGTGCGTCGAGGACGCCGACCAGGTACCGCACGACGTCGGCGACCGCGATCGGCTGCGTCCGCGTGCTGACCCACCGCGGGGTCACCATGGCCGGCAGGTGCGCCACGAGCTGGCGGGTCATCTCCCACGACACCCCGCCGTGGCCGACCACGATGCCGGCACGCAGGACCGTCACCGGCACACCAGTGGAGCCCAGGAGCTTCTCGACCTCGCGGCGGCTGCGCAGGTGCTTCGACAGCTGGTCGCCGTCCCGGCCCAGACCCCCGAGGTAGACGATCCGGTGGATCCCGGCCGCGGCCGCGGCGCGGGCGAAGGTGCGCGCCGCCTCGGCGTCCTTGCGCTCGAAGTCCGGGTCGTCGAGGGAGTGGACCAGGTAGTAGGCGACCTCGCAGCCCTCGAGGGCCGCCCGCAGCGAGTTCTCGTCCCCGACGTCCCCGGCGACGGGGGTGCCCGGCCCCTCGTAGCTCTCCGGCCGGCGGGTCATCGCCCGGACCTCGTGCCCTGCTTCCACGAGCGCGGCCGCCAGCCGGCTGCCCACGAACCCCGACGCGCCGGTGACCAGGATTCTCACCGGCCCAGGGTGACCCGGCCGGGCAGGAACCGCGACCCGTGCCACCGCCGTGCGGCGGCTGCGGATCAGTCGGGAGCGGGTCCGACGGTCAGGCGGACGGTCTCCGGCAGTGCCTGCAGCGCGGCCACCAGGCCCGGGGGCAGCGGGGCGCTGACGTCGGTGACCGCGTAGCCCAGCCCCCCGCGCGTGGCCAGCACCTGCCCGTCCACGTTCAGGCCGTGCTCGCCGACCAGTGCGTCGGCGCGCGCCAGGACGCCGGGCTCGTTGCGGTGCAGCAACGCGAACCGGGCCGCCGAGGAGCCGTGCAGGACGACGGTGGGCAGGTTCACGCTCAGCGTCGTCGTGCCCGAGCGGCTGTAGTCGACCAGCTTGCCGGCGACGAAGCGTCCGATGTCGTACTGCGCCTCCTGGGTCGACCCCCCGACGTGCGGGGTGAGGACGACGTTGGGCAGGCCGCGGAGGACCGAGTCGAAGGGGTCGCCCTGCTCACGCGGCTCCTCCGGGAAGACGTCGACAGCGGCGCCGGCGATGTGGCCGCTCAGGACGTTGTCCCGCAACGCCTCGTGGTCGACGACGAACCCGCGGGAGAGATTGAGGAACAGGCTGCGCGGGCGCATGCGGGCGAACTGCTCGGCCCCGAACAACCCGGCGTTGCCACCGCGACCGTCCACGTGCAGCGTGACGGCCTCCGCCCGCTCGAGCAGCTCCTCCAGGGTGTTGCAGCGCTCCGCGTTGCCCAGGGCGAGCTTGTCCTCGAGGTCGTAGTAGACGACCCGCATGCCCAGCGCCTCGGCCAGCACCGACAGCTGACTGCCGATGTTCCCGTAGCCCACGATGCCCAGGGTGCGCCCGCGGATCTCGTGGCTGCCGGTCGCGGACTTGTCCCAGGTCCCGGCGTGCAGCGCCCGGTCCCGGTCCACCAGCCGCCGGGCCAGGATGATGATCTCGGCGAGCGCCATCTCCACCACGCTGCGGGTGTTCGAGTACGGGGCGTTGAACACCGCCACACCCGCGGCAGCCGCCGCGGTCAGGTCGATCTGGTTGGTGCCGATGCAGAAGGCCCCGACCGCGCACAGGTCCGGACGACGACGCAGGACGTCGGCGGTCACCTGGGTCTTGGACCGGATGCCGAGCACGTCGACCCCGTCGAGCGCCTCGACCAGGTCGGCCTCGTCCAGCGCCCCCCGGCGCGACTCCACCTCGAAACCGGCGGCGCGGAGGGCGTCGGCCGCCACCTGGTCGATGTTCTCCAGCAGCAGGGCTCTGGGCACGTTCAGGGACCTCCTCGACCACGGGACCAGCGGCGGTCCCGGGCACAGGCAGTATCCCGGCACCGGTATCCGGCGCTGCACGGCGGCCGGTTGAGGGACGACCGCCGGCTCTCGGAGCCGGTGCCGTCACGGACGCGCCAGGCCCCGGCGCACCTCGTCCAGGGCCTGCGCCAGGCCCACCCGCGGCGACCAGCCCCACCCGTGGGCGCGGTCGGTGCGCAGCTGCCCGGTCCACGCCGGCTCGTCGGTCCACTCGGGGTCGACGCCGAGCGCGTCGGTCACCGTGCCGAGGTAGTCGCCCCAGGTGGCGGGCTCGCCCGCCACGATGACCGGCGTCGCCCGTCCGGCCGCCGGACCGCGCTGCGCGTCGTCGGCGGTGGCGACGGCGCCCGTGGCGACGTCCGCGATGAACTCGGCCAGGTCGTCGACGTGCACCCAGGACCAGGTCTGCGCCGGGTTCGCCCGGCGGTCGCCGTCCCGGACGGCACGCGGCCGGAGCGTGTTCCAGACCGAGGTGTCACCGGCGCCGACGATCGCCGGCGGGCGGACCAGCACGGTCGTGAGCCCGTCGATCTGCGCGAGCGCGGCGTCGGTGGCGTTCTTGGTGTCGGGGTAGGCGCCGCTCCCCTCGGGCAGGAGGGCGCCGTCCTCGGCGACGTCGCCGACCCCGGTCGAGCGGTCGTACACGCCGGCCGTGGACACGTGCACGAGCCGGGCGACGCCGGCGTCCCGCGCCGCGCGGGCGATGACCGGCGTGCCCTCGACCCCCACCCGGTGCTGCGCCTCCCGGGACGAGCCCATCGGGTGCACCGTCGTGACGACCGCATCGGCGCCCCGGGTCACCGCGCGGGCGATGCTCTCGTCGGCGAAGTCGCCGACGTGCTCGGTGACCCCCTCGAGCGGGGGCGCGCTGCCTGCCCGGCGGACGACGGCACGCACCTGCGCCGACCGGGCGGCCAGGGCGCGGCACACCGCGGTGCCCACCAGCCCGTTCGCACCGGTCACCACGACGACGGACGAGGGAGTGGCCATGCGGTCCACCCTGCCAGCGACCACGCGACGGCGCCCGGTGCGCGGGCACGTCGCCGCGGGTCAGCCGCCCGCGGCCAGCCGCCGGCCCATCTGCTCGTGCACGGCCTGGATCCCCTGCAGGGGACGCAGCATCACGCGGAACTCGACGATCCGGCCCGCGTCGTCGCACCAGATGATGTCCACGCCGTTCACGTACCTGCCCTCCACCGTGGTCTCGAACTCGAGCACGGCCGTGTCACCGGACAGGACCTCCTTCGTGTACCGGAAGGCGCCGCCTGGCTCACCCGCCAGCGCCCGGCTCGCCGCCTCGAGGTACTGCGTCGTCACGGCCTTCCCGCGCTGCGGTGTGTAGACCACCGGCGAGAAGAAGACGACGTCGTCGGCGAGCAGCCCGTCCAGGCCGCCGGGGAGCTCACCGTCCATGTACCGGTGCCAGCGGGCGATCACGTCGTCGATCACAGTGTCTCCTCGGTCGTGCCGGGCGGGGGTTCCCGGCCCCGACCTTCGGGGCAGCGGCGGTTGGGCGCAAGCAGGGTGACGCTCGCCAGGAATGCCCGCCCGATGACGGCGATGACACACAACTGTCGGTGTCCTGCCATCGGACTTCGCCGTCGCCGTCGGTACGAAGGGGGTGCGCTCGGAACGGACCTCGGGGCGCTCGTACGTCCACCCGCCGGACCCGCCGGCACGGACTCGCGGTTCGCGCGCCCATCAGGTCAGGAGTGAGCACATGAGAGAACATCCGCGACTGGGGACAGGCGTCTGGAAGCGGACGCTGGCCTCCGCCGGCTTCGTGGGTCTCCTCCTCGGCACCGCTGCCTGCGGTGGCGGCGACGGCGGCGACGGTGGCGGCACGCCGCAGGCCGTCGGGCAGGACGACTTCTCCGAGCAGGGTGACCCGGTCACCGGCGGCACCATCGAGGTGGGCCTGGAAGCGGAGACCAACAGCTGGCTGCCCGGCGAGGGAACCTTCGGCAACCCGGGCACCTCGGTGGCGTACGCGATCTACGACCCGTTGGTCAAGCGGACCGAGGAGGGCGATCTCAAGCCCTACCTGGCGGAGTCGATCGAGCCCAACGAGGACTTCACCCAGTGGACGCTGAAGCTCCGGCCGGACGTCCAGTTCCACGACGGCACCCCGCTCGACGCCCAGGCGCTCAAGACGATCTGGGACGAGTACCTCACCGTTCCGACGTCGAACGTGGCGGCATCGCTGTCCGACGTGACCTCGATGGAGGTCGTGGACGACCTGACGGTCCGGTACAACCTGGCCGACACCAACGCGGCGTTCCCCGACGTGCTCACGCAGTCGCCGGGGTGGCCGTTCTCGCCGACGGCGGCGGCAGCGGCCGGTGAGGATGCGGGGGCCAACCCGGTGGGCACCGGTCCGTTCGAGTTCGTCAGCTGGCAGCGCGACAACGACCTCGTGGTCGAGCGGAACGACGACTACTGGCAGGAGGGCCTGCCCTACCTGGACGGGATCACCTTCCGGCCGATCCCCGACGAGGACACCCGGCTGGCCAGTCTGCAGAGCGGTGACATCCAGGCCATGCAGTCCCTGCGCCAGAGCACCATCGCCCGGGCCCGCGACCTGGACGGCGTGGACAACTACGAGTACCTGGGCAACAACAGCGGTGGTTCGCTGATCAACACCACCAAGCCGCCGTTCGACGACCCCCGGGTGCGGCAGGCCCTCGGGCACGCGGTCAACCAGGAGGCCCTCATCGAGGTCCTCGGCGGCACGGGCCTGACCCCGGAGGCCACCCAGTACTTCAGCCCGGACAGCCCCTTCTACTCCGAGGACGCTGCGGAGGCCTTCCCGGACTACGACCCGGAGCGGGCGCAGGAGCTCTACGACGAGTACATCAACGACCCGCAGCGCTCCGACGGGCAGCCGGTCGGCTCCCCGATCTCCTTCACCTACGCCTGCCCGCCCGACCCGAGCCTCAACGAGCTGTCCCAGCTCTACCAGTCCTTCTGGAACGGGATCGGCATGGACGTCGACCTCACCACCGTCGAGCAGGCCGCCCACATCCAGAACGCCATCGCGCGGGACTACGACGTGCAGTGCTTCCGGTTCAGCTCCGAGGAGGACCCGTACTACATCCTCAAGGACGCGTTCACCCCGGGCGCGCTGAACTTCACCGGTTACACCAGCGCGGTGATCGACGAGAACCTGGAGATCCTGCGGTCCACGACGGACCTGGAGGAGCGCCAGGCGGCGGTCGAGGAGATCAGCCTGGACGTCTCGGAGAACGTGCCGAACCTCTTCACCGGCTACACCCTCACCGACATCGCGGTGCAGGACGAGGTGAAGAACGTCGGCGGCTGGGAGTTCCCCGACGGCACACCGGGCAACGGTGTCCCCGGTGCGACGGCCATGTGGGGCCACGTCTGGCTGGCCGAGTAGCCACCACCCGCACAGCACCACCACCCGCACAGCACCACCACCCGCACAGAGCGACGGCCCGGGCGAGCGATCGCCCGGGCCGTCGCGCGCCGTGGTCCGGCCGCGGCCCCCGTCCTGATCAGGCGGCCGGGGCGGGCTCCACGATGCCTGCGAGGACGTAGGGCTCGTCGTCCCACTCCTCGAGCTCCTCCTCGGGTAGCTCCGCGCCCAGCTCCTCCTCGACCGCGGCCAGGTCGAACTCCTCGTGCGGCACGCCGGCGACCACGACCTCCGCACCGGGGGCGAGATCGATGACGGGCTCCTCCACGATGACCAGCGTCGGCTCGACGTCGTCCCCGTCGGGGGCGGTGATGGTGAAGGCGACCGGCGAGATGACCTGGTCGACGGCTGCCTCGAGGGTGACCTCCTGGCCCTCGTAGCCCGCGATGTCGTCGCGGAAGTCCTCGCCGTACTCGCCGTCGTAGGGGTCCTGCAGGTCGTCGGGACCCCGCACGTCCGGCGCGTCGCTGCCCGTTCCGGCGTCGACCGTGTCCTCGGAGCACGCCGGGAGCGCGGCCACGGCGGCGGCGAGCAGCACTGCGATGGTCGGACGTCGTCCCGCGGGTCGTCGCGGCGAAAGGCTCGGCATGGCGCTGTCTCCTCGTGTGCGATGAGCGGACCCGGGCCCACGACGGACGCCGCGGCCCGGCCCGGGCGTGCCCGCCCGGGCCGGACCGGCAACCCGGGCACCGGCTCTGTCACGGGAACGACATCCGGTGCACCCTTCCCCGCTCCCGCCGGCTTCCTCCCCTCCCCTGGCTGCGCGAGCCGGCGCCGTCCGTCCATGACGGCTGTGCGTCGATCCGGGGACCTTCCGGCGACGATCCGCGTCGTCGCCCGGAGGCGGGTAAGCCGCCCGGGTGCCTTCACTTCCCTCCGCCGACCGCGGCGACGCCGCCACCGGCGCCGACGGACCGCCGGCTGTCTGGCTGCACGCCCCGTCCGCCGCGGACGCGGCGGACACCGGCGCCAAGGCGGCCGCCCTCGCGACGGCGGCCGGCGCCGGGTTGCCCATCGTGCGCGGCTTCGCGATCACCACCGCGGCCTGCGAGCGGATCGCGGAGGGCGGCGGCCTGCCCGAGAAGGTCACCGAGGCCTGGCGCGAGCTGTCGCAGGACGGCGCCCTGCCCCTCGTGGTGCGCAGCAGCTCGACGGTCGAGGACCTCGGGAACAGCTCCATGGCCGGCCGCTTCGAGTCGGTCCTGGACGTGCGCGGGCTGGAGGGGTTCCGCCGGGCCGTCGACGTCGTGATCGCCTCCCGCGAGCAGGCGGCCGCCGGCAGCGACGTGCTGACCGGGAAGGAGCCGCTGGCCGTGCTGGTGCAGCCCCTCCTGGACGTGGACTGCGGGGGTGTCCTCTTCGGCATCGACCCCGTCTCGGGGCGGGAGGACCGGCTGGTCGTGGCCGCCACGGAGGGCGGCCCCGACCGGCTGGTCAGCGGCCAGGTGGATGGCGACCGGTACGAACTGGACCGCAGCGGACGATCGGTGCAGGTCGACCGCGGAGAGGGTGGCGCACGGCTGAGCCGCGGGCGCCTGCGCGAGCTGGCCACCCTGGCCGCCCGGACCGCCGAGGTCTTCGGCGGTCCGCAGGACGTCGAGTGGGCCTACGAGCGGAACGGCCGGCTGCGGCTGCTGCAGAGCCGCCCGGTCACCGCCGAACCCCGGGGACGGCCCGTCGGCCCGGTGCTGGGACCCGGACCGGTCGCCGAGACGTTCCCGGAGCCGCTCCAGCCGCTCGAGGTGGATCTGTGGGTGGAGCCCCTGCGCACCGCACTGGCCCGCGCGCTGCTCCTGACCGGGACCGCGCCGGAGGCCCAGGTGGCGGACTCGCCGGTCGTCGCGGTCGTCGGCGGGTACGTCGCCGTGGACCTGGACCTGCTGGAGCCGAAGGCCGGGCGGTCGGGCATCCTGCGGCGGCTGGACCCCCGGCCGGGCCTGCGCCGCCTCCACGCCTCCTGGCGGGTCGGCCGGTTGCGGGCGGCGCTGCCGGCGCTCAGCCGAGACATCGTGGCCGCCGCCGACGCCGCGCTCGCCGCCGTCCCGCCCCTGGACGACCTCGACGACGCCCAGCTGCTGGGGCTGCTGCACCGGACCGGTCCGGCGCTGGTGTCCGTGCACGCGCACGAGCTACTCGTCGGTCTGCTGGTCGATCCCGAGCGCCCGCGGACGACGGGGGTGGGCGTCGCCCTCGACGTCCTGGCCCGCGCGCGGCAGGCCGGGCTCCCCGACGAGCGGACGGTGGCCGAGCATCCCGTCGTCCTCGCCCTGAGCCCCCCGCAGATCCGCCCCTCCCCGCTGCTCCCGGCCGACGTGCCGCCGCCTCCCGACCGCGAACGGGTGGACGCCGACGACCCGGCCCTGCTGCGCGAGGCGCTGCGCCTCCGGACGCGCTGGCTGCAGGAGGCCGGCGTGCGGGCGGCCTGGGCCCTGGGCGTTCGGCTCACCGCGGCCGGCCGGCTGCCGCACCCGGAGGACGTGCGCGGACTGACGCTGCGCGAGCTGGAGTCGCTGGTACGCGACCCGGCGGCGACGGCGAGACCGCAACGCCCCGAGCCGGGCGAGCCGCTGCCCGCGCGGTTCCGGGTCAGCGACACCGGCGCACCCGTGGTCGTGGCCGGCGGTGCGGCGGCCGCCGGCGCCGGCGGGGGCCGGGGCCGCGGCCCGGTCCACCACGGGGACGATGCGCCCGAGGGGTCGGTGCTGGTGGTGCGCACGCTCGATCCCTCGCTGGCCTCGGTGCTGCCGCGGCTGGCCGGTCTGGTGGCCGAGACCGGCAGCGTGCTGGCTCACCTGGCGATCCTGGCCCGCGAGGCCGGCGTCCCCACCGTCGTCGGAGCGGCCGGGGCGCTGGACCGCTACGAACCGGGCACCGTCGTCCGGGTGGACGGCGACACCGGAGAGATCGAGGAGGACCCGTCGTGAGACCCGTCATCTGGACGACCGGGACGCTGGCGCTGCTCGCCTCCGGCGGCTACGTGCTGGTGTACGTCTACCGGTGGGAGTGGCACCGCGCCCTGCTGGTCGGCATCCTCTTCCTGGCCGCGCTGGTCGGGATGTCCACCGCGCTCGTCCTGCGGCGGCTGGGTCGGCTCGAGCGCACCGTGTCGGCCCCCTCGCGGGCGGACGACGCGCTGCAGCACCTGCGCGCCGCTCCGGTGGAGCTGCCACGCTTCCGCTGGCTGGCACCGCACGACCCGGACCGGGTCGGCGTGTTCATCCCGCTGCTGATCGGCGGCGGCGTGCTGCTCTCCGGTGCGGCCTGGCTGGTCGAGCGGGTGGCCGGCTCGGCCGCACGGGCCGGCGTGGAGGAGGACCTGGCCGGCGATCTGCGCGGGCTGTCGTTCCCGGTCGCCCCGCTGGTGCCCTCCCCCGGCGAGGTGCTCGCCGGCGTGGGCCGGGAGGCCGACCCCGGGCTCGAGGTCCTGCTGGGCCCGGCCGGCGGGAGCCCGCGGTGAAGAAGCTGCTCATCGGGCTGGTGGTGGTGGCCCTCGGCACGGCCGGCCTGCTGGCGCTGCGTGCGGAGCTCATGACGGTGAGCGTCGAGCAGCCCGAGGGCTCCTACACCGACGTGGTCGTCGCTGCGGAGGTCAAGCAGGAAGACCCCGGTGTGCGCCCCGAGATGACCCGCGGGCTGGTCAGCACCTGCCGGCTGCTGGTCAACTCCGACGTCGTCGAGGACTCCTTCGTGGCCCTGAGCGAGGGGGTCTTCACCTTCCGGCTGCACCCCGGGCTCGACGAGTTCGACCGGCGCGAGCTGCGCGGCTGCCTCTCCGACGCGCGCGTGCAGCACCTGCAGGTCGAGGTGCGGCACCTGGAGACGGTGACGCCGTCCGACGGCCAGGAGCGTGGCGCCGCCTGACCCCACCCCTCGTCACCTGTCCGTCACACGGCCCTCGGCGCCGGCGGGCTTCCTTGTCAGACGGGTGACGAAGCCGGTCCGTAGCGGATCGGGGCGCGTCGGCCGGGCATGCCCGGTGGACCCGGAACCGATCGCCGGAACCGTCCGGCCCGAGGAGGAACACCGATGCGCACCACCCGGCCCCTGAGGACGACCACTTCCCGCACCGCCGCCGCGGTGTTCGCCGTCGCCACCGCCCTGGGCGTTGCTGCCTGCGGGAACACGGACTCCGGCGCCGACATCGAGGACGTGCCGGAGGACGAGGTGCTGGCCGACGGTCCCTACGAGGGCCGGTACGAGGTCGACTTCTTCGAGTCGATCGACGACTACGCCGACCAGGAGGTCACCCTCACCGCCGCGGTGGACGAGGTGGTCCGGCCCGACGCCTTCACGATCGGCGGAACCGGCGACGTCTCGGTCGAGGCGCTGCTGGTGGTCGGCGCGGAGCAGGACCAGGAGCTGACCCCGGGAGCCACGGTCGAGGTCACCGGCACGGTGAAGGACGGGTTCGTGATCACCGACGTCGAGGAGGAGCTCGGGGTCGACCTCGACGGCCCGGTGTTCGAGGAGTTCGAGGACGAGCCCTACATCGTCGCGGAGGACGTCGAGGTCCTCGAGAACGCCGACTGACCTCACGCCCCGCCACAGCCACCGCCACCGGCCTGCGCCCACGCTCCGGTCGCAACGAGAGGAACGAGAGGAACGACGAGACATGCGCCGCTGGCTGCTCAGGATCGGCGCCGCGCTCGGCGTGCTGCTCACCCTGCTGCTCGTGTACGGCGTGCTGATCGAGCCGCGGCTCGTCCTGGACGAGGTGCACGCCGAGGTGCCGCTGCCGCACGTCGACGAGGAGCTGGCCGGGACCGAGGTGGCGGTGGTGTCGGACTTCCAGCTCGGCATGTGGTTCGCCAACACCGGCATGGTGGAGCGCTCCCTCGAGACGATCGTCGACGAGGAGCCGGACATCGCCCTGCTCGCCGGCGACTTCCTGTACAGCACCGATCCCGGCGTCGAGGCGCAGGTCGACGTGCTGCTGGAGCTGCTCGGTCCCCTGCTGGAGTCGGGCATCCCGACCTACGCGGTGCTCGGCAACCACGACCACGCCGTCGACGGCGCGGAGGAGCTCACCACCGCCCTGGAGGAGGCCGGCGTGCCGGTGCTGCGCAACGAGTCGGTCCCCGTGCCGGGGCTGCGGACCGCCTCGGGAGAGGCGCTGCACGTCGTCGGGGTGGGCCCGGACCGGCCCGGCCTGGCCGACGTCGACGCCGCGCTGGCCGACGTCCCGGACGGCGCACCCCGCGTCGTCCTCATGCACAACCCCACCGTCTTCGACGAGTTCCCGGCCGGCACGGCGCCGCTGGTGCTCGCCGGCCACACCCACTGCGGGCAGGTGACCCTGCCCGGCACCCCGCGGTGGAGCTATCTCGCACTGACCGACGAGGAGAAGATCGTCGCCGACGGCTGGGCGCCTGCCGGCTACGGGGCCGAGGGCAACCGCATGTTCGTGACCTGCGGAATCGGTTTCAGCCTGGCCCCCATCCGGATCAACGCCCCACCGCAGGTGGCGTTCTTCGAGCTCCGTCCCGGCGACGGATGACCCTCGACCACCGACCCCGACACCCGCAGGAGTTCCATGTCCTCCCTCCCGTCCTTCGACGGCACGCCCCTGGCCGTGACCCGGACCGGCCCGCCGGACGGATCCCCCGTGGTGCTCGTGCACGGCCTGGGCATGTCCACCGACTCCTGGGGCGAGGTCCCGGCCCGGCTCGCCGAACGCCACCACGTCGTCCGGTACGACCTGCGCGGCCACGGCCGCAGCGGGAGCGCCGGCCCGGGCGGCTACGAGCTGCAGGCCCATGCCCGTGACCTCGCCGAGGTACTGCGCTCGTGTCTGCCCGACGGCCGGCGGGCCGTCCTCGTCGGCCACAGCCTCGGGGGCGGGATCATCCTGGCCGCGGCCCGGGAGACCGACGCCCTCGACCGGACCGCCGGGGTCGTCTTCGCCGGCTCGGGCGGCTCGGGCGTCACCGCCCCGGGGCTGCCGGTGCGCGGGCTTCCCCCGGTGCTCGCGCACGGGGTGCGCGGCACCTGGTTCGGGGTGCTGCGCGCCACCACGCGACTGGGCCGGCGGATCCGCTCGGCGCAGTGGGTCGCCGACCGGATGGTCCGGCGCATCGGGGTCGGCCCGACCGCCTCGCAGGAGGTGGTGGCGCACGTCCGGGACAGCTTCCTCACCACCCGCGCACCGGCGCTCTCCGCCACCACGCTGGCCAGCCTCAACCACGACGGCACGCGACTGGCGCCCTCCCTGGCGATGCCCACGCTCATCCTGCACGGCACCCACGACCCGGAGGTGACCGAGGAGGAGCTGCGGGAACTGCTCGACGCGCTGCCCGACGGGGAGCGCGTGGAGTACCCCGACGCCGGGCACATGCTGCCGCTCGCCCACCCCGCCGAGGTGGCCGATCAGATCGCCCGGTGGACCCGGCAGGTGCAGGCCGCGTGACCGCCGGGCCCACGTCGGGCCCGCCCCCGCGCCGGATCGGCGGTGGCGATGTCAACCGACCGTCACATCGGCGCCCGCTCGCGGCACGCGACATGACGGATCTGCGACATCGGCTGCCGGTCGGCATGGACCCGCGCCCGGGAGGTCACCCCGCTCGGACGCCGGGAACCCGGCGGACACCGGTGCGGAGCACCCTTCTTCTGTGGTGCGAAAGGAACGTACGTGGGCACACTTCTGGTTGTGCCCCGCTCCGTGCTGATCATCGAGGACGACCCCCGCATCCGCCGGATCCTCCAGATGACGCTGCAGCGCGAGGGTCTGGAGGTCACCGAGGCCGAGAGCGGCGAGTCCGGGCTGGCGCGGGTGGGCGAGCACGAGTTCGACGTCGTCCTGCTGGACCTCATGCTCCCCGGCATGGACGGGTTCGAGGTGTGCCGGGAGATCCGCCGCTCGTCGAACGTGCCGATCATCATGGTGACCGCGCGGGCCGACAGCCACGACGTCGTCGCGGGCCTGGAGGCCGGCGCCGACGACTACGTCTCCAAGCCGGTCGTGGCCAAGGAGCTCTCGGCCCGGATCCGGGCGCTGGCCCGCCGCACCCGCGCGCCGGAGCCACGGCTGCGCATCACCGTGGGCGACCTGGAGATAGCGCCGCAGGAGGGGACGGTCACCCGCGGTGGGCAGGCGCTGAACCTGACCCGCACCGAGTTCCGCCTCCTGTGCGAGCTCGCCGAGGAGCCGGGCCGGGTCATGAGCCGGGAGGAGCTGCTCGAGCGCGTCTGGGGCTACGACTACTTCGGCGACTCCCGCCTGGTCGACGTCCACGTGCGGCGGTTGCGCAAGAAGGTGGAGCACGATCCGGGGCAGCCCACGGTGGTCACCACCGTCCGCGGCATGGGCTACCGCATCCCGGCGTGACCACCACCCGGTCCCGTCCGCAGCCGGCGCCGGCCCCGGACCTCGAGGAGCTCGACCGGGAGCAGGCCCGCGGCGAGCGGCGGTGGGCGTGGCGGTGGCGCGTCCCCGTCCACACCCTGCGCGGTCGGGCCACGCTGGCGTTCACGGTCGTCACGAGCGTGCTGTGCGCCGTCCTCGCGGTGGCCGTCTGGGTCGCCGTGTCCCAGTACCTGCTCGTCCAGCGGGAGCGGGCCACGCTCGTGCAGACGGCGGCCAACGGCGCCCAGGTGCAGCGCGCCCTGGGGACCGAGGGCCTGTCCGTGCCGCAGGTGCTGGCCCAGCTGCCGCGGGAGACGGGCTCGGTCTCGCTCTACGTCGACGACGGCGAATGGCTGACCTCGTCGCTGTCCATCGGCCGCGACGACCTCCCCGACGCGCTGGCCGAGACGGTGCTCTCCGGCACCCCCGCCCGGCAGCGGATCGCGGTGCAGGGCGAGACCCTGATGGCCGTCGGCATCCCCCTGACCAACCTGGACGAGGCGTACTTCGAGATCTATCCGCTCGAGGAGCTCGACAACACGTACCGGGTGCTGGCCGCGGTGCTGACCCTGTCGGTCGCCGGCCTCGTCCCGCTCCTGCTCTCGGTCGGGTGGTGGGTCACCGGTCCGGCCCTGCGACCGCTGAACCGGATCGCCGCGGCCGCCGCCTCCATCGCGGAGGGGGACCTCTCCGCCCGCATCGACTCCCGCGGCGACCCCGCGCTGGCCCCGATCGCCACCTCCTTCAACCACACCGTGGCCGCCCTGGAGGCCCGGGTCCGCACCGATGCCCGGTTCGCCGCGGACGTGAGCCACGAGCTGCGGAGCCCGCTGACGGCCATGCTCGGCGCTCTCGACCTCGTGGAGGCCGCCGCCGACGACCTCCCGCCCGACGGGCAGGAAGGGGTCGCGGTGCTCCGCGCGGAGATGCACCGCTTCGAGCGGCTCGTCGCCGACCTGCTGGAGATCTCCCGCGCCGATGCCGGCAACGCCGACCTCGTGGTGGAGGAGGTCCGGCTGGCCGCACTCGTCCAGGAGGCGCTGGCCCGCCGTCGGCTCGCCGGTCGGGACGACGCCCCGGTGCACGTGGACGCCGACGCCTCCGATGTGGTGATCGACGCCGACAAGCGACGGCTGGAACGGGTGCTGGGCAACCTCATGGACAACGCCGACAAGCACGGTGGCGGGCTGACCGGGGTCACCGTGGCCCGCGGGGAGGACACCGTCTGCGTGATGGTCGACGACGCCGGTCCCGGGGTTCCCGAGGAGGAGCGGGCGCGCGTCTTCGACCGGTTCGCCCGGGGTGCCGGGAGCATCCGGACGAGAACCGAGGGCGCCGGGCTAGGGCTGGCCCTCGTGGCCCGTCACGTGCATGCCATGGGAGGGACGGTCACCGTGGACCAGAGTCCCTCGGGCGGTGCCCGGTTCACGGTGGTGCTCCCGGTGGAGATCACCCCGTGAGCCGGCGCGCCGCCCTGCTGCGGGCCTTCCTCGCGGCCCTGGCGGCCGTGCTCGTCGCCGGGTGCGGCGTCGCGCCGGACGACCGCCCGGAGGAGGTGTCCACCGACCCCGCTCCCGCGTCGGCGCCCGGCATCGGGAGCTCGGGATCTGGTCCGCTGGTCACCCTCTACCTGATCCGCGGCGCCGACCTGACCCCCGTCGTGCGCCGGACCACGACACGGACGACTCCCGTCGTCCTGGACCTGCTCCTCGAGGGGCCCACCCGCATCGAGGCAGCCGACGGGATCCGCACCGCCCTGGCGCCCGAGCTGGTCGGCGTGGAGGCAACGGAGCCCGACGGCACCGTGACCCTGACGCTCACCCGCGGCTTCACCGGCCTCACCGGCGGCAACCAGCTGCTGGCCGTGGCCCAGGTCGTCTGGTCCCTCACCGAGCTCCCGGCGGTCACCGGGGTCCGCTTCACCGTCGAGGGGGCGCCGGTCGAGGTGCCGACCGATGAGGGGCTGACCGCGAGCCCGGTCGAGCGGGACGACTACGCGTCGGTGGCGCCTGCCACGCCGACTCCCTCGCCGTCACCGACCACCGGCCCGCCGGACGACCCGGAAGATCCGGAAGATCCGGACGGCGCACCGTCCACGCCGCCCACGTCGACCGGCGCACCCGCCAGCTGACCGCGCCACCAGGAGCCGGCCCGGTCAGCGCCGGCGCGATGACGACGGTGCCGACCCGGCCCGCACGGTCGTCATCGCGGCGTCCGTCCGCGGACCCGTCCGGGCCGTCGGCCCTCGTCGAGGACGCTCACCGCACGGCGTCGGGCCGCGGGTCGGGCCGCGGCCGCAGGGCAGGTGCACCGCCCCTCTCCCCCGCTACCGCCAGCCGGTCGTCGAGCAGGTCGTCGATGCGCCGGACGCGTGCCTCCAGGGCCACGACGAGCGCCGACTCCATGTCGATCAGCTCCGCCCGGCGACGCCGCACCTCGGCGAGTTCGGCCAGTGCCCCACGCATGATCTGGCCGTGCGCGCACAGCTCGTCGTCGATGGTGAGCAGCAGCCGACGCGCGTCGGGAGGAAGCCGCCGACGGACGGTGGACGGCGGGGCCTCGGTCTCCGGCATGGCGCTCTCCTCATGTCTGCGGGCGATCCGTCGCATCCACCGAGCGGTCGCTGCGACGCCGTGCTCCACGGTTGCCCCGGGCGGCCCCGGTGGCTTCGCCCCTGCCGCGACTGACACGCGACCGCAAGTTCGGTGCCACGCGACTGCAACGACGCGGGAGCCGCGGGTCAACCGGGAGGGTCGGTGGCGCCGAACGCCGGGTCCTCCTGGTCTTCGGCGGCGACCACCGCAGCGACGGTGAGGTCGCCGGCCTCCGCGAAGACGAGCGTCACCGGGATGGACTCCGGCGAGCGCAACGACGTCCGGACGTCCCGGAGGAGGACGGTCGGGAAGCCCTCCGCGCCGATGTGGACGGTGTCGTCCGCGGGGATCCGGATCACTCCCGGGACCCCGTCGACGGTCAGCAGCGCATCGGCGAAGTCCGGGCCCCGGACGTCGAGCAGGTCGTCGTCGGTGTCCCCCGTGTTGGCGACCACGAGGGAGAGCGCGGCGTCCTCTCCGACGTCGTAGACGCCGTCGTGCGGGTACGCCAGCTGCGCCTGGAGGACACCCAGGTCCCGGCTGACGGCCGCGCCGGTGTCCAGCGCGCCGCGGTCGTCGACGTCGGGGGCCTCGCCACCGCAGCCGGTGACGAGGAGCGCGATCACGCCGGCCACGGAAGCCGGCCGAGCACTCCTGGTCGACATCGCCGCCCACCTCCGGTCGTGCGCGTCCAGCCCGGAGTTCTCCCGCTGCCCGGGGCCGGCGGGAGGAAAACGACGTCCCGGGCCTCCGTCACGGAACCGACATGGCGCTCGTCGGCACCCAGCCGGACCGGCCGGGATCACAGCTGCGGCCGCACCCCCGCCTCCCGCGCCAGGTCGGCGGCATCCAGGGCACCGTCTCCGGCCATGGCGATGCGGCCGGGCCCGCGGCGGCCGAGCGGGAGGACGGTCTTCTCCCTGGCCCCCTCGAGCTCCAGCGCCAGGGCGGTGTAGACCGCGAATACGGCCAGGGCCACCCCGACCCAGCCGGCCGCCGTCTTCCAGGGCGCGGAGGCGGTGACCTCGTAGACGCCGGTGACGACGAACCGGGTGCCGGTCAGCGCCATGACCACGGCCGGGGCGATCTTGCTGCTCACGGCCGCGGCGGCCGGGACGAGCATCGCCGTCCCCGCGACGCACAGCAGCACGCCCAGACCCTGACTGGTGGCGCCCGGCGGACTGGTCAGCGTCGTGAGGCCCGCGACGGCCCACGTGCCGGCGAGGATCCCCATGCCGGTCGCCGCCACCGGATCACGGGTGAGGAAACCGAAGACTGCGGCGAGCAGCTGGAGGGGGGCGGCCGCGAACAACGCGGTGTACGCCACCACCCGACCCTGGTCAGGGTCGATCCAGCCCAGCTGCAGGGCGCTGAACATGGTGGTGGCCAGCGACAGGGCGAGAAAGCCCAGCGGCAGTGGCGTGGCCAGCGGCCGCAGCACGACCCTCGTGCCGGTCGAGGAGTCCCGGCCCTCGCCGCTCAACTGACGAGCACCTGGATCGCGGACTCCTCGAGCTTGCCGTTGGCCCAGCGCACCTGGCGCAGCGTCTCCGGGTGGCAGCGCTCCGCCGACTCGAGGAGCTGCCTCTTCCGCGCGCCCCGGGCGCCCTGGGCGACCAGCTCCCAGTCCCGCGAGGTGCCCGAGGCCTCCCGGTGGATGTGCCGGAGGTCGGCCAGCAGCAGCCCCGGCTCGGGCCGTCGCCCCATCAGGTCCGAGGCCTTCTGCCGGGTCTTCTCCAGGATCGTCGGGTCGCCCCCGGGCTCGGGGTCCAGGTCGAGCCCGACGTCCTTGGCGATGTCCGACAGCGCACGGACGTGGTCCTGCGACCACCGGGCGATGTCGCGGGCGACGTGGAACACCTCGTGGTCGGCCTTGTGCCGGTCCGACATCGCCAGGAGCGCACCGGCGAGGTGGTTCTCCGAGCGGTGCAGTTCCTCGATCGCCAGACCCGGCTTCATCGGGCACCTCGGGACACGGTCGGCATCTCCTCGGTGGACAGGGCGTCGTCGCCCCCGGTCGTGGGCGGCACCCCGTCGCTGAGCGGCCGGGAACCGGTCGTGGTGGGCGCCGCGGAGGGACCGTCCGACTTCTTCGACCGCTTCACCACTGCCGCCGCCGTCGTGAAGACCGGCTGCTTGCTCGCCGGGTCCCAGTCCGTGATCGTCAGCTCGTCGGCCGCCCGGCCGCGCCTGCCGGCGGGCTCGTGGCCGTCGGGTTCGTCCCAGTAGCCGTAGCGTCGCCGACTGCACCCAGCGGTCGACGTCGTCCTCGGTCAGCCCGTCGCCCAGGTAGCTGTCCACCCGCACCGGCCAGGGCTCACCCGATCCGTACGGCGTGCGGCAGCCCCATGGTTCGGCGATGCGGTCGGTCCGTGACATCCGACCTCCTCGTGACGGTGACCCCGCAGCGGCGCCGGGCCGGTTCCGCCCTACCCGCACGCGTACCGGCAACCACTCACCTGCATGACATTTCTGGGACGTGCGCGCCTCTCCCGGGGCCGGCGGAGGACGCCCGCCACCGGTGGCGGCCCCCGCGCGCTGCCCCGTGGGACCGGCGGCCGGGACGGGACTCCGGCCGTAGCCTGACCCCCGTGTGCGCGGCCCCCGCTCCCCCTGGAAGCGCCCACTGGTGGCACGAGCACGGGGAACGGCTGCGCCGCCGCCGGCCGCACACCGACGGCCTGACGCTCGAGCTCGTGCTGGCCGAGGCGCTCGCCCTGGTCGATGCCGAGGGCATGGACGCGCTCACCGTGCGGGCGCTGGCCACCCGGCTCGGCACCGGCAGCTCCACCCTCTACCGCCACGTCGCCAGCCGGGACGAGCTCCTCGTGCTCCTGGTGGACGCCGTCCTCGGGGAGGTGCGGCTGCCGGATCCCGGGCTCCCCGGCCGGGCGCGGGTCGAGCAGCTGTCCGGCGAGCTGCGGCGGGTGCTGCGGAGCCACCCGCACGTCGTCCCGGCGCTCAGCGGGTCGCCGATCCTGGGCCCCAACGCGATGCGGGCGTCGGCCTGCGGCCTGGACAACCTGCTCGCCGCCGGACATCCGCCCGACCGTGCGCGCACCGCCTACCTCGCGCTGCTGGACTACGTCCTCGGCTCGGTCGCGTTCGACGCCGCCACCGAGCCGCCGGGCGATCGGGGCGAGGGACGGCCGGCGCACGAACGACCCGGCAGCGACGACGTCTTCGCCTTCGGGCTGCGCACGTTCCTGGACGGCCTCGAGAGGGGCTGACGCATGCGAGCGTTGCTCGCTAGTGTTCCGGGTCACACCCCGAGGAGGCACCACCGTGGCCCGTCCCACCCCTGCCGACGAGCAACTCGTCCACCAGCTGCCGGAGCTGCTCCCCGCGGTGGCGACGCCGCACCCGCACTGGCGCGAGAGCCACTTCTTCGACGTCCACGACCCCTCGGGCAGCGGGGACGCCGTCTTCTTCACGATGGCCGTGCGCCCTGCCCAGGACAAGATGGACAGCCTGCAGATGGGCCGGGTCGGCGGCGAGCAGATCCTGCACGGGAGCGCCCGGCCGCTGGGGGACGACCCGCAGACCCCCGAGGTCCCCGGTGCCCGCGTCGAGATCGTGGAGCCGTGGCAGGAGGTCCGGCTCTGGGCCGACCCCGACCTCAGCCCCATAGGCGTCGACCTGGTGTTCACCGCCCGCACGCAGCCCTACGGCCTGCGCCGCGGAACGATGCGCGCGACCGACGGCATCGTCTGGGACCAGAGCCACATCCTCCAGTCCGGCACGTGGTCGGGCACCTACACCGTCGGCGGCACCGAGCACCCGGTCGACGGGTGGGTCGGCCAGCGCGACCACTCGTGGGGCATCCGCGACCACGGCCGATGTCCGCTGTGGATCTGGTTCCAGATCCAGCTGGAGGACGGGATGCTCGGCGTCTGGCACTGGGAGCTGGCCAACGGCGCGCACATCTACACCGACGGCTGCTGGGCCGCCGCCGACGGCAGCGACCCGGTGCCGCTCGTCGGCTTCACCTACGACGTCGACTGGCGCGACCGCGACGGCGCCGTCGTGGCCTACGGCAAGAACGGCGAGCAGGTCGCCGGCCTGGCGGGCAGCTGCCGCTTCGTCCTCGCCGACGGGCGGACGATCGACGTCGAGGCCGAGGGCGACTTCGTCCGGCCCTACGAGCCCTTCCACCGCGGCGGCCTGAACGTCGTCCGCGTGCGCACCGGCGACGGCCGCACCGGATCCGCGGTGTACGAGGTGACCGGCGCCCGCCACCACCGCTTCTTCCCCGACACCGACGTGGACGGCGTCCTGCCGTGCTGACCATCGCCGACACGCCCGACGCCCTCACCCCCGAGTGGCTGACCGCGGCGCTGACGGCGTCCGGCACCCTCTCCGGGGCACGCGTCGTCGCCGCTGACGTCCGTCCCCTCGGCACCGGCCAGATGTGCGACAGCGTGCGGATCCACCTGCGCTACGACGCGCCGTACGCCGGACCGGCGTCACTGGTGGCCAAGCTGCCCGCCGCGGACGAGGGCAGCCGGGCCACGGCGATCGCGTTCCGGTCGTACGAGAAGGAGGTCCGCTTCTACCAGGAGCTGGCCGACCGGCTGCCGGTCCGCACGCCGCGCCTGCACTACGCCGACCTCGACGTCGCGACGGCGTCCTTCGTGCTGCTGCTGGAGGACCTCGCGCCCGCCGAGCCCGGCGACCAGTTGCAGGGCTGCGGCACCGACGTCGCCGCGGCCGCCGTGGCCGAACTGGTCAACCTGCACGCGCCGCTGTGGGGCGACCCGGCGCTGCGGCAGCTCGACTGGCTGCACGGCGATCCCGAGGGCCGGGGGGCCTTGCTCCGCGAGGTGCTGCCGATGCTCTGGGCCGGCTTCCAGGAGCGGTACGCCGCCTCCCTCGAGCCGCACGTGAAGCAGGCCGGCGACCTGTATTTCGGTGCCATGGCCTTCGGCCGGCTCGGCAGCCGGCACCAGGACGACCGGCCCGTCACGGTGACCCACGTCGACTACCGCCTGGACAACCTGCTCATCGATCCGGACGGCGTCGTCACCGTCGTCGACTGGCAGACCTGCGGGACCGGGAACGGGCCCAGCGACGTCGCCTACTTCCTCGGCGCGGGTCTCGCGCCCGAGGTCCGGCGGGAGGCCGAGGTCCGGCTCGTCCGCGGCTACCACGACGGCCTGGTCGCGGCCGGCGTGACCGGCTACGACTGGGCGGACTGCTGGCTGGACTACCGCCGGGGGACCTGGTCGGGGCTGTCGATGGCGGTCCTCGCCTCGATGAGCGTGAAGCGCACCGACCGCGGCGATGCGATGTTCCTCGCCATGGCCGAGCGGCACGCCCGGCACGCCCTCGACCTCGACGCCGCCGACCTCCTGACCTGACTCCCCCGCTCGCTGACTCCCCGGATCCCGACCCGACCCGACCCCGAGGAACCCGACGTGACCCAGCACCAGATGACGATCAACGGGGAGTCCCGCGACTCCGCGACCCGCTTCGACGTGATCAACCCGGCGACGGGCGCACCGTTCGCCACCGCACCGGAAGCGACGCCGGAGATCCTGGACGACGCCATGGCCGGCGCCGAGCGGGCGTTCCGCTCCTGGAAGGTGGACGACGACGCCCGGCGGGAGGCGCTGCGCCGGGCCGCCGCCGCCATCAACGAGGCCACGTCGCAGATCGCCGCGCTGCTGACCCAGGAGCAGGGCAAGCCGCTGGGCGAGGCGGTGTTCGAGGTGGCCGGCGTCGGCATGTGGCTGCAGTACTACGCCGACCTCGAGGTACAGCGGGAGATCCTGCAGGACGACGACGCCGCCTTCGTGGAGGTGGTGCGCCGGCCGATCGGCGTGGTCGCCGCGATCGCCCCCTGGAACTTCCCGCTGCTGCTGTCGTCCTGGAAGATCGCCCCCGCCCTGCGCGCGGGCAACACCGTCGTGCTCAAGCCGTCCCCGTACACGCCGCTGTCGTCGCTGGCGATGGTGGAGGTGCTGAGCCGCGTGCTGCCGCCGGGCGTGCTCAACATCGTCACCGGTGGCGACGCCCTGGGTGCCGCGATGACCGCGCACCCCACGCCGCGCAAGGTGAGCTTCACCGGGTCGGTCAGCGCCGGCAAGAAGGTCGCGGTCGCCTCCGCAGCGGACCTCAAGCGGGTGACCCTGGAGCTCGGCGGCAACGACCCCGCCATCGTGCTGGACGACGCCGACCCCGCCGTCGTCGGCAAGCAGCTCTTCGCCGCGGCGTTCGCCAACAACGGCCAGACCTGCATCGCGGTGAAGCGCGTCTACGTCCCGGAGCAGCTGCACGACGCGGTCGTCGACGCCCTGGTGGCGGAGGCGAGCAGCGTCGTCGTCGGCGACGGCATGGCCGAGGGCACGCAGCTGGGCCCGCTGAACAACCGCCCCCAGTTCGACCGGGTCTCCGACCTGGTCGCCGGCGCCCTGTCGTCCGGGGCCCGGGCCGCGGCCGGGGGCGCGGCCCTCGACCGGCCGGGCTACTTCTTCGCGCCGACCATCCTCACCGACGCCGGCGAGGGCACCGCGATCGTCGCCGAGGAGCAGTTCGGGCCGGCGCTGCCGGTCATCGCCTACCGCGACCTCGACGACGCGATCGAGCGGGCCAACGCCACCACCTACGCCCTCGGGGCGTCGGTGTGGGCGACCGACACCGAGCGCGGCGAGGACGTCGCCCGGCAGCTGGAGGCCGGGTCCGCGTGGGTGAACACGCACGCGGCCCTCGCGCCGAACCTGCCCTTCGGCGGGCTCAAGTGGAGCGGCGTCGGCGTGGAGAACGGCACGTGGGGCTACAAGAGCTTCACCGACCTGCAGGTCGTGCACCGCCGCAAGAAGTAGGCCCGCCCGCGGCACCGCCGAGCTCGACGTCTCCTGGAGCTCAGGAAGGTGGATCTTCCCGCGCTCGGTGTGTCGCAGGCGTCAGCGGGCGCCGTGGCCGTCGCGGATGAGCAGGGCGAACGGCACGGCGATGAAGGCGCACAGCGCGGTCAGCAGGTAGACGACGCCGAAGGGCCCCGCCGTCGTGGCGTCCCCCGCGAGCGCGGTGAACAGCCCGATGCCGACCACCGCGCCGATCTGGTTCGAGGTCTGCTGGAGCGACGTCGCCAGCCCGAAGTCCTGCTCGTCCACCGCGTGGCCCATGGCCGACACCAGGCCCGGTTGCGCGTGCCCGAAGGCCCAGCCGGACAGCGGCAGGGCGATCGCGATGGCGACCACCGAGGTGGTGAGCGCCCCGACGGTCATCGACGCCATCACCACGCCGAGCCCCGCGGCGGCGACCACCACCAGGCGGCGCTCCCCGAAGCGCTGCCCCCAGCGCGAGGCGGTCGGCGCCGCGCCCACGATGAAGAGGGCGCGCGGGACGCTCAGCAGCGAGGTCAGCCCCGCCGACAGCCCCATCACCGACTGCATGAGCAGCGGGGTGAGCACGAAGTTGCCCATCCAGCCGGCCCCCAGGAAGAAGCTCGCTGCGGTGACCACCCGGGTGTTCCGCGTCGACAGGACCCGGATCGGCAGCAGCGGGTGCGGCGCCCGGCGCTCGATGCGCACCAGGGCCCAGACGGCGAACGGGACGACGACGAGGCAGGCGATCGGCACCGGTGCCGGGCCCCAGACCCCCAGCCGGTTGATGCCGAAGGTCAGCGCGAGCGTGGCCAGCGCCAGGGCGAGCGCCCCGGGCAGGTCCAGCGGGATCCGCTCCCGCTCCGTCGGGTCGGCCGGCAGCACGGGCACCGCCGCGGCCAGCGCCGCCACGCAGACGGCGGCCTGGACGAAGAAGATCACCCGCCACCCGACGAGGTCGACGAGCGGCCCGCCGATCACCACGCCCACCACGGCGGCGCCGGCCAGCACCGCCGAGGCCAGCGACGACACGCGAACCCGCTGCCCGGGTGGGTGCGCGCGGAAGAGCATGGCGAACGAGCTCGGGATGGTGGCGGCGGAGCCGAGCTGGGAGATGGTGCGCGCGGTGATCAGGCTGCCGGCGTTCCACGCCAGCGCCGTACCGACGGCGAACAGCGCGGCGACGACCATGCCGATGAGGAACAGCCGCCGGTGTCCCCGCAGGTCGCCCAGCCGGCCGAGCACCGGGGTGCTGACCGCGGCGGCCAGGAGCGGCGCCGTCGTGACCCACAGGACCGTCGAGGGGGTCGAGTCCAGGTCGACCGCGATCGGCTGGACCGCGATGGTGAGGATGGTCGCCGGGAACGTGGTGGCGAACATGCCGGCCAGGCAGGCCACCAGGATCCACCGCCGCCGCTCGGGGCGCGGGACGTCGGGCTGCTCGCTCACCCGGCGTCCACCAGGGTCCGGTCGGTCATGGCGCCGTCCTCATGCCCTGGTGCACACGTCGGAGACTCGCACGACCGCCCGGCCGCCCTTCCGGCGGGCTCCGGGTCGCACGACCCGGCCGGTCAGGCCGTCAGCACCGCCCAGCCGCGCGCGGGCAGCGTCACGCGGCCGCCGGCCAGCCGGCCGTTCCCGCACTCGACGGTGGAGGCGTCCGCGGCCGGGAGCTCGACGCGCTCCGGGGCGAGGTTGAGCGCGACCACGACCGCCGTCCCCGCGGTCCCGGAGCGGAGGACGACGTGCTCGTTGGCGAGGTCCACGACGTCGACGTGGACCCGCGTGAGCCAGGGATGGCGGCGGCGCAGGGCGACGAGCGCGCGGTGGGCATCCAGCGTCCCGCGGGCCGTCGCATCCAGCTCCGCGGGAGCCGGGGGTCGGGGCGGGAACTCGGGACGGACGGCGTCGTCACCGCCGGCCCGCTGCTCCTTGACGCCGGTCCAGCCGTACTCGTCGCCAGCGTAGACGCTGGGCACCCCGGCGACGGTGAACAGCACCGCCAGCGCGTGCGGCACCAGCTCGGCGCCCACCGCGGAGGCGATGCGCGTGACGTCGTGGTTGCCGACGAACGTGGACGGCAGGAACGTGCCCAGCAGGCCGTTGTGCCGCTCCAGCGCGTGCGCCAGCTCGAAGAAGTTCCGCTCGGCGATGCCGTGCCAGATCGCCTGCCAGAGCTCGTACTGCGTGAGGGAGTCCATTCCGGAGGCGCGGACGATCGCGGCGGCGTCGCCGTGGATCACCTCGCCGGTGAACCATGCCCCGGGGTGGGTGCGGCGCACCTCCGGCAGCACCCGTGCCCAGAACTCCGGGGGCACCGCGTAGGCGGCGTCCAGGCGCCAGCCGTCGACGCCGCGGTCGAGCCAGTACCGCATCGCCCGCACCACCAGGTCGGCCACCTCGGGCGCGGAGTGGTCCAGGGCGACCAGCTGGTCGTGCCCCTCGAAGACGTCGGCCCGGACCGGGTCGCCGGGCTGCCAGCCGCTCCAGTCGATGCGGAACAGCCCCGCCGTCGGCGCGGCCGGGCCCTCGGCCTCCACCGCGGCGAAGGCGGGGTGCGCGCGGCCGACGTGGTTGAAGACGCCGTCCAGGCAGACCCGGATGCCGCGCTCGTGGCACGCCGCGATCAGCCGGTCGAGGTCATCGGCGTCCCCGAGCCGCGGATCCACGCGGAAGTGGTCGACCGTGTCGTACCCGTGGGTCTGCGAGGCGAAGACCGGCCCCAGCGCGAGCCCGTTGAGCCCGAGCTCGACGACGTGGTCCAGCCAGGCCGCCACCCGGTCGAGCCGGTGCGCCGTGCCCTCTCCACCGGACGCGGGCCGCACCGGGGCGCCGGCGAAACCGAGGGGGTAGACGTGCCACCAGATGACGGTGTCGGACCACTCCGCCGCGGTCACGAGGCGTCTGCGACGAAGTTCCGCCAGTTGCGCATGTACTCGACGAACACCGGGGACAGACCCTCGCCGGCCAGGTGCTCCGGGCTCACCGGGGTCTTCACCGGCACGAAGGCGCCGTCGCGGCGCACCTGGTCGGGGAAGTCGTGGTGCAGGATCGCCGCCCGGCCCACCATCACGAAGTCCGCGCCGCGCTCGAGCGTCTCGGCGGCCCCCTGGCCGCTGCGCACCTTGCCGGCCACGCCCAGGCGCGTCGTACCGCGGTCCAGGTCGGTGAACCAGTCCATCAGCGGGCGGTGCTGGAACTCCTCCTCCTGCGGCAGCTTGGCCACGTCCCACAGCGACATGTCCAGGTAGTCGACGTCGCCCCGGCCCATGAGCTCCGCGGCGACGTCCCGGATCTCCCCGAGCCGCAGGCCGAAGCGCTCGGGCGAGAGCCGGACGCCGACCTGGAAGTCGGGCCGGCACCGCTGCCGCACGGCGGTGAGGATCTCGGACAGCAGGCGGGCGCGGTTCTCCAGCGAGCCCCCGTAGCCGTCGGTGCGCCGGTTGATCTCCGGGGAGAGGAACTGGGCGATCACGTATCCGTGCGCCCCGTGCACCTCGATGCCGTCGAATCCCGCCTCCTGCGCCCGCAGCGCGGCGACGGCGAAGTGCTCGACCAGCTCACCGACCTCGTCGGCGGTCATCGCCCGCGCGCCGGTCTCCTCGTCGTCCGACGGTCCGACCGGCTGACCCACCAGGTCACGGGGCGACCGGATGCCGGCGTGGTGCAGCTGCAGGGAGGACAGCGAGCCGGCGTCGGTGAGGGCGGCGGCCAGCCGGGTCAGGCCCGGCAGGTGGTCGTCGGAGAAGACGCCGAGCTGCCCGGGGAAGCCCTGTCCGCCGGCCTGCACGTGCGCGGCGCAGCTCATGGTCAGCCCGTGCCCGCCGCGGGCCCGCATCGCCAGCCAGTGCAGCTCCTCGTCGGAGAGCCGCCCGTCGGGGTGGCTCTGCGTGTTGGTGAGGGGCGCGAGCCACACCCTGTTGGGTGCGGCCGGGCCGTGGGCCAGCGTCAGGGGCGTGAAGAGGTCGGACACCCGGCCGAGGGTACGGAGGGGCGGCACCCGCGCACGTTCCGACCACCGGGGACCGGCACCCCCGACGCAGCGACGGCCCTCCCGGTGCACCGGGAGGGCCGTCGTGCCGTCGCGCGGACGGGTGGACGGGTGGATGGGTCGGTGGGTGGGTCGGTGGGTGGGTGGTGAGGTCAGTGCACGAGCACCGGCGCCGCGGCGGGACCGTCCTGGTCGTCGAGGAGGTGGGACTCCTCCTTCTTGCGCGGCAGGAAGGACACCGGGACGAGCGCCAGGAGGATGAGGCCGAAGGCCACGGTGAACGTCGTCCCGAACCCGTCGGCCATGAACTCCAGCGGCTCCACCGGACCCGACGGCGTCGACGTGAGCTGGTTGGTCAGCACGACCGACAGCACGGCGGTCCCGATGGAGCCACCGATCTGCTGGACGATGTTGACCAGCGTCGAGCCGCGGGCCACCTCGGAGTTGGTCAGCGACTTCAGCGCCGAGGTCATGATCGGCATCATCGTGCCGCCCATGCCCAGGCCCATCACGAACAGCGCGCTGCACAGCACCAGGTAGGACGTGTCGGCGCCGACCTGCGTGAAGACGAAGAAGCCGCCGGCCATCACGAGCAGGGCGACGGGCACCGTGCGGCCGATCGGCACCCGGTCGGCCAGCACGCCGGCGATGGGCATGGTCACCATGGCACCCAGGCCCTGCGGGGCGATCAGCAGACCGGCCATCAGGGTGGTCTCACCGCGCACCTGCAGGAAGTACGACGGGAACAGCAGGCCCGCGCCCATGAAGGCGATGACGAACACGAACATCGACACCGTGGCGATCGTCAGGCGCCGGTTCCTGAACAGGCGCAGGTCGATCAGCGGCTTCTCGGCCCGGAGCGCGTGGGCGACGAAAGCGACGACCAGCAGGACGCCGATGGTCGCCGACACCCACACCCGGGGGCCGAAGGACGCGCCCTCGCCCCCCTCGGCGATCGAGGAGACGCCGAAGAGGAACAGGGCGAGCCCCGGCGAGAGCAGCAGCATGCCCATGAAGTCGAACGGCTCGGTCGCGCTGGGCTCGTCCTTGGGCAGCACCCGCAGCGCGTAGACGAGCGCGGCGATGCCGATCGGCAGGTTGATCAGGAAGATCCAGTGCCACGACGCGACGTCGATGAGCCAGCCGCCGAGGATCGGTCCCGAGATGGGGCCGAGCAGCATCGGGATGCCCAGGACGGCCATGAGCCGGCCGATGCGGTCGGGGCCGGCCGCGCGGGTCAGGATCGTCATGCCGAGAGGCATCAGCATGCCGCCGCCGAGGCCCTGCAGGACGCGGAAGGCGACCAGCATCTCGATCGAGGTGGCCATCGCGCACAGCACGGAGCCGGCGGTGAAGAGGAACAGCGCCGCCAGGTAGAGGCGCTTGGTGCCGAAGCGGTCGGCGGCCCAGCCGGTGAGCGGGATGACGGTGGCCAGCGCCAGCGTGTACGCCGTCATCGTCCAGGCGACGGTCGCGTAGGTGGCGTCGAAGACCTCTTGGAACGTGGGCAGCGCGACGCTGACCACGGTGATGTCGAGGATGGACATGATGGCGCCGAGGACGACGACGCCGGCGATCCTGAGCACCGGGCCGTCGATCTTCTCGGGGTACACCGGCGGCAGCGGCGGAGCGGACTCGGTCACAGGCACTTCTCCTGGTCTGGTGCCGGGCGGAGGGCGCCGCCCGCGAGGATGTCGGTGAGCGCCCCGTGCAGCCGGTCGCGCTGCTCCGGGGACAGGGCGTGCGTGAACGCCTTGAGCGATTCCTGCTTGGCCGCGATGTGCTGCGCCGCCAGCTCCTCCCCCAGCGGGGTGAGCGACACGAGCTTGACCCGCCGGTCGCTCCGGCTCTCGCGGCGCTCGACCATCGACAGGCCCACGAGCTGGTCCACGTTGCGGCCGGCGGCGGCCATCGACAGGCCGAGGGCATCGGCGATGGAGTTGATGGGCATCGGCTCCGCCGTCCTGGTCAGCAGGAACAGCGTGCGCGCCTGCGAGAACGACAGGTCGCTCTCGGCCAGCGCATCCAGACCGTCGGACTCTCCGGCGCTCATCAGACGCTGCACGAACTCCACGAGCACGTCGTAGAGGTCGTCGGGCTGGGCAGGCACCCGGAAACGCTAACGCTCGTGCAACCTTTGCCCAAGCGAAATGGTTGTGAACGCGCGATGACTTCCGCCACAACGCTCGACCCACGAGGGGCCGGGCGTTCACCCGCCACGGCCTCGTGCACGGCCGGGGCTCCTCGGAAGGCCCGAGCTCCGGCCACGCCGAGCCCCGGCCACCGGAACGTCGTCCTCGCACGCGCGGGAGAATCGCTGCATGAACTCCAGGCCGGCCTCCCCGAGAGCGGTCGCGGTCCCGGCGTCGGGAGCGATCGGCACGTGAGCACGACCGCCCGCGAGGCCATGGCCGTCGGTCCCCCGAGCCCTCCCGCCGCTCCCCCGCGCCCCGGGGGACGTCGCACCGCCGTCGGTCTGCGGTCCGTCCTGCTGCTCGTGCTGACGCTCGGCGGATGGGCGGTCACGGCCTGGCTGATCGACGTGTGGGACGTGACCGTCGTCGACCGGTTCTGGCAGGACCGCCTCGTGCTGGTCCTCACCGTGACCGCGGCGCTGGCCGCTGGGGCGGTCGCCGTCCTGGCCCGCAGCCGGCCCCGGCTGGCGGCGGACGCGGGCATCGTCGCCGCAGGCGTGCTGATCGGTGCGGCGACGACGGCGGCACTGCACGGCACCCGATGGGGGTGGGGCGGCCTCTACGCCGACTCCTCCTTCCGCACCCAGATCGCCACCCGGTACGCCGAGACGCCGGCACTGGCCGACTACGGCTACCGCGATCTCCCCGCCTACTACCCACCCGCCCTGGGCTGGATCCAGGGCCGGCTCGCGGCCGTCACCGACCTGGCCGGCTGGGAAGCGGTGAAGCCGGTGCAGCTGCTGGTGGGCGTGCTCATCCCGCTGGCCGCCTACCTGCTGTGGCGCACGGTGGTCGGCGCCCTGCCGGCGTCGGCGGTGGCCGCCCTCGTGACGATCTGGACCGTGCACCCGCACAAGCCCGACGAGTGGCTGGTGCTCTGCTGCCTGCTGCCGTGGTGGCTGCTGGCCGTGCGTGACGTGCGGGCGCCGGGGGTGCGGCGGTGGCCGGCCTGGCGGCTCGGCGTCGTGCTCGGGTTGCTGCTGCTCGTGCACACCTACTGGTTCCTGCCGTTCGGCGTGGCGACGGTGCTGGCGCTGACCTACGACGCCGTCCGACGCCGCCTCGCCGGGCGGCGGGGGCCGCGGCCCGAGCCGCGGCTCCCCCTGCGACGGGCGCTGGTCATCGGCGCGGTGGGCCTGGCCGTGTCGGCCGTGTCCTGGGTGCCCGTGGTCCTCGCGCGGCTGCGGTTGCCCTCGGACAGCCTGCAGATGCGCTACTCCCTCGCCGGCGCCCACGACCTGGTGCTCCCCTCACCGCTCGAGGCGGCCGAGTTCGCCGGGCTGGTGGGGCTGGCCTGGCTCGGCTGGGTGGCCTGGACGCGGCTGCGCGGGCGCGACATCGGGCACGGCACCGCGGAGCTCGCCGGGGGCCTCGCGCTGGCCCTGCTGGGGTGCCTGGTGACGCTGCGCCTGGGCGCGCTGGCCGAGCGGGCCGACATCGGCTTCCTCGCGTTCAAGACCCAGGACGCCGCGATGACGGTGCTGCTGGCCGCCGGGGTGCTGGGCACCGCCGACTGGCTGCGGCGCTGGTCGGCCCGGCGGCGGAGGGGTGGTCCGGCCGGCGCCTCCACGCTGCCCCGTCTCGCCGCCGTCGTCCTCGCCGCGGGCGCGGCGGCGACCGCCGCGTTCCACCTCGCCGACTACTGGGTCACCGGGCACCACGCGCTGGTCGCCCAGACCACCCGCTACCCCGACGGCTCCGCCCCGACCGGGGACCCGGACGACGGGCCCTACATCGGCACGCTGTTCGTCGAGCCCAGCGACCCCTCGGTGGCGGAGATCCGTGCGGCGTGGCGGACGCTGCGTCCGGAACTCCCGCTCTCGGACGCCGTCCTGGTCACCTCGCAGGTCGACCTGCTCGCCACGACACCGGTGCACGGCTTCCTGGCCTTCAAGAGCATCTACTCCCACCCCAACGGCCGGTTCGAGGACCGGGTGGCGCTGCTGGAGGAGGTCGGGGACTGCCCGACCTCGGCGTGCGCCGCGGACCTGCTGCGCGACAACGAGTTCGACGAGGTCGACGGCCTGGTGCTCCAGCGGGCCGGCGAGGTGTGGCTGCTCCCCCTCATGGTCGACGACTTCCCGAACAAGACGGTGCGCACCGACATCGACTTCCCCGACGCGGTGCTGACGGGCCCGGAGTTCGAACGCATCGAGCTCGGCCGGCTCGTGGTCATCGCGCTCCGGCCCTGACCACGACGGGGAACCGGCTCGGCGGGGCGTCGCTCTGGCAGGCTGGCCCGGTGAGCTTCCCGGACGCCCCCGGCTACCCACCGGTCCGGTACCGCGAGGAGGCGGGCGAGCGCAGCGCCCGGCTCCGCCCGGCCGGCACCCCGCCCGACCTGGTCGGGCCCGCGACGGAGATCGGCTACCTGGCCACCGCGGTGCAGACCGACGGCGGGTTCGGCCTGTACCGGTACACGATGACCGGCCCGCCGACCGGACCCGGCCCGCACTTCCACCGCACCATCTCCGAGTCCTTCTTCGTCCTCTCCGGCACCGTCCAGCTCTCCGACGGCGGCGACTGGTACGACGCCACGGCCGGGGACTTCCTGCACGTCCCCGTGGGCGGGGTGCACGCGTTCCGCAACGCCTCCGGGGAGCGCGCCGAGATGCTGCTGCTCTTCGCACCCGGTGCGCCGCGGGAGTCCTACTTCGCGGCCAACATGGCACGGGCCGCAGCCGGCCTCGAGCTCACCGAGGAGGAGCGGCTGGCCTTCCTCCGGGCCCACGACCAGTACGACGCCTGAGCCGCCGACACCACGACGGACGCCGGGGATCGCGCCGCCCGCAGGCAACCGCTGCAACGATCACCGCATGCCTCCTCTGAACGGCGCCTCGCACCTCGCCCTCACCGTTCGCGACATGGACGCCAGCGCCGAGTGGTACCGGCGCGTCCTGGGCCTGCAGGAGCTGCGCCGCTACGGCGCGGACGAGGCCGGCTCGCCCCGCGTCCTGCTGCTCGACCCGTCGAGCTTCTTCGTCGTCGGGCTCTGCCAGCCCGCCGACGGCTCGTCCGAGGCGTTCGACCACCGGCGCACCGGGCTGGACCACTTCGCCTTCAAGGTCGCCGACGACGCCGAGCTCGACCGGTGGGTCGCCCACCTCGACGAGCAGGGCGTGCCGCACTCGCCGGTGCGCGTCCTGGACCTCGGGCGGTTCGTGTCCTTCGAGGACCCCGACGGCATCCAGTTCGAGTTCTGGCTGTAGTCGCCCTCGGGTCGCCGGACCGCGATGGCCGTAGGAGCGTGGGACCCCGTCGTCGCCCTGACGCAGCAGGGGCGGGAGGAGGTCGTGTGGGCCGGATCCATCTGCTCGCCACCGGCGGCACCATCGCCAGCCGGCACGGCCCGGACGGGCTGGCGGCCCTCACTCCCGCCGCCGAGCTGCTGACCGCGGCCGGACCGCCCCCCGGGCTGACCGTCACCACCAGCGACCTCGGCGCCGTCGGCAGCTTCGCGCTCACGACGCCGGACCTGCGCCGGCTGGTCGACGAGGCCCGCCGGTCCCTGGCCGACGGTGTCGACGGCGTGGTGGTCACCCACGGCACCGACACCATGGAGGAGTCGGTCTACCTCGCCGACCTGGTTCACGACGACCCGCGGCCGATCGTCTTCACCGGCTCCCAGCGACCCTTCGACAGCCCCGCGCCGGACGGCCCGGCCAACCTCGCCGATGCGCTGCGCGTCGCCTCCTCCCCCGCCGCCCGGGACCTGGGCGCGCTGCTCTGCTTCGACGGGGAGGCCTTCGCGGCGCGCGGGGTGCGCAAGGTGGACACCCTGCGCAGCGCCGCCTTCGGCGCTCCCGGGCGCGGGCCGGTGCTCCGCGTGGCCGGCGGCTCGGTGCTCTCCCTCGGCCGGCCCGCCCGCCCGGACCCGCTCCCGCTCGACCTGGCGGTGGAGCTGCCGCGGGTGGACGTCGTGGCCTGCTACCTCGGGGCCGATGCCGCACTGGTGCACGCGGCCGTCGACGCCGGCGCCGCGGGCATCGTGCTCGAGGCGTTCGGCGCGGGCAACGTCCCCCCGGCGGTGGCCGAGGCCGCGGAGGACCTCGTCGCCCGCGGCGTCCCCGTGCTGATCTGCTCCCGGGTGCAGTCCGGGCCGGTCCTCCCCCTCTACGCCGCGGGCGGGGCCCGGCTGGCGCGAGGTGGCGCGGTGTTCGCCGGCGACCTGAGCCCCTGGCAGGGCCGGCTGCTGCTGGCCGCGGCGCTCGCGCTCGCGCCCGACGATCCGCAGCGGGTGCTCACCGCGTACCTCGCCTGAACCCCGCCCCATCCGGACGCGGGCGACCCACCGGAAAGGAACGCGACCGATGACCAAGGAGATCTTCGTGGCCTTCGGCGTCGACATCGACGCCGTCGGCGGCTGGCTCGGCTCCTACGGCGGGGAGGACTCCCCCGACGACATCTTCCGGGGCGTCTTCGCCGGCGAGATCGGCGTCCCGCGCATCCGCTCGAGCACTCGATCAACTCGACCATCATGGTGCTGCTGATCTGCGCCTACACCGGCATCACCGCGGTGCGTGCCCCTCATCGGCATCGCCGGCGCCGACGTCGCCATGATCCTGTTCGGCTGGCTGCAGGAAGTGATGAATCCGCCCGGCCGGGCCCGGACGACGATGCTGCCGTTCTGGTTCGGTTGCGTCGCCGGGGCTGCGCCGGGGGTGGCGGTCACGACCAACATCGTCGGCGCCGCGGAGATACCGGGCTTCGTCTACGGGATCTTCGGGTCGCTGTCCGTGTTCTTCACGAGCTTCGCGGTCAACCAGTGGCTGCAGTACCGGCAGGTCGGCGCGTGGCGCGACTACGCCTACGGCGAGCAGGCCTACCTGGTGCTCAGCCTGGTCGCCAAGAGCGCCCTCGCCTGGCAGGTCTTCGCCGGCTCGCTGGCCACCTGAACCGCCCCGCGGCGGGATCAGGTGGCCGGGCCGGGCCGGTCAGTCGCGGGAGCGACGCCGGAACGCCGAAACGGCGAGCGGGGCGAAGATCGCCGTGAGGACGAGCGACCAGGCGATCGACATCGCGATCGGGTGCTGCAGCGGCCATGCGGCCTCGGGGCCCGCAATCGGGCCGTTGCCCCACAGCTCCCGGCAGGCCTGGGCGATGGCGGACACCGGGTTCCACTCGGCGATGGTGCGCAGCCACGACGGCATGCTCTCCGTCGGGACGAACGTGTTGGCCACGAAGGTCAGCGGGAACATCACCGTGAACATGAAGCCCTGCACGGATTCGACGGTGCGCATGAGGGACCCGACCCAGATGCCGAGCCAGATCACGGCGAAGCCGAACAGCAGCAGGAGCAGGAACCCGAGCACGCCGTCCACGACGCCGTTGCGCACCCGCCAGCCGATGAGCAGGCCCGTCACGCCCATCACCGCGACGCCGATGCTGGAGTGGATGAGGCTGGACAGGCTGCGTCCGACGAGCACCGCGGGACGTGGGACGGGCAGGGACTTGAACCGGTCGACGAACCCCTTCTGGAGGTCGTTGGTCAGCCCCATGGCCACGATCGCCGAGGAGAACACCATCGTCTGGACCATGATCCCGGGCAGCAGGAACTCCCGGTAGTTGGACCCCTCGACCGCGATCGCGCCGCCGAAGACGTAGGCGAACAGCAGCACGAACATCACCGACTGGACCGTGACGTCCAGCAGCATCTCCGGCATCCGCCGGATGTGGATCAGGTTCCGCCAGACGATCGTCATCGAGGCCCGGACGAGCGACGGCGGATGGATGGGCGGCCGCGACGCCGGCTTCACGGGGGTGGTCTGGACGGCGGTCACGTCGTCGCTCCTTCGGTGGTCGGGCCGGCCGGGGCGCCCGCGGCGGGTTCGGCCTCGGCGCGGCGGCCGGTGAGGTGCAGGAAGACGTCGTCCAGGCTCGGCCGGGCCAACCCGAGGTCGTCCAGTTCGATGCCGCTGGCCTCGAACACCGCAGCGATGCGCGTCATGTCCCCCAGCCCGCCGGCCTGCGCGGTGAGGCGACGGCTGCCGGGTTCGACGTGCACCTCCGGCGAGTGCGCACGCATCAGGTCGGCCGCCGGGTCGAGGTCGGCGGCGTGGGTCAGGGTGACCACGACGCTCGCCTTGCCGGCCCGGTCCTTGAGCTGGGTGGGAGTGCCGGCCGCGATGACCGTGCCCTTGTCCACGACGACGATCTCGTCGGCCAGGTGGTCGGCCTCCTCCAGGTACTGGGTCGTCAGCACCAGCGTGGTGCCTTCCGTGACCAGCTCGCGCAGCACCGCCCACAGCCCGGACCGGCTGTGCGGGTCCAGGCCGGTCGTCGGCTCGTCGAGGAAGAGGATCGGTGGGGTGGCGAGAAGGCTCACCGCCAGGTCGAGCCGGCGTCGCATGCCGCCGGAGTAGGTCCTGGCCATCCGGTCGGCCGCGTCGGTGAGGTCGAAGCGGTCGAACAGGCGCTCGGTCGCCTCCCGGATGTACTTCTTGGGCAGCCCGTAGAGACTGCCGATCAACCTGAGGTTCTCCCGACCGGTCAGGATCTCGTCGACGGTGGCGGCCTGTCCGGTGAGGCCCAGGCTGCGACGGACCTCGTTCGGCTGCTCCCGGATGTCGTGACCGGCCACCCGGCCCGTGCCGCTGGTGGGGACGCTCAGCGTCGTGAGCATCCGCACGAGGGAGGTCTTCCCCGCTCCGTTGGGTCCGAGCAGGCCGAGGACGGACCCCTCCGGGACGACGAAGCTCACGCCGTCGACGGCTCGGGTCGTGCCGAAGTGCTTGACCAGGTCGATGGCTTCGACGGCAGGAGTCACGTCCATGCCAGGATCCTCGGCTCAGGTACCGACAGTTCTGCAGCGGCGGTCCTCCGCGGAGTCATGCCGTCAGCATGCGACCTCCAGGGGGCACCGGAGCAAGCGATTTCTCGGAGGGCGCACGACGGCAACGCCACGGCGCACGGCCTCCGGACGGCCGGTGCCGGGCGGCTCCGGAGGCCGGTGACCGTCCTCCGTGGCACGGTGCAGGGAGGAGAAGGGAGCACCGATGAGCCGACCACCCCTGCCCCCGTTCACGCGGGAGACGGCGGTGCAGAAAGTGCGCCTGGCCGAGGACGCCTGGAACACCCGCGACCCCGAGAAGGTGGCCGGCGCCTACACGGCCGACTCCCGGTGGCGGAACCGCTCGGAGTTCGTCACCGGCCGGGACGAGATCGTCGCGTTCCTGACCCGCAAGTGGCAGCGCGAGCTCGACTACCGGCTGATCAAGGAGCTGTGGGCCGCCGAGAGCGATCACCTGGCCGTCCGCTTCGCCTACGAGTGGCGCGACGGGTCCGGCAGCTGGTTCCGCTCCTACGGCAACGAGAACTGGGAGTTCGACGACGAGGGCCTGATGCGCCGGCGGCACGCGAGCATCAACGACGTGCCGCTCGCGGAGGAGGACCGGCTCTTCCACTGGCCTCGGGGACGCCGCCCCGACGACCACCCGGGACTCACCGACCTCGGCCTCTGACCAGGGGGCGTGCCGGCACGACGCGTGCGGGTGGGGCGCCGCGCCTCGTCGTCCGCGGTTCCGGATCCCTTCCGCCACGCGGCCGCGGTCTTGCCCGTCCGTTCCCGGGCCGAGAGGGTGGGGCAGTGAAGAGACGCGGGTTCCTCGCAGCCGCGGGTGCGGTCGTGCTGGCAGCGTGCTCGGGTCCCGGCGCGTCGACGGCTCCGACGGCGGCGCCGACGACGCGTTCCTCCCCGCCGGCCACCACCCCCACGCCGTCGCCGTCCCCGGAACCAGCTCCGACGCCCGCGACGGCCCAGGAGGTGCTGGCCCGCTCCACGGTGCCGGTGCTGTGCTTCCACCAGCTGCGCGAGTTCCGTCCGGATGACAGCGCCTACGCCCGCACGCTGATCACACCCCCGACGGTCTTCCGGGCGCAGCTGCAGGCGTTGCGGGACGGCGGCCGGACGCCGATCAGCACCGGCGCGCTGCTGGACCACCTGCAGTTCGGCGCGCCCCTGCCCGATCGTCCGGTGCTGCTGACCTTCGACGACGGCTCGGCGACCCACTACTCGGTGGCCCTGCCGGTCCTGACCGAGTTCGGTTTCCCGGCGGCGTTCTTCCCCATGACCGTCGTGCTCGGGAAACCGGACTGGCTCAGCCACGACCAGGTGCGCGACCTCGACCGGGCCGGCATGAGCATCGGCGCGCACAGCTGGGACCACCAGCGGGTGGACCGGCTCGCCGGAGACGACTGGGCGGTCCAGCTGGACCGGCCGCGGGCAGAGCTGGCGGAGATCCTGGGCCACCCGGTCGACACGCTGGCCTACCCGCACGGCGTCTGGTCGGCCGAGGCTCTCCCCCGGGTCGAGGCAGCCGGCTACCGGGCGGCCTTCCAGCTCTCCGAGCCGCAGGACCCGACCTACCCGCTGCTGACCATCCGCCGGATCATGCCGCCCCCGACGTGGGACGGACCGACGCTGCTCGAGCGGATGGACGCGGCCTTCTGAGACCCCATGGCCTGTGGCCGCCTCGAACGGTGGAAGTCGCCGACTTCCTTCACAGCCGGGCGCCGGTTGCGCACCGAGATCGTTCACTCGCGGTGTGCCCAAAACCCCTACCGGGGGCTGACGACCCTCCCCTACCGTGCTGAAGCTGCAGGCGGTGACCCGTCCCCCCATCCCGAGGAGCTCCCGTGACCCCCCTCCCGCCCACCGACGCGCAGTCCGTCCCGACGCCGGCGGCGCGGGGCCGCTCCCTCACCAAGGTCTTCGGTGAAGGCGACACCCGGGTGGTGGCCCTGGACGGCGTCGACGTGGACTTCGCCCGCGGGCGCTTCACCGCGATCATGGGGCCCTCCGGCTCGGGCAAGTCGACCCTCATGCATTGCATGGCCGGCCTGGACTCGGTCACCAGCGGACAGGCGTTCATCGGCGACGTCGACCTGAGCACGCTCGACGACAAGGCGCTCACCGTGCTGCGGCGCGACCGGGTCGGGTTCGTCTTCCAGGCCTTCAACCTGCTGCCCACGCTCACCGCGATGGAGAACATCACGCTGCCGATGGACATCGCGGGTCGCAAGCCCGACCGCGACTGGCTGGACACGGTGATCGACACGGTCGGTCTGCGGCCGCGGTTGACGCACCGGCCCAGCGAGCTCTCCGGCGGTCAGCAGCAGCGCGTGGCCTGCGCGCGGGCGCTCGCCGGCCGGCCGGACATCGTCTTCGCCGACGAGCCGACCGGGAACCTGGACTCGCGCAGCGGCGCCGACGTGCTGCACTTCCTGCGCCGCTCGGTGCGCGACATGGGGCAGACCATCGTGATGGTCACCCACGACCCGACGGCCGCGAGCTACGCCGACCGCGTCCTCTTCCTGGCCGACGGGCGGATCGTCGACGAGATGCTGGAGCCCACCGCGGACCGCGTGCTGGAGCGGCTGAAGGCGTTCGATCCCGACAGCGGCGGCGAGCGGACCGCGGCTGCCGGCGACGACACGAGAGCAGCGGTGCGCTGACGTGTGGCGGACCACCTGGCGCAACCTGCTGGCGCACAAGCTGCGGTTGGCCATGTCGGGGCTGGCGATCGTGCTCGGCGTCGCCTTCGTGGTGGGCACGCTCATCTTCACCGACACCCTGAGCAAGACCTTCAACGACCTGTTCCGCAGCACCGCGGCCGACGTCACCGTCACCCGCGCCGCGGCGTTCGACCAGGGCCTGGCGGGCACCGGCGCGGGCGGCACCGCCACCTTCGTGCCGGACGACCTGGTCGACGAGGTCGCCGACGTGGACGGCGTGGCGGCCGTCGCCGGTGACATCACCGCCGAGGGGGTCTACGTCCTCGACCCCGACGGCGAGGTCCTGGACACCGGCGGGGCCCCGGGCATCGGCATCAACTGGACCACCGAGGAGGCCGTGTCCGTGACGACCCTCGTCGAGGGGCGGGCGGCGACCGGCCCCGGCGAGGTCATGATCGACACGGGAGCCGCCGAGGAGACCGGCTACGACGTCGGTGACACCATCACGCTGCTCACGCCCGGCCCGCGCGTCGAGGCCGAGCTCGTCGGCACCTTCCGGTTCGGCGAGGAGGGCGGGCTGGCCGGGGCGTCCCTGACCGCGTTCGACACGGCGACCGCCCAGGAGCTGCTGACCGCGCCGGGACAGTTCACCGGGATCGGCGTCGCCGCCGACGACGGCGTCGCCCCCGGCGAGCTGGCCGACCGGGTCGCCGCCGCGGTGGGTTCGGACTACGACGTCAGGACGGCGGCCGAGCAGGCGGACAGCCTCGCCTCGGACTTCTCCGAGGCGCTGCAGTTCTTCAACATCTTCCTGCTCGTCTTCGCCGGGATCGCGCTGTTCGTCGGCACCTTCATCATCCTCAACACCTTCTCGATGCTGGTCGCGCAGCGGACCCAGGAGCTGGCGCTGCTGCGGGCCCTGGGCGCCAGCAAGGGGCAGATCACGCGCTCGGTCCTGGGCGAGGCCCTGGCGGTGGGCGTCGTCGGATCGACCATCGGGCTGGCGGCCGGCTACGGGATCGCCGCCGGGCTGCGCGCCCTCTTCGGCTCGTTCGGCCTCACCCTGGACGGCAGCCTGGTCTTCGCCGTCGACACCGTGCTGTGGGCCTACGCCGTCGGCGTCCTGGTGACGCTGGTGGCCGCCTACCTCCCGGCCCGGCGCGCGGCCGGCATGCCGCCGGTCGCGGCCATGCGCGACGACGTGGTCACCGTGCAGCGCGGTCTGCGCCGGCGCACCGTGGTCGGCGTGCTGCTGGCCGCCGCCGGCGCCGCGGCGCTGGTGGCCGGGACGCTGACCGAGGACGGCGGCAGCGCGGCCTCGCTCGTCGGCCTGGGCGCGCTGGGGCTGATCCTGGGCGCCACGGCGCTGAGCCCGGTGCTGGCCCGCCCGTTCCTGCGGGGGGTGGGCGCCGTGCTGCCGGCGATCTGGGGCACGACGGGGCGCCTGGCCCAGGAGAACGCCGTCCGCAATCCGCGGCGCACGGCTGCGACGGCGTCCGCGCTGATGATCGGCCTGGCGCTGGTGAGCGCCTTCAGCGTGATCGGCGCCTCGACCAACGCGAGCATCGACAAGCTCATCGCGGGGTCGGTCCGCGCCGAGTTCGTGGTCTCCAGCGCCGTGGGGCAGCCGTTCAGCACGGACGTCGCGACGCGGATCTCCGAGGTCGACGACGTCGAGACCGTCATGCCGCTGCGCTGGGGACAGGCCCTGCTCGACGGCGACATCACCTTCCTGACCGCGGTCGACCCGTCGGGGCTCGACCGCAGCGTCGAGCTGACCTGGGTGAGCGGCTCCGCGGACGGGCTCGGGGACGACGGGCTCATCGTGGACGAGGCCACGGCGGACGCCCGGGGATGGAGCGTGGGCGACACCGTCGACGTCCTCACCATCGACGGCCGGCAGCAGGAGGTCGTCGTCGGCGGGATCTACGAGTCCAACCAGGTGGTGGGCTCCTCGATCGTGTCCCTCGACACCCTCAGCGGGGCAGGAGGCGTGGCCCAGGACCGGTTCCTGTTCGTGGACCTCGCCGACGGCGCGGCGCCCGCTGACGTCCGGCCGCAGCTGGAGGAGGTGCTCGGCGCCTTCCCGATCGTCGACCTCAAGGACCAGGGCGAGTTCTCCGAGGAGCAGAAGGGGCAGGTCGACCAGCTGCTGCTGCTCATCAACGCCATGCTCGTGCTGTCGGTGCTCATCGCCGCGCTCGGCATCGTCAACACCCTGGCCATGTCGGTGATCGAGCGGACCCGGGAGATCGGGCTGCTGCGCGCCGTCGGGCTCGGCCGTACCCAGCTGCGCCGCATGGTCCGGCTAGAGGCCGTGCTCATCTCGATCTACGGCGCGGTGCTGGGACTGGTCCTCGGCACGCTGTTCGGCGTCGCCCTCAGCCGGGCGCTCGACGACCAGGGGATCACCGAGGTGGTGGTGCCCTGGCCGCGGATGGCGGTGTTCCTGCTCGTCGCGGCGGTCATCGGCGTGCTGGCCGCCGTCGGGCCGGCGCGGCGGGCCGCCCGGCTCCGGATCCTGGACGCCATCGCCCGGGCCTGACGGCCGCCGGCCCGCGCGGAGGAAGGTCTGCACCCCGTCGCGGGGCCGGTTCGACACTGCCGCATCCGGGACGGGCACCGGGTCGCGGCGAGGATCGCGGCGGCACTCCGCGCACGGACGGTGCGACGCACCTGCAGGGCGGCCTGTTCCCGCTCGGGGCCGTCGGCCGGGTGCCGGACGTCAGCCGGAGCGGTGCAGCAACCGGGCCAGCGGCGACCTCGAGCGCGCCCGGGGCCGCTCCTGCACCGGCGGCGCGGGCCGCTCCGGCTCCGGAGGTTCCGGAGCCGGTCGCGCCGGTGGGGTCGTCCCGTGCGGCCGCGCCGGCTCGACGACCCGCGAACGGGCGAGATAGTGCTGCAGCGCGTCGGCACCCGACCGGTGCCCGCGCGCGGCCACGTCGTGCCGCGCCTCCCACTCGGCCATGCACTTCTCGGCCGCGGTCATCTGCAGCGGGTCCCAGGTGGGCCGCGGTCGTCCTGGCTGCGCCGCCCGCGCGCTGCCGCTGTCGGTGTCCATTCCGCCTCCTCGTGGGGCGCCGGTGGTCCCGATGCTCCCCGTCCGGCGCGCCGCCACCCAGGGCGCAAGGTCCCCGTTCCGCCGCGCCGACCGGCCCGGCGTCCGCGGGGTCCCCGCAGGCGGGAAGGATGGCCGCATGTGCACGGTCGTGGTGCGACGGTCCGGTGCCGGACCGGCGGAGATCCTCGCCGTCCGCGACGAGGTGACCACGCGCGAGTTCGACGCCCCCGACCGGTGGTGGCCGGAGCTGCCCGATCTCGTGGGTGGTCGCGACCGCGTCGCCGGCGGGACGTGGTGCGCCACCGACGTGGGCACCGGCGTGACCGCGCTGGTGCTCAACCGGTACCACGAGCGGCCGGCCGCTCCCGGGGCGCCGAGCCGGGGTGTCCTGCCGCTGCTCGGCGCCGCCCACGGCCCGTCCTGGGTGGACCACGTGCGGCTGGACGGCATGGCCGGCTTCCTGCTCGTCCTGGTCGCACCGGACCGGCTGACCAGCTGGGAGTTCGACAGCGAGCGGCTCACGGCGACCGAGCACCCGGCGGCCACGCAGGTGTTCACCTCCGGCGGCCCGGAGGACCGCAAGGCCGAGCTGTGGCGCGGGACCTTCGCCGCGGCGCCCTTCCCCGACCGCTGGCGCGAGCTGGTGCAGGAGCAGGAGCCGGCCCCCGAGGCCGAGGCCCTGGTCATCCGCCGCGAGCGGGAGGGCGTCGTCTACGGCACGGTGTTCGCCGAGACGATCGACGCCCGGCCCGGCCGGTTGCGCCTGGAGTACACCCGGCAGCCCTGGACCGGGGACTGGGACACCGCCGCGTTCGCCGCGGGCTGATCCGCCCGGCGGCTCAGATGTGCTCGCGCCGCTGCAGGTGCACGAAGGCGACCCAGCCCACCGGCGCGGGCAGCCAGAACGTGACGGTGCGGAACGCCAGCACCGCGGCCAGGGCCGCCGCCACCGGCACGCCCGTGGCGGTGAGGCCACCGATCAGTGCGGCCTCCACCGCACCCAGGCCGCCCGGGGTGGGCGCCACGGACCCCACCGCCGAGGACACCAGGTAGACGCCGATCACCGTGGGCAGGGCCAGCGAGGCGCCGAAGGCCCGCAGGGAGGCGTCGAGCGCCAACGCGTACCCGGCGTTCTGCAGGACGATGCCGCCCAGCGCCGTGGCCAGCCGCCGCGGCTCGGTGGCCGCGGCGAGCAGCTGCGGGAGCGACTGCCGGACCAGCGGCTCGAGGCGGCGGTACAGCAGGTGCCGCACCGGGGGGATCGCGAGCAGGACACCCACGACGGCGACGGCGCCGAGCAGCACGAGCAGCACGTCCGTGCTCGGCACCAGGGACAGCCGCGACGTCGACACACCGCTGCCCCAGCCGACGACCAGCAGCAGGACGACCGTCGCCGCGACGGTCGCCACCTGGCTCACCGCGACACTGGCCGCGGCCGCGCCCAGGCCGAGTCCCGAGCGCTGGAGGTAGCGGATGTTGAGCCCGACGTGGCCGACCGTCGGCGGGGTCACGAGGGTCAGCCACGCCGTCGCCACCTGCACCAGCGTGGTCCGCGCCAGGGACAGCACCGTCGGCACGAACGCGACCAGGGCGAGGGCCGCCCCGAGGTAGGTCAGCGCCGAGCCGCCGAGGGCGACGAGCAGCCACAGGGGTTCGGCCCTCCGGATCTCGTCGACGATGCTCACCTGCGACAGCTGCGAGGCCAGCAGGAAGGCCGCGACGGTCGTCGCCACCACGGTGAGGACGGCGCGCAGCGAGAAGCGCTCCAGGCGGGGCGCGGCGGCCACGGTCCCGTCCGGGGCGGCCAGCGCGCGCCGCAGCTCGTCGAGGACCTCGGTGCCGCGGACCGACCGCCGTACGGCCGCCGGCAGCGCGACCGGCTGCAGCAGCGCCGCCACCCGGGGCGGCGTCGGAGCCGGGGCCCGGTCGGCCTGCAGCGCGGCCGCCGCCGCGGCCGGTCCGACCACGGTGGCCCCACCGACGAGGAGGGCCACCGTGTCCAGGTCGCGCTGCAGCTCACCGGCCGCCGGCTGGGCAGCTCTCAGGTCGCGGAACCCGGCCGCTCCCCCCGGCCCCAGCACGACGCTGTCGGGCGTGAGGGCGCCGTGCGCCAGGCCGACCCGGTGCAGCCGGCGCAGCGCGGCGAACGCGGCGGCCAGGCCGGCGACCGCGCCGTCGCCGGCGTCGGGCAGCGGCGTCCCGTCCGTTGGCCGCTCGGCCAGCACGAGAGCGGGCCCCACGGCGAGCAGCGCCAGCACCGCGGGCACCGGCACGCCGGCCGCGCCGGCCAGCGCGGCGCTCGAGGCCTGCCGCTCCAGGTCGCTGCGCTGGCTGATCGCCGGCCGGCCGACCACCGCGGCGCGGAACCGGAGCATCCGCCCGGCCCGGCGCACCAGCGGCAGCCCCCGGCCGTCCGGGTCGACGACGGTGATGCAGACGGGACCGCTCGCGTCCTCGCCGGTGAGCCGGAGGAAGCCGGCCGCCTGCTCGGTCGTGTGCAGCTCGCCCACCACCACACCCGCGCGGGCCAGCTCCGCGCGGATGACCTCGTCGCGCGGGCGGGCCGGGGCGACCCCGGCCGCGAGGCGCACGGCGAGGCCGGCGACGGCGCCGAGGAGCACCGCCGCCACCGCGCCGAGGACCGTGAGGCTGCCCAGGGCCACCCCGAGGATCAGAGCGGCCAGGACCGACCACCGGCTCGGCTGCCGCCAGCGCCGGCGTCGCTGGAGGTCGGCGCCGACGAGGAAGGCGACCGAGGCCACCACGGGCACCAGCGCGGCGTCGTCGCGCGGCCCGGTCAGGACGTCGGCCACGACGCCACCGGCCGCGTCGCCGACCCGCTCCCCCACGGCGCCGAGCAGCAGACCGAGCAGCCCCGCGGCCAGGCCCTGCACCAGCGCCGCTCGCCGGTGGCGGGCCGCGTCCACCGCGACGGTGACCAGCACGCCGAGGATCGTCAGGGACGCGGCCACCGACGCGACGGAGGCGAGGGTCCGCGGCAGGCCGCGACCGAGCGTGGGGACGGCGCCGTCGAGCGCGTCCACCACGTCCGGTGCCGTTCCCGTGGCCAGCACGACCAGGGTCAGCCCGGCCCCGGCGGCGAGCAGCTGCACGACGTCGGTCGGACGGCGGATCCGGGGGACGACGGGACGCGGTGCGTCCTCGCCGGCCTCGGTCACCGCGCGATCATCCCCGAGCCGGTCGCCGGGTGGGACGACGGGACACGACTCTGCCCGATCGTGGGCAGGGGGCGCTGTGGCCGGCCCACCCCGATCCGGCGACGGCGTTCCGCGGGCCGGGCCGGGTCCTGCGACGGGACGGATGCGCTGGTTGACTACTCGCATGGTGTCCCCACTGCCGGAACCGGGTCGCGAGATCGATCCCGATCAGCCGATCCCCGATGACCCGGGTGAGCTGCTGCCCGACGCACCGGAGGAGCTCCCGCCGCCGCCCATCGAGGCCACGCCGGAGGATCCCGGCGGCGATCCGGGCAGCGTCCCCGAACCGGCCTGAGCCGGGGTCGTCCTCCGCCTCCTCCCCCGTCGCGCCGGGTCCCACCCGCCGGCGGAGCGCCCCGCCACGACGTGCCAGGATCGACCGTCGTGCGACTCGTCGGGCGCGGTGAACTGCCCCGCGAGGTGGGCGTCCTCGCGATCATCGCCTTCGTCGTGGCCCTGGGCTTCGGCATCGTGGCGCCGGCCATCCCGCTGTTCGCCCGCGACTTCGGCGTCGGCCGGACGGCGGTCGGCCTGGCCGTCAGCGCCTTCGCGTTCTTCCGTTTCGTCTCGGCGTTCGGCGGCGGCTCGCTGGTCGAGCGGTTCGGCGAACGCCTGGTCCTGGCCGCCGGGCTGCTGATCGTCGCCGTCACCACCGGTGCCGCCGGCCTGGCCGGCTCCTTCCCCGTCTTCCTGGCCCTCCGCGCAGCCGGTGGCGTGGGCAGCGCGATGTTCAGCGTCGCCGCGCTCTCGCTGCTGTTCCGGGTGGCCCCGCCCACGCACCGCGGACGCGCCGCGGCGACCTGGCAGGGCGGGTTCATCCTCGGTGGCATCGCGGGGCCCGCGGCCGGCGGTCTGCTCGCCGAGCTCTCCCCGCGACTGCCCTTCTTCCTGTACGCCGGTTTCCTCCTGGTCGCCGGCGTCGTCGGGATGGTGCTCCTGCGCACCGCGCCCGAGGGGGCGACGGCGGCGCCGTCGGCCGGCGTGGACCTCGACCCGGGCCCGGTCGGGCTGCGCAGCGCCCTGCGGTCGCGCGCCTACCTCGCGGCGCTGGTGGCCAACCTCGGGGTCGGCTGGGTGCTCTTCGGCGTCCGCAACTCCCTGGTGCCGCTGTACGTGACCGAGGAGCTCGGCCGCACCGTCGCCTGGGCGGGGGCGGGCCTCCTGGTCGGATCGCTGGCCCAGGCGATCGCCCTGCTGCGGTCGGGCCGGCTGGTCGACGAGTGGGGCCGGCGGCCCTCCCTGCTGCTGGGTTCCACGCTGGCCACCACCTCGATGCTGGTGCTGGTCGCCCCGCCGCAGCTGGGGCTGTTCCTGCTGTCCATGGCGGTGTTCGGCCTCGCCGCCGCCCTGCTCGCCAGCGCGCCGGCCGCGCTGGTCGCCGACGTCAGCCCGGCGCGCGGCGGACGCGTGGTCGCGGTGTTCCAGATGTCGGCCGACCTCGGCGCGATCACCGGCCCGCTGGTCGCCGGCTGGCTCACCGACGTCGCCTCCTTCCAGTGGGCGTTCGCGGTCAGCGCGCTGGTGCTCGCCGCCGCCCTCGTGGCCACGCTGTCGCTGCCGCGGGCGGGCGCACCGACCGCGGCCGGCACCGGACGGGGTTGATCGGAACAGGCCACGGGCGGAGGGCGCTGCACCGGCCGTGACCGCTCCCGAGCCCCGGCTGTCGCTGCTGGACCGGGCCCGCACCCGCGCCGGCGAACCCGATGCGGCAGCGCTGCGTGCGACGGTCGCGCGCGCGGCGTCCGCCGAACGGCTCGGGTTCGGGCGGTTCTGGGTGGCCGAGCACCACGGGGTCCCCGGCATCGCCGGCGCCGCGCCCGCCGTCCTGCTGGCCGCGCTCTCCGGCGCGACGTCCACCATCCGGCTGGGTTCGGCCGGCGTGATGCTCCCCCACCACCAGCCCCTCGTCGTCGCCGAGCAGTTCGCCACGCTGACGGCCTTCGCGCCCGGCCGGGTCGATCTGGGCCTGGGGCGCTCCCCCGGCTTCACCCCGCCGGTGCGCCGCGCCCTGCGGGAGACCGAGCGCGACTTCGCCGCCGACCTGGCCGAGCTGCGCGGCTTCCTGACCGGGACGGGAGAGATCACGGTGCACCCCCGTCCGGTCGGCGACGTCCCGATGCACGTGCTGGCCACCGGGCAGGGGCTGCAGGTGGCCGCCGCGCTCGGGCTGCCGGTGATCGTCGGCGGTCCGCTCCTGGGCGTGGCCGGGGACCCCGAGCCCGGGCTCGCGGCGCTGGCCCGGTACCGGCGGGACTTCCGACCCTCGGAGCAGCTGGCCCGGCCGCGGGTGTCGATCAGCCTCGACGTGCTGGTCGCCGACACCGCCGCCGAGGCCGCGGACCTGCTGCTGCCCGAGGCGTGGGCCATGGCGGTGTCCCGGACGACGGGATCGTTCCCGCCGCTGGAGCCGTTGGTGGCCGTGCAGGCCGCGTCCCGCACCCCACGGCAGCAGCGGTACCTCGAGCAGACGGCCGCCGCGGCGATCGCGGGCACCGCCGCTCAGGTGGAGAGGCGCGTGGCCGAGCTGATCGAGCGCACCGGCGCCGCCGAGCTGGTCGCCAGCAGCAGCACCTTCGACCGGGAGGCGCTGGCCGCCTCCGACTCCGCGCTGGCCGCGATCCTCGGGACGGCGCCGGCCCCCGGGCGGCGTTCGGAAGCCCGGCTCACCCCGGGATGACGGCGGCCTGGGTCTCGGCGAGCCGCCGGCGGTGGTCGCGCACCATGGCCCGCGTGGCGTAGGTCGAGTACTTCGGCACCCACCGGGCGAGACCCGCCGCGCCCAGGAGTCCGACCCCGCCCATGACCGCGATGCCCACCCCCAGCGTCGCGACCGTGGCGATGGCCGCCGGCACGACCGGTCCCAGGGAGGTGCCCACGTCGTTGATCAGCCGGAAGATCGCGAGGAACGAGCGCCGGTCCACCTCGGGTGAGGTGTCCGCGCCGAGGGTCATGACGATGCCGGAGCCGATCCCGTTGCCGAAGGCCATCACCATGGCCACCGCCGTGAGGGTGGCGGCGCTGGACGCCAGCGGCAGGGCCATCGTGCCCAGGCCCAGGACGAGCATGCAGGGGACGGCGATCCACAGCCGGCCCAGCGTGTCCATCACGTGGCCGGAGGGGTAGAAGAGCGCCATGTCGACGGCGTTGGCGATGCCGAAGATCAGGCTGGTGGTCGTCGCGTCCAGGCCGATGTGCTCCGCCCACAGCGGGATGACCGCCACCCGGGCCGCCCGGATGGCGCCGATCGAGGCGACGGCGATGCCGAGGGTGAGGAACAGCCGCCGGTGCCGGCGGAACATCTCCCGCACCCCCACCGGTCCGGAGTGGGCACCGACCGCCGACCCACCCGTCGACGTGACCGGCGCGAAGGCGAGGACCACGGCGGCCAGCAGCGACGCCACGACGGCGACGGCGAACGCCGACCGCGTCCCCCACACCGAGATGACGGCCGCCCCGACGAACGGGCCGATGAACAGGCCGATGCGGAACACGCCGCCGAGGGTGGACATCGCCCGGGCGCGGTGGTGGACGGCGACGACGTCGGCCACGTAGGACTGCCGGGCGAGGTGCATCGTCGCGCCACAGGCGCCCAGCACGAGCAGGGCCACCGCCAGCGCGGCGACGGAGTCGGTCAGCAGCACCGACAGCATCGCCGCCGCGGAGGCGAGCATCGCGGCGAGCATCGCGCCCTTCTCGCCCACCCGGTTGGCCAGCCAGGCGGCGGGGACGTCGCCCAGGATCGTGCCGATCCCGATGGCGGCGAGCATCAGCCCGGCCACCGTCGTGGAGGCACCGGCGTCCAGGGCGGTGAGGGCGATGACCGGCATGACCGCGCCGTGGCCGATCTCGTACACCAGCATCGGCAGCATCACCGACGGCCCGATCTGCCGGACGACGGTGCGCAAGGTCGAACTCATCGCCGTGGTTCCTCGTCCCCGCTCGGTGGCCTGTCCCGGTCAAGCATGAGACACCCGGGGCCGACGACTCGTGCGCCGGGCGCCGGCGACGCGCAGGTTACGTTCCCGCCATGGCAACGACGGCGCTGCTGGTCCTCGACCTCGTCGGCACCTTCGCCTTCGCGCTCAACGGTGCCCTGACCGCCCTGCGCACCACCCGGCTCGACATCGTCGGCGTGATCACCCTCGGCATGATCACCGCTCTGGGCGGCGGCACCATCCGGGACGTCTTCCTCGACGCGCTCCCGCCGGCCACCTTCCTCGACTGGCGCTACCTGGCCGTGGCCGCCGCCGGCGGGCTGATCGCCTTCCTCACCGGGCACCACCTGGACCGGATCAACGGCACGATCACCGTCCTCGACGCCGCCGGGCTGAGCCTGTTCGCGGTCACCGGCGCCCTCAAGGCGGTCGATCTCGGCTTCGGCCCCGCCCAGGCGGTGATCGTGGGTGCGATCACCGGGGTGGGCGGCGGCACCCTGCGGGACGTGCTGATCCGCCAGGTGCCGTCGGTGCTCAGCAGCGGCCTCTACGCCGTGCCCGCGCTGGTCGGCGCCACCGTGGTCGTCGTCGCCGACCTGCTCGACGCCCGGGGCCCGGTCGCCGCCGTGGCGGCCGCCGCGGTGTGCTTCGCGATCCGCATGCTCGGCGTCCGATTCGGCGTGGACGCGCCCTTCCCGCCCGGTGGACGGCGGCGTGAGCCCGGATAGTTGCGGAACTGCATGGTGGCCGACGTCACCGACCCGTTCGGGGCGGATTCGGCAGCGCGAAGGCCCCGACGCAGGTCACAGTCGAGAGCGACGCAGACTCGTCGGGTTCGCACCCCCCTCGCTTCCGGAGTCCCACACGTGAGATTGACCCGTTCCTCCGTCGTCCTCGCCGTCATCGGCGTGCTGCTGATCGTCGCCGCCGCGGTCGTCCGCTTCGTCGTCGTCCCCTCGGTCACCGAGCTCCCGACCGACCTCGACGTCACGCTCGAGTTCGAGGGCACGTACAACGGCATCAACCCGGGCGTGATCAACGGCTCGTCGACCGAGGTGCTGTCGGAGGACGTCCCGATCCAGGCGACCCGGCAGGTGCTCGGCGAGTCCGTGGACGGCGACACCGAGATCGTCCTGCGCAGGGACGAGCGGACCATCGGCGATCGACGGCCGCAGGTGACCGAGGTCCGGTTCGCCGTCGACCGCGAGACCTTCGAGGCCGTCGCCGCCCCCGGCGACGCCGAGGACGTGACGTCCGCCGAGGGTCTGGTCTTCAGCCTCCCCGTCGACCCCTCGACCGAGGAGGGCGCGTACGGGTACTGGGACCAGTACACGATGCAGGCCGCCCCGCTGACGTTCGAGGGCGAGGACACGCTCGGCGGTCGCGAGGTCTACCGGTACGAGTCGGTGGCCGAGGGTGAGCTCGCCGACCCGCCGTCGCTGGGCCTGCCGAGCTTCCTGCCCAAGGCCCAGCTCGCGGCGCTGGCGCCCGGGCTCGAGGGCCTCGTGGCTCCGGAGCTGCTGGCCGCACTGCCCGGGGTCCTGCCGTCGCTGCCCACCTCGATCCCGATCGAGTGGACGTCGAAGACGACGACCCTCGTCGTCGCCGACCAGGAGCTCGGGGCGACCGTCGCCGGCGGGAGCACGCAGGAGATCACCGGTTCGCTCGACCTGGGCGTGACGACGGTGGACGTGCCGTTCGCGACCATCGCGATCGAGTCCACCGACGACTCGATCGAGACGCGCGGGGACCAGGTGGCAGACGACTCGCAGCTGCTGAAGCTGGTCGGGACCGTCCTGCCGATCGTCGCGCTGGTGGTCGGCGTCCTGCTGCTGGTCGCGGCGCTGCTCCTCGCCCGGCGGGCGGCGGCACGCGCCGCGGCGCCGGTGGAGACCGGTTCGCACTCCTCGGTCTGACCCACGACGACGGGCCCGGCCCCGGGTGATCACCACCCGGGGCCGGGCCCGTTCCACGTCCGGCGGCGCCGCGCCGGGCGTCAGCCCACCGGGGCCGGCGCGGGCAGGTCCACCAGCTCGGCCAGCCGGGCGCGGTGGGCGGCCGGGGTGCCAAGGGCGATCTGGTCGGCCTTGGCCCGCTTGAGGTAGAGGTGGGCGGGGTGCTCCCACGTCATGCCGATACCGCCGTGCAGCTGGACGGCCTCCTCGGCCGCCTTGACCGCGACGTCGGAGCAGAACGACTGCGCCACCGCGGTGGCCACGACGGTCTCGGGGTCCTCATCGGCCGTCGCCGCCGCCGCGTACCGCGCCGCGGCGCCCGCCGACTCGACGGCCGCGTACAGGTCGGCCAGCCGGTGCTTGAGGGCCTGGTAGCCACCGACCACGCGGCCGAACTGCCGGCGGTCCTTGAGGTAGGCGATCGTCGTGGTCAGGCACCACTGCGCGACGCCGTACTGCTCGGAGGTCAGCAGCGCGGCACCGACCTCGAGGCCGCGGCGCACCGCGTCCCCGCCCTCGCCGGCGCCGAGCAGCTCCTGGCCCGCCACCCCCTCGAGGGTCACGTCGGCGAGCTGGCGGGTCATGTCGAGCGAGACGACGGGCTCGATGCGCGCGTCCGCGGCCGCCACCGCGTACACGGCGGTGCCGCCCGCCGTGGCGACCGGCACTAGGAGGACGTCGGCCTCGATGGCGCCCGCGACGCTCCGTGCGCTCCCGCTGATCCGCCCCTCCTCGGCCGAGAAGGCCGGGGACTCCTCGCCCGGCCCCGCCGACAGCGGGAGGACCAGCGCGGCGGTGCGCTCGCCGGCGGCCAGGCCGGCCAGCAGCTCATCCGCGGCACCCCCCGGCGCGGCGGCCAGCAGCACGGTCGTGGCGACGACGCTGCTGGTGAGGAACGGCACCGGTGCCACCGAGCGGCCCAGCTCCTCGAGGACCACGGCGGCCTCGCGGGCCGAGGCACCGGCTCCCCCGCGCTCCTCGGGGATGAGCAGACCGGCGAGCCCGAGGTCGCCGGCGATCGCACGCCACAGCGGGTCCACGACGGACCGATCGCCGTCGTAGATCCCCAGCACCGTGTTCGGCTCGCTGCGGGCGGCGACGAGGTCGCGCACGCTGCTGCGCAGGTCGTCCTCGACGTCGGTGTAGAGCAGGTTGAGGCTCATCGGGGCAGGTCCTTCCAGGCGATGCCGGTGTCCACACGCGGCTCGGAGGGCAGTCCGAGCACCCGCTCGGAGATGACGTTGCGCAGGATCTCCGAGGTGCCGCCCTCGATGGAGTTGCCCTTGGCGCGCAGGTAGCGGTAGCCGGCGTCGCGGCCGGTGAAGTCGACGTGCTGGGGGCGCTTCATCGTCCAGTCGGAGAACCGCAGCCCCTCCTCGCCGAGCAGTTCCAGCTCCATCCCGCTGGCCTCCTGGGCGATGCGGGCGAAGGTCAGCTTCATGGCCGACCCCTCGGGGCCGGGCTCGCCGACGGCGAGCTTCTGCCGCAGCCGCTGTCCGGTCATCCGGGCGACCTCGGCGTCCACCCACAGGCGCATGAGCTTGTCGTGCTGGCCGGCGCCGCGGCGCTCGGGGTGCTCGCGCCAGGTCCGGGCGAGGACGCCGACCATGCCGCTCTCCCGGCCGCCGCCACCGCCGCCGATGGCGACGCGCTCGTTGTTCAGGGTGGCGGTGGCGACCTTCCAGCCCTGTCCCTCGTCACCGAGCCGCTGGCTGTCGGGGACGTGCACGTCGGTGAGGAAGACCTCGTTGAACTCGGCCTCGCCGGTGATCTGCCGCAGCGGCCGGACGTCGACGCCGGGAGCGTCCATGTTGCACAGGAAGTAGCTGAGGCCCGCGTGCTTGGCCACCTCGGGGTTGGTGCGCGCCACCAGGATCGCCATCTGCGCCTTGTGCGCACCCGACGTCCACACCTTCTGGCCGTTGACCACCCAGTCACCGCCCTCGCGGACGGCGCGGGTGCTGACGGCGGCGAGGTCGGAGCCGGCGCCGGGCTCGCTGAACAGCTGGCACCAGATCTGCTCACCGGTCCACAGCGGGCGGAGGAACTTCTCCTTCTGCTCCTCGGTACCGAAGGCCAGGATCGTCGGGGCGGCCATGCCCAGGCCGATGCCGTTGCCCCGCGGGTTGTTGTCGGGGGCTCCGGCGGCGGCGAACTGGGCGTCCACCTGCGTCTGGAACGCGCGGGGCAGGCCCAGCCCGCCGTGCCCGGCCGGGAAGTTGACCCAGGCCAGCCCGGCGTCGTACCGCGCGCGGAGGAAGTCCAGCCGCTCCATGGTCGTGTGGTCGTGCTCCGCGAGGAAGTCGGCGACCCGCTGGCGCAGGTCCTCCCCCACGGTTCGTGCGTCGGTCGCGGTCATGACGGAACTCCAGTCGGGTCGGGTGCAGGACGAGGTCGGAGGAGGGGGCTACTGCGGGGCGGGCAGCCGGTCGGCCAGCAGCTGGGAGCGCCGGACCTTGCCGGCCTCGTCCCGCAGCGGCTCGCCGACCAGCTCGAACGTGCGCGGCTGCTTGTACCGCACCAGCCGCTCCGCCAGGTGACGGCGGAGGTCGTCGAGGTCGACGGCGTCGCGCCCGGGCGCCGGCTGCACGATCGCGTGCACCACCTGGCCCAGGTCTTCGTCGGGCAGCCCGATGACGGCGCTGGAGGCGACCTGCGGGTGCTCGTCCAGCGCTGCCTCGACCTCGGCCGGGTACACGTTCGAGCCGCCGACGAGGATCATGTCGGTGCGCCGGTCGGCCAGGTACAGGTAACCGTCCTCGTCCAGCCAGCCGACGTCGCCGAGGGACTCCCAGTCACCGCGGGTGCGCGCCTCCGCGCCGATGTAGCGGTAGGAGGGCCCCATGCCCGGGGCGCGCCGCAGGTAGACCTCCCCGACCGTGCCCGGAGGCAGCTGCTCGCCGTCCGGGCCGAGGATCGTCATCTCGCCGTAGGCCACCTTGCCGACCGAGCCACGGTGCTCCAGCCACTCGGCGCCGCTGATGATCGTGCCGGCCTGCGCCTCGGTGCCGGCGTAGAGCTCCATCAGCACCTCGGCGCCGACCCAGTCGATCCACACCTGCTTGAGCCAGGGCGGGCACGGGGCGGCCAGGTGCCAGACGACCTCGAGCGAGGAGAGGTCGTAGCCGTCGCGGACCTCGTCGGGGAGCCGCCAGATGCGGCTCATCATGGCCGGCACGAGGTAGAGCCAGGTGGCCCGGTGGCGCTCGACCAGGCGGAGGACGCCCTCGGCGTCGAACCGCGGCATGAGCACGAGCGTCGAGCCGTTCAGCAGCCCGGCCATGGCGCTGGTGAAGGGTCCGTTGTGGTACAGCGGGCCGGGCATGAGCAGGGTGCCGCCGGGCCGGTGCTTCCACACCGCGACGCCGAAGGGCTCCACGACGCCGGCCTGCGCGGACACGATGAGCTTGGGCCGGCCGGTGCTGCCGCCCGACGTCGGCGCCTTGTAGGCCGGCGAGACGACCGTCGGCAGCGGGCTGTCGTCCGCGACCTCGCTCAGCAGCTCGTCGACGTCGACGATCGGGCGGTCCAGCGCCATGCCCGCCCGCGCGATGACCAGCGGCGGCCGGGCGAGCTCGACGATGCCCTGCAGCTCGAGCGGCGGCAGCGCCGCGGACACCGGCTGCGGGACCGCACCGGCCTTCCAGCAGGCGACGCACGCCTCGACGAACTCCACGCTGTTCGGCAGGCCGATGGTGAGCAGGTCGCCGAGGACCACCCCGCGCGCGAGCAGTGCCCGGGCGAGCCGGTTGGTGCGGCGGTCCAGCTCGGTCCAGCTCCGCGAGACGTCCTCGCAGACGACCGCGGGCGCGTCGCCGTACCGGGCGGCCAGCTCCGCGACGCGGACGCCGATGGGCACCGGCGGTGGCGGGTCCTCGACGTCCCCGGCGCTCTGCGCGGTCTGGGTCATCGGGTGCCTCCACGGTGCGCGCGGGTCCGGTGCCGGAGCGTTCGACCCGGGCGCACTGCCCCGGTCGCACGGCTCGCCTCCGACGGTCAGAGCGGGCACGACCCCGGGACGTCCGGGCCGCACCCACCGTGAGCGGGCCCACATCGGCCCGTGTTTTCGGACTGTAACGCAGGCCTCAGCGCGTGCGTGAGGGCCGATGCCGAGCCTGTGCACCGCGCCCAAGGACGACGCGCGCGGACCCGGCAGACCGCCGGGGGCGCCCCGGTCTCAGCGCCGGATCGGCGTCCCGGAGCGCCCGCCTGCCCCGTGCGGGGAACGGTCCCCGGGCGGCGCCGAGCGGGTGGCGGCCGGGTCGCTGTCGGCGATGCTCCCCGCGCGGGAGCGCGCATCGAGCCATGACCGCCACTCCGCGGACCGGCTGTCCGACGGGGTGCTCGCGCCGATCAGCAGGAAGCACACCGCGACGACGATGACGAGCCCCAGCAGGACCAGCAGGACGACCCAGCCGTGCAGCGGCGGCACCGTCAGGCTGCCCGGCGGCGGCGGCGGTGCGTTCGGATCGGGTCCCATGCCACGAGGGTGCCCGCCGCTCGGGGGGTCGGCAGCCGCTGCGGGGATCCCCTCACCCGCGCGGGCGAGACGTTGCGAGGACCGACCGGGTGAACCCTCCCCGTCCGGGTGATGCGACTGTCCGTGGTCGAGCGCGCACCTTCCGCTCGACCTAGCGTCGTTCCCGATACCGGTACTCCTGGGGAAGTGGGTGGGATGAGCGTCGAGCTGCATGCCGACAGCGGGGTGGACGGCGACACCGGCCTCCTCTCCCGTGCGGGCACGAACGAGCACATGCGTCCGGACGTGCCGGCCGGCCTGGACCGGGTGCTCGAGGCCGCACCGATGTTCCGCCGTGCGCTGGCCGGCTACGACCGCTTCGAGGTCGAGTCCTACGTCCAGTGGGCCGAGACCGAGCTGGCCACGGCCGAGCGCGAGCGCGAGCACCTGCTCGCCCGCCAGCTCGAGACCGGCGCCGCCCTCGACGAGGCCCGTGAACTGCTCGGGCACTCCGCGGGTGGGGGTGAGTTCCTCCAGCTCTCCCGGCACCTCGGTTCCATGCTCGCCGCCGCCGCGGACGAGGCCGAGGCCATCCGTGCGGAGGCCTACGCCGTCCGGCAGGACGCCACCGCGTTCGCGCAGGAGACCGGCACCGAGGCCCGTCGCGTGGCGGCCGACGCCGCCGACGCCGCGGTTCGGGTGCTCGCCCAGGCGCGGTCGGCCGCGGCGGAGAAGGTCGAGCACGCCCGTCGCACCCTCGCCGTCGCCGAGGAGACCCGGGAGCGGACCCGGGTCGAGCTGGAGGGCCGGGTCGCCGAGGTGCGCCGGCTGGAGCAGCGGGCCGCCGAGGAGGCAGAGCGGGTCCGCGAGAGGGCCGCCGACGAGGCGGCCGCGGCCCGGCTCCGGGCCCGCGACGAGGTGGTGCGGATGCTCGCCGTCGGCCGCGAGGAACGCCGCCGGGCCGACGCCGAGGCCACTGCGGCACGCGAGCGACTGGACCGGGACGCCGCGGCACGCACCGCTGCCCTCCTCGCGGACGTCACCGTCCTCGAGGAGCGACGCGGGGCCCTGCGCATGGAGGTCGAGCAGCTCGCCGCCGCCGTCCCGGCGGGCGCCACCCGGAGCCCGAGCCGGTCACTGCTCGGACGGCTCGGGTGGTCGCAGCGGTCGGCCCAGCTCAGGAACGGGGTGCCGCTCCTCCGGAGGTGACCGCGGCCACGACGGCGGGATAGGCGCCGTCGGCTGCCGCGCGCAGCTCCTCGTCGGTCCGGTCCTGCACCGGGTGCGGCAGCAGCACGAACGGTGCGGGGAACCCCAGCGCGGCGCCCTGCAGCCGGGCGGCGTCGGCGAACACCTCGCTGGCGAGGAAGGCCCCCACCACGCCACGGCGCTCGAGGTCGGCGATGTCGTGCACACTGCACGACGTGCACGAGCCCTAATCGGCCAGTGCCTCGATGACCACCTCGCATTGCTCGGCGATCTCGTGCCGCAGGTCGACCGGCGCCGTCCGGGCGAAGGTCGGCTTGCGGTAGCGGCGGACCACCGCCCCGTCGGCGGTGAGCAGCTCCTCGAGGCGGTCGAGGACGACGTCCCCGCGGGCCTTGCTGATGTCGAGCAGGCCCACGCTGCGACCGCGCAGCGACGCCGGGCGCTGCAGCAGCTCCCGCGCCGACGGCCGGCGCTCCCCCGTGGGGTCCAGGACGGTTCTCATGCGCGCACCTCTCTGGTCACGGGGGCGCTGCCGGTGGCACCGGACACCCACCCGCCGACGATCGCACTGAACAGACCGGCATCGCCGCCGGCGTGCACCACCAGCAGCCCGCCCGGCCGGAACTTGGGCAGCTGGGCCCCGGCCAGACCCTCGGGCACGCCTTCCGCGATGCCGGCCGCCCCGCGGAGGAGCTCGTCGGCGGACAGCGTGAGCAGGCCCTCGAGCTCGGCGAGCAGCCGGGCGCGGTCCCAGCCGGCCTCCCGGAACACCCGTCCGTGCTCCGGCGAGACGACGAGCATCGCGTCGAAGGCCATCGGCAGCTTGGGATGCCCGTTGACCCGCAGGCAGGCCGCGAACGTCCGGGCCAGGGACTCGGGCGTCCGGCTCAGCTGGTCGACGACGGGCTGCACGCCCGAGCCGGCGAAGAGGGTGACCGCATCGCCGGGGACGCCGCGGTCGGCCGCCAGCGGCGCGAACGGGCTCATCCCCTCCCGTTCGGCGAAGCAGGAGGTGAACTTGCCGGGGTTGCCGAGGGTGGCGCGGTCGATCTCGCCGGGGCGGCCGCCGCCCACGTTGCGGACGACGAGCTGCAGGGCCCGGCCGATGGTGGCGTTGGCGCGGTTGCCCTGCCCGAGGGCGTTGACCCCGCTGTTCATGCCGATCCGGGCCGCGACCGGGCCGTTCACCACGATCATCGGGCCGGAGAAGTACGTCGTGGCCAGCAGGCCGTGCAGGGCGAACTCCTCGGTGCAGGCCGCCTCCAGCGCCGCCAGCACGACCGGCAGGTGCTCGGGGAGGCAGCCGGCCATCACCGCGTTGACGGCCACCTTCTCGACCGTGCACTCGACGAGGTCGGGCGGCACGACGGCGACCACGTCGCCCGGGTCGCGGGTGGTGCCGCGCAGCATGCGCAGGACCCGCTCGGGCGTGGGCGGGACGACCGGCAGCCCGTCGGTCCAGCCCCGGTCGTACATCGCCTCGTGCTCGTCTTCGAGATCTGCGAGCTCCACCCGGCGGCTGCCGAGGCCGCTGCCGCCGTACCGCGCCTCCAGGGCGTCGATCCGGTCGGGGTCGACCGAGAGCGACCCGCAGCCGGGCCGGTGCTCGGGCAGGTCCGCGCCGAGGTCGCTGCGCCCGGTCAGGCCCTCCCACTGCTCACGGCTCCAGCCCACGACGCGGGCCGTCTCGGCGCCGTCCTCGATGCGCATCAGCGTCGGAACGGTCTCGATGCCGAGGCGGTAGGAGAGCTCGAGCGCGGTGTCGTCGCCGTCGAACCACCCGGCGTCGTCCTGGCACCACACCGCGGCACCCAGCTCGCGGAGCACCGGCTCGACGAGGACGCAGGTCGGGCAGTCGCGCTTCACCACGGCCACGAGACCGTCGGGAAGGCGCATCGTCGGACCGTAGCGGATGCGGTGGGGCCCCCGCGACCGGTTCCGGCAGCTGCGGCAGCAGGCGCCGGTGGTACCCCTCGGGGTGAGGCCTTCCCGCCTGCTCCACCCGCCCCTCAAGGTTCGCCGCCGGCCGCCGATGCAACGGCAACGGCCGGAGGAGGCATGGTGTCGAGCGGTGGGAACGTGAAGCGCGCAGGAGCGCGGCGGAGCTGGGGACCCCTGGTGGTGTCGGGGGCTCTCGTCGCGGTCATGGGCGTCCTGGGGCTCGTGTCCACGCAGAACGCCGGCGAGCTCGCCGTCGCCCAGCACCGGGAGGACCGGCTCGAGCAGGCCCGCGTCCTCGGGCACCTGAGCGCCCGGACGGCGGAGGACGGCTTCACCCAACTGACATCGGTCCTGTCGGTGCAGGCAGCGGCCGGCGTGCCCCCCTTCGTGGCCACCCGGGACGACGAAGCCGCGGTGGCCAGGGACGTCGCCCGCATCCGGGCGATCGTCGAAGGGTCGGCCGGCCTGATCGACCTCGGCGCCGTCGTGCTCGACGGGCGTGGTCAGCTCATCACCTCGTACTGGACGGCCGACCAGGGCGCCTCACCGGCCGACCCGGGCTTCGATCCGCTCGTCGCCGCGGTCACCGGGACCGATGCGGACGAGGTGCCGCTGTCCGGCATCGTCCGGGTGGGCGACGAGCCGGCCGTCGCCCTCGGCAGCCCCACGCGGCTGTCCGACGGCAGCACGGGCCTCTTCGTCTGCCTGTGGTCGGCTCGCGGCACGTCGCCGCAGTTCGCGCGGGACGGCGCGAACGAGGGCGAGAGCTGGCTCGTCGACGCCGCCGGGCTCGTCGTCGGTGCGCGGGACCCGCAGCTGATCGGCACCGAGCTGCCGTATCCACGTGCGCTGGCCGCCGCGCGGTCGGGCGGGAGCTCCGGCATCGTGGACACCGCCGAGGGCGGTACCGACTACGTCACCGCGTGGCAGCGCCTCGAGGGCACGACGTGGCTGTTCATGAACGTCCAGAGCAAGGACGGCTTCCAGGGCCACCTGGACCGGGCGAGGCTCCGGACCGAGGGCCTCGTCGTCGCACTGCTCCTCATCACCGGCACCGCGCTGGTGGTCATGAGCCGCCGCCGCGAGCGGGCCATGGCCGTCATCGCGACGACCGACGAGCTGACCCGGATCCACAACCGGCGCGGCTGGTTCGAGCTGGCCGAGCAGGAGCTGGCCCGGGCCGCCCGGGCCGGCGAGACCCGGCTGGCCGTCTTCATCGACCTGGACGGCCTGAAGCAGGTCAACGACGTCCTGGGGCACGAGGAGGGCGACCGCGCGATCGCGTCGGCCGCGGCGGTCCTGCGGGCGGCGTGCCGGTCGGGCGACGTGGTCGGCCGGCTCGGCGGCGACGAGTTCGTCGTCCTGTTCGGCGACGGCGCGGACGCGACGATGGCCCGGCAGCGACTGGACGCCGCACTCGAGGACTACAACGCCGGGTCCAGCGCCGCCTTCGAGCTGCGGTTCTCCATCGGGACCGAGCTGTGGGACCCGGAGGACCCCTGCTCGGTCGAGGACCTGGTCCGCCGGGCCGACGAGCGCATGTACGCCCACAAGCAGTCCCGCACGGACCGCTACGACAACCTGATCCGGGTCCCGGCGAAGGTGTAGCCCGGCCGGTCATCGGCGGGGCCGGTCCCGCTGGCGCGTGGTGGCCCTCGACCGGAACACTGGCCGGGTGAGCCCGCCGCCGTCCCCCGGTCCCGGCGCCCGCGGCATCGTCCGTCTGCTCAACACCGCGGGTGGTCGGCTCCTCGTGCTGGCCGGTGAGGTCGACGGCGCAGCGGTCGACGCCTTCCACCGCCGGTACGGACGGGAGCCGGCCCGGATCGACGGCATCGACGCCGGTTCGGTGACCTCTCTGTCCGCGGCGGGACTCGAACTGCTCCGGGACCACCTGCACACGGCGCCGTGGTCCGACCGCACGGTCGCGCTCCGGCGCACCCCGGAGGTCGACCGGCTGCTCGCCGGGCGCTGAGCGTGCCGATGGGCGCCGGCCGAGGCCGCGCCGACGCGTCGGCAGCCAGGTGCCGGTCTGGGAGACTGCAGGGATGGCGCTGCCCGGGGTGTACGAGCCCAGCACGGTGCCGTGGGTGCGCGAGGAGGTCGAGCACCTCGAGCGGACCGGCCAGGGCCTGCGCGGCCGCGCCGTCGTGCTGCTCACCACCGTGGGTGCGCGCAGCGGCAAGCTGCGGAAGACGCCGCTCATGCGGGTCACTCACGCCGGCGTCTACGCCGCGGTGGCCTCGACCCGGGGCGGCGACGCGCACCCGCACTGGTACGCCAACGCCCTGGCCCACCCACAGGTCGAGCTGCGCGACGGGGACCTGGTGCTCTCCCTCGTCGCGCGGGAGGCCACCGGTGCAGAGCGCGCACGGTGGTGGTCGCTGGCCTGCACCCGGTTCCCGTCCTACGTCGAGTACCAGCGGCGTACCGGTCGCCGCATCCCCGTCCTCCTGCTGGAACCGGCCCCAGCGACCTAGGACCGGGCAGCGTCCGATGGCTGGTCAGCCGGCAGCAGGTGCTTGGCGAGCCGAGCCCAGACGTGCTTGCGGTCACCGTCGACCTCGACACCGTGCGCCGAGGTGAGATCCGCGATGACGTAGAGCCCGTATCCCCCTTGCCCGGCGGGGCGGCTCACGGCCGGAGTCGGAAGCACGCTCCCGGCCGAGTCGGTGGCGACGACGACCCAGTGATCACCGGCTTCCCGGAGGTCGAGGCTGGCGGGCAGCGCGCCGTGGCGCAGCGCGTTCGAGGCCAGCTCGTCGATGACCAGGATCGACCGCTGCACCACCTCGTCGATGACGTCCTCGACCACCTCGCCCCCGGCCTGGAGCGACTCGGTCAGGAACGCCCGCACCGCACGGCGGACGGCCCCGAGCTGCCGCAGCGACGTCAGCTCCAGGACGGCTGACGGCACGAGGTCCGGCACCGCGCTCAACCGCCGCCAGGAGGTCCGGGCCGCGTCCACCGCGGCAGCGACCCGCCCCGTCGCCGGGCTCGCCCCATCGTCGCCGTCCACGACGGGGCCGACCGGCTCCGCGGACGACGAACGTGGCCGCACGGCCACCATGGCGACGTCGTCCTCCCCGGCGCGCGGGACCATGACCTCCAGGATCGCGTCGCAGAGCGTGGCGAGGTCCGCGGAGGCGTGCTGCTCGACGGTGGCCAGGAGTCTCCGCAGTCCTTGGTCGAGGTCCTCCCCTCGCCGCTCGATCAGTCCGTCGGTGTAGAAGAGCAGCGTCGAGCCGGCCGGCAGCGTCGTCTCCTCGGTCGTCCGCCGGGCCGAGGCGTCGACGCCCAGCAGGACGTCCGCCTTGCCGGTTCCCGGCTCGAGCAGGTGGGCCCGTCCGGTGGCGTCCAGCAGCACCGGTGGGGGGTGGCCTGCGTTCGACCACCGCATCCGGACGTCCCGGCCGTCCGCCGTGGGAGGCGAGAGCTGGGCCAGGACCGCGGTGGCCATGGTGTTGAGCTCCAGCCCCTGGATCGCCTCGTCCACCGAGGACAGCAGCCGGCTCGGGACGTCGGCGGAGCTGAAGCAGATACCACGCACCAGCCCGCGGATCTGACCCATCGCAGCTGCGGCACGGGTGTCGTGCCCCACCACGTCACCGATGACGAGGACGAGGTCGCCTCTGCGCTGGCGGAAGGCGTCGTACCAGTCGCCCCCGACCTGGGCCTGCTGGCCCGCAGCGACGTAGCGGACGGCGATGTCGGCGAAGGCGACGGTCGGCGGGTCGGTGAGCAGGCTCTGCTGCAGCTCCGTGGCCAGGTGGCGCTGCCCCGAGTACAGCCGCGCGTTGTCCAGCGCGATGCCCGCACGCCTGCCGATCTCGACCGCGAGGTCCCGGTCAGCGGCTGTGTACGGAGCACTGCCCGGGCTCCTCACCAGGAGCAGGGAGCCCAGCAGGCTCGTGCGGCCCGGGACGGGCACGGCGATCAGGCTCCTCGTGCCCAGCAGTCGTACGAGCGAGTGCAGGCCGGCGTCGGGCACCTGGGCGACGAGTTCCTCGGCGTCCACGTCTCGGAGCAGCACCGCCTCACCAGCGGCCGCCCGGCGACTGGGCTCGGTGCTCAGCCCCCTCCGGGACTTCAGCCGCTCCGCCTTGCCCACCACGGCATCGAGCGCGGGATCCCGGTGCCGGATCAGGACCCCGGCAGACTGGTCGTGGTCGTCCCGCAGGTGGATGCTGACCCAGTCGGCGAGCGCCGGCACCAGGGCGCCGGCCAGCCGGGACTGCGACTCCGCGAGGTCGAGGGACCCCATGAGCGACTCGGAGATCTGCCCCAGCAGGTCGACCTGCGCGGCCAGGCGGTCGCGTTCCCGCTCGACCCGCCGCTGCTCGGTCACGTCGATGGCGAGCAGCAGCACGACGGGGCGGTCCAGGTCGGTCTGGCTGCTCACCGCGCTGAGCTCCACCTCCAGCCGGTCGGCGACGCGCACGTGCAGCGGCGGTGCCGCGACCCGGTCGGCCGCGAGCGGGCCGTTCCCCGGCGGCGCGGAGGTCACGATCGACAGCGCGCCGGGAATGACGTCGTCCACCGACGTCCCGCGCATCGCCGCCTCCAGGCCGAAGAGGTCCTCGGCACGGCGGTTCCAGCCCAGCACCTCGCCGGCGCTGCCGGCGACGAGCACGGCCAGCGGCGCGTGCTCGAGGAGGGCTCCCATGGCGGTGACCCGCGACGGCGACGGAGCGTCCGCCGCGCCCACGCCGTGGACGACGGCCGCGAGGACGGCGCTGTGCCGGCGGCGTCCGATGCTGGCCGCGCGCAGCTCCTGGAAGCGGAGGAGCAGATCGTCGGTGCGGCCGGCGACGAGCAGGTCCAGCGGAACGCCGGGGGCGTAGGACACCTGGCGCCGGACGGTGACCGGATCCGGTGCCACGACGGCGACGCTCGCATCCGGCCACCGGCGATGGGCCCGCTGCACCATCGACACGGCCGCCGTGACCTGAGGCCCGATGACCACCAGGTCCACGGGCCCGCCGGCCGGACCCGGCGGCTCCGCGAGCTCGGACGGGTCGATCCGCTCGGCGCCCTCCAGCCCCTCGACCAGCGCGGCGTCCGCAGCCGAGAACCCGGCGAGGACGCAGCGCCCCGGGACACCCTCCCCGGTCACTCGCCCAGCAGCGGCAATCCGAGCGCCGCCCGCCCCGTCCAGGTGCGCAGGATGTCCGTGGTCGGGCTCATCACGTCGGCGGCGCGGGCATCTCGGAGATGCCGCTCCAGGGGCGACCGGTCCCGGTAGCCGATGCCTCCCACCAGCGTCATCGCCTCGTTCGTGACCTCCACGGCGCACCGGGCCACTTCTGCCTTCGCCGCGGTGAGCCCGGGAAGGGCCTTCGGCCCACCTGCGTCACCCTCCTCAGCGGCCCAGTAGACGAGCCGGCGGGTCCGCTCGACCTGCGCCCACAGCTCGCCGAGGCGGTGCTGGAGGATCGGCTCGGTGGCCAGCCGGCGCCCCGTGTGCGCGTGTGCCCGACGGCCCAGGTGTGCGGTCGCCTCGTCCAGCGATGCCTGTGCGACTCCGAGGTAGCTCCCGGCCATCGCCATGAGGAAGTAGGGCGCCACGACCTCGAACACGTACCAGATCTGGTCGCCCTCGGCGCCCAGGAGGTGGTCGGCCCCGACGCGGACGTCCTCCAGGAGGGCCCGCCTCGAGGAGTTGCCGCGCATGCCGATGCCCTCCCAGGCGTCGTGCCACGTCAATCCCTCGGCATCGTCCGGGACGAGCACGCAGGAGAACTCACCGACAGGCGCATCCGGGTCGGCGGCCACCGTGCTGACGACGTAGGAGTCGGCATGCGAGCCGTTGGTGACGAACGACTTCTCCCCGTCGATCCGCATGCCCGTGCCGGCCTGGGTCATCCGGGTCTGCGGCAGCCAGAAGGCTGCGCCGGTCCCCGGCTCGGACAGCGCCAGGGTCGTGAGGTGCTCCCCCGCGACGATGGCGTCGAGGAACTCTGCACGCTGCCGGTCGGTGGGCTTGGCCGCGATCACCGCGGTGCCCACGGAGTGCATGCCGAAGCACAGCGCGGTGGAGGCACACACCCTGCCGAGGGCCTCCCCGACCGCAGCGACGCCGCTCAGGCCGAGCCCGGTCCCGCCGAGTGACCGCGGGGCGGCGAGCCCGCCCAGCCCGGCGTCCTGCAGCGCGCGAAGCGGCTCGGCCGGCCAGACGCCGGAGTCGGTGCGGCCAACCAGCGGGCGTGCGACGGCCTCGGCGATCTCCGAGGCGCGTCGGGAGGCTTCCGCGACACTGACGGGGGGCGCGGTCACAACGCGAGACCTTAGGTGACGGGCTGCCCAGGGGCGGGATGCCTGCCTCGGACGCAGTCCGCCGGGGGCCGCGCCGGCGAGTGGCCAGTGCCGGCGAGTGGCCAGTGCCGGCTGTCGGTGCGTTCGTCGGGTCGGCGCCATCGCCGACGCCGCTGTCGGAGCCGCTGTCGGAGCCGGAGCCGGAGCCGGAGCCGGAGACACTCCCACCGAGAGGTCCCCGCGATCTGCAGACAGACGTCTGAGCTGGGGATTCGACTGGTACAGCGTGCTACCGGACGCTAAGATTCGTACATGTGTTCGACCGACTGTGCGACTCCGCTGGCGTGCCTGGCTGGTGCGCTGGAGGCGCTGGCCGGGCAGGACCTGAAGTCGTCGTTCGGGCCGGCGATGCTCGAGCGCACCGGGTCGCTGGTGGTGGCGCGGAACCGGCTGGACGCCGAGCTGGCGCGCACCGTGCGCGAGGGTGAGTTGACCCAGGCGCCGGAGCACGACGGCAAGGCCTCGATGGCCTCCTGGCTGCGCGGGCACCACCGGCTCTCCCAGGCCGAGTCGAACCGGCTGGTGCGCGCCGGGCGGGCGCTGGAGCAGCTACCGGTGCTGGCCGCCGCAGCCGCCGCGGGTGCGGTCTCGGCGGAGGCGGTGAACGCGATCGCGCCGATCGCCGCCCCGGACACGCTCGCCGCCGCCGACGCGCAGTGCGTCGACGTCGCCGAGATCGACGCGGCCCTGACCCGGGCGGCGATGACAGCGCCGCACGCCGACCTGCGCCAGGCCGTGGGGCACTACCTTGACCGCCTCGACCCCGACGGCCCCGAACCCGACCCCACCGAGCAGCGGTCGCTGACGATCACCCGGCACACCGACGGGTCGGTGTCCTTCCACGGAACCCTCGATGCCGTGGGCGGGGAGAAGTTCCACGCCGCGGTCGAATCGATCCGACAGGCCAACCGCCCCGCCGGGGACACCCGCACCCGCACCCAGCAGGGCGGCGACGCCCTGGTCCAACTGGCCGACAACGCGCTCGCCTCCGGGGATCTGCCGACGATGCGGACGGTGAAGCCGCATGTCGCGGTCGTCATCGACCTGGACGACCTGGTCGACCCGCACCCGGGCGCCGGTGCCGGGCGCACCGGGTTCGGGGCGCTGATCTCCGCGGCCCGCGCGCGCTGGCTGGCCTGTGACAGCGTCGTCAGCCGCGTGGTGATGGGCCCCGACGGGCAGCTGCTGGACCTCGGCCGCACCCACCGCGTCGTGCCCCCGCACCTCCGCCGCGCGGTGGAGATCCGCGACCGCACCTGCGTGTTCACCGGGTGCGACGCCCCCAGCCACTGGTGCGACGTCCATCACGCGCTCGAGTGGCTCGCCCATGACGGCGACACCTCGCTGGAGAACTCAGCGCTGCTGTGCGAAAGGCACCACACCAAGGTCCACCACGGGTTCCGGGTGGAGCGACAACCCGACGGGCGATGGCGCACCTGGCGCCCCGATGGCACCGAGATCCTGATCTTCCCCAGCACGGCCCACGGTCAGGTCCTCGCACGCTCAGGCTGAGCCGTAGGGAACGCGAGCTCGCCGGTAGGTGCCCGTGCCTCACCGGACTCCTCGCCTGACCGGTAGAGCAACTCGTCTCGCTGCAGCAGCCGCCTGCCTGACGCTCACCCGTGCCCGGCCGTGCCGGTCGTCGCCGCACGATGCCGTGCCGACGCGTCCGCAGCCGGCCGCAGGTCTGGGAGACTGCAGGGGTGGCACTGCTCGGGGAGGACGAACCCAGCACGGTGCCGTGGATGCGCGAGGAGGTCGAGCACCTCCAGCGGACCGGCCAGGGCCTGCGCGGCCGCCGCGCCGTCGTCCTGCTCACCACCGTGGGTGCGCGCAGCGGCAAGTTGCGGAAGACGCCGCTGATGCGCGTCTCGGGCGGCGCCGCCCCGGAGGGGCGACGCCGCATGCGCCTCGCCGCCGGACCGACCGGCTCCGACAAAAGCGCGCGAGCCGTTCCTGGCCGGACCTGCCGGAATTCCGTCCGCTGCCTGGGAACCTCCAGTGCTGCTCAGACGGCCGTGACCTCGTAGGTGTGCCCGGCGGCGCGCAGCCGCTCGACGAGGACGTCGCCGAACGCGGTGGCGGGCGTGAGCGAGCCGGCGCGGTCGGGCAGCCGGTCGCCGTCCAGGACCAGGGCGAGCGCGGACTCGCCCAGCATCACCGCGGTCGCGGCGTAGCCCGGGTCGCCCTTGCCGGCGGCGACGGCGGTGTAGCGGCGACCGCTCTCGGTCGTCGCCTCGACGTCCATGCGGAACCACCCCTTCTCCCGCACCTCCTCGCTGGGTCCGGTCCCCGGCGCGGGCAGCACGCGGTCGAGCAACCCGCGGGTGGGCCCGAAGCTCATGGCGGACACCGCGCCGACCAGGCCGGCGGTGACGATCGCCGCCGTCACGGCCCCGCGCGGCCCGCTGCCCGCGCCCATGGCCTCGCCGTAGCTGAACTCCCGGCCGTAGGCCCAGTCCTGCAGCGCGTTGCTGCGCCGGACGATGCGGGTGTTGAACGACGCCATCACGAACGCGGCGGTCCACCGCCCGTCCGACGAGCGCTCGGGCATCCCGGCGTCGCGCGGCTGCCGGGTCTCCGGCTCGGCCGCCCGATCCGGGCTCAGGGCGTACGGGTCGCTGACGACGCGGCGCCGCGACGGGTCCTCCTTCAGCGCCTCGATCTGCGCGCGCATCGAGTCGATCGTGCCGCCGCTGAAGCCGCCGCGGAGGGTCGCCACCAGTTGCACGTCGCGGAGCCCTCCGGCACCGTCCGCGCGGGCCTGATCGGCGAGGAGGAACGCGCTCAGGTCCGAGGGGATCGAGTCGTAGCCGCAGGCGTGCACGATGCGGGCGCCGGTGCCGCGCGCGACGTCGTCCACCCGGTCGATCGCGTTCCGCACGAACAGCACCTCACCGGTGAGGTCGGCGTAGTGGGTGCCGGCCGCGGCGCACGCCTCGACCAGCGGCATGCCGTAGCGGGCGTAGGGGCCGACGGTGGTGACGACGACGCGGGTGCCGCGGGCCAGCTCTGCCATCGAGGCCGGGTCGGACGCGTCGGCCTCGATCAGCGGCCACCCCGCAGCCGCCGCCGGCAGGGCCGCCCGGGCGTCCTCCAGGCGCGCACGCGACCGCCCGGCGAGGGCGATGCGCACGCCCGCGGGGGCGTGCTCGGCGAGGTAGGCGGCGAGCAGCTTCCCCACGAAGCCGGTCGCCCCGAAGACGACGAGGTCGAGGTCGCGTGCGCTGTCGGTCATGCACGCATGCTTACCGGGCCGGACGCCGTCCGCGCACGCCGGCCGTCGGTAGCGGCTGCCACGATGGACCCGTGCTCCTCGCCGAGGTCGTCGCCGCGTCCGCCCAGGTCGCCGCCACCCGGTCGCGCACCGCCAAGGCCGCCGCCATCGCGGACCTGCTGCGCCGGGCCGGCGCCGAGGAGGTCCAGCCGGTCACCGCCTGGCTGTCGGGCGACACCGGCCAGGGCCGGCTGGGCGTGGGCTGGCGCACGCTCGCGCCGCGGACGGGCGCGCCCGCGGCGGAGCCCTCGCTGACCGTCGACGCGGTGGTCGTGGCGCTCACCGAGCTGGCGACGACGTCGGGTCCGGGGTCGACAGCGCGCCGCGACGCCGTCCTGACCGGGCTGTTCTCGGCCGCGACCGAGGAGGAGCACCGCTTCCTCGTCGCCCTTCTCACCGGCGAGCTCCGCCAGGGGGCGCTGGAAGGCGTGGTGCTCGACGCCGTCGCCGCGGCAGCCGACGTCCCATCGGGCTCGGTGCGCCGGGCCTTCATGCTCTCGGGCCGGCTGCCCGAGACCGCCGCCACGGCGCTGTCCGGTGGCACCGCGGCGCTGGACGCGGCGAGGCTGCAGGTGGGGCGGCCGGTGCGGCCCATGCTGGCCGGCCCCGGCTCGTCGCTGGACGGAGCGCTGGCCGACCTCGGCAGCGACGTCACGGTCGAGTTCAAGCTCGACGGTGCCCGCATCCAGGTGCACCGGGACGGCGACGACGTGCGCGTCTGGACCCGGACCCTGCGCGAGATCACCGACGGCGTCCCCGAGCTGGTCACGCTGGTGCGGTCGCTCCCCTGCCGCAGCGCCGTCCTGGACGGCGAGACGCTAGCGCTGGACGACGACGGCCGGCCGCGCGCCTTCCAGGACAGGATGAGCCGGTTCGGCAGCGACGCGGCGGACGAGGGCGTCCTGCTCAGCCCCTTCTTCTTCGACCTCCTGCACCTCGACGGGCGCGACCTGCTCGACGAGCCGCTGCGGGTGCGCCTCGACGCCCTGGCGGAGCTGCTCGCCGGCGACGCGCACGCCCCGCTGCGGATGCCCGGCGTCCGCCGGCCCGACCCCGGGCAGGCCGCGCGGGTGCTGGACGACGCGCTGGCCGGTGGGCACGAGGGCGTCGTGGTCAAGGCGCTGGACGCCCCCTACGCGGCGGGCCGGCGCGGCAGGGCGTGGCAGAAGGTCAAGCCGGTGCACACCCTCGACCTGGTCGTCCTCGGCGCCGAGTGGGGCTACGGCCGCCGCACCGGGTCGCTGTCGAACATCCACCTCGGCGCCCGCGACGCCGACGGCGGCGAGCCGGTCATGGTGGGCAAGACGTTCAAGGGGATGACCGACGAACTGCTGGCGTGGCAGACGGCGACCTTCCCGGAGCTGGCCCGGGAGCGCCCGGACTGGGGCGTCCTGCTGCGACCCGAGCTCGTCGTCGAGATCGCCGTGGACGGCGCGCAGCGCAGCACGCGCTACCCCGGTGGTGTCGCCCTGCGGTTCGCCCGCGTGCTGCGCTACCGGCCGGACAAGACCCCCGCCGAGGCGGACACCATCGACGTGGTCCGCGCCCTGCTCGCGTCCTGACCTCGCGCGCTACCGCACGATCTCGGCCGTCGCCGCCGGGCCCGGAGTGCACCGGATGAACCACTCCGTGGCGAGCATCGAGCCGCGGGTCTCCGGAGGCAGCGCGGCGACCAGCCCGGGCACGGCGCCTCTGGCCACCTCGCTCCGGTGCGCCAGGATCGCCGCGATCTTCGCCTCCAGCCAGGGGGTGACGTCGAGGCGTTCGGTGATCTGCTCGTCCGGAACGCTGTAGACGGCCCGTCGGGCGCCGATGAGCTCGCGCAGCGCCGGCACGACGGAGTCCGGGTGGGTGGCCAGGTACAGGGCGCTCGGCTCCCACGGCGCGCCGGCGTCCGGGTACAGCTGCTCGAGCCCGGCCGCCTGGGCGGCGAGCACGGTGGCCCGGTACGTGAGCAGGTGGTCCGCGTGGCCGGTCATCCCGCCGTAGGCGTCGTGGGTCACCACGATGTCGGGCCGGAACTCCCGGATGTGCGCCACCAGCCGCCGGACGACGTCGTCCAGGGGCGCGTCGAGGAGGCGGGGGCTCCCCGGCGCGGACTCGGGGACTAGCGCGTCGGCGTAGCCGAGCAGGCGCGGGTCCCCAGCGCCGAGGATCCGGAGCGCCTCGGCCAGTTCCGGCGCGCGCACCGAGTCCTCGGCCCAGGTGGCCGTGACCACCGCGGTCCGCGCGCCGGCAGCGGAGGCCCGGGCCAGCAGTCCGCCGGCGGAGAGGGACTCGTCGTCCGGATGCGCGAAGACGGCGAGCACGCTGGGTTCAGCCATGGGCACCACCTTGCTGGATGTGTCCGGCTGCGGCGTCCTGACCCGTCAGCGCACGGTCGGGACCGGCGCTGACGTAGAAGTCGAGGGGACCCGTGTCGTCGGTGTCCTGCCGCGCCCAGCGGTACCCGATGGACTGCGCGAGCCGGCTCGATGCTCCGTTCGACGGGCGGATCGTCGCCCACACGCGCCGGTGCCCGGCCTCGTGCGCCGCGTCGGTGACCCGCCGGGCCGCCTCGCGGGCGATGCCTCGCCCGCGGTGGCGTTCGTCCAGCTCGTAGCCGATCTCCGGTTCGTCACCGCACCGGTTGCCGGTGAAGACACCGCAGCTGCCGAGGAGGGCGCCGCCCTCCGGTGCCCGGATGCCGTACCAGGCCAGCCCCTGCGCGCGATGCCGCTCCACCCTCCGCTCGAGCCAGGTCAGGGTGTCCGCGGGGTCGTGCACCGGCCCGCCGCCGACCGTGCGGCCCGGGCGCGAGAAGAGCGCGTGCACCGCATCGAGGTCATCGGGGCACAGGAGCCGCAGGACGAGCCGCTCGGTGCTGAGCGACTCCGGCATCCCCATGCCGGCACGCTAGGCCAGGCCCGGAGTTACCGGCGCAGCGCGTTCCGGATGAAGGCGACGACGTCGGCGAGGACCTCGTCGCGGTTGGTCTCGTTGAAGATCTCGTGCTGTGCGCCGGGGTAGATCTTCTCGACGTAGTGCTCCCCCCGCAGGTGCTCCACGCCGCTGCGGCTGCCGGCCATCGGCACGAGGCGGTCGCCCTCGCCGTGGGCCCACATCAGCGGCAGCGCACCCAGCGACGGGCCGTCCTGCACCCTCAACAGCGCCCGGGCGATCGCCTCGATGGTCGGGCGCTGGAACGGCCCGTGCCAGACCAGCGGGTCGGCCTCGTAGGCCCGGCCCACCTCGGGGTCCCGGGACAGCGTCGTGCTGTCCAGCGGGGTGTCGGGCATCTCCGGCAGGTCCAGCAACGCGGCCCCGCCCCACTCGCCGACCAGCGGTCCGGAGAGCACCACCGCGGCCAGCGAGCCCCCGTGGCGCTGCGCGTAGCGCGCCGCGATCAGCCCGCCCATCGAGTGCCCGATCAGCACCACCGGCAGGCCGGGGTGCTGCGCCCGGGCCTGCTCGTCGACGGCGTGCAGGTCGTCGACGACCCGCTCGAAGTCGGCGACGACCACCCGGTCGCCCTCGCTCTTCCCGTGTCCGACGTGGTCGACGGCGGTCACGACGGCGCCGGCGTCGACCAGGGCCGCGGCCACGTGCTCGTACCGCCCGGTGTGCTCGCCGTACCCGTGCGCCAGCAGGACCACGTGGCTGGGCGACCCACCCGTCCAGGTCCGGCCGGCCAGCCGCCCCGCGTGCCCGTCGAGCGTCCACTCCCGCGCCGCGGTCATGCCGACGCCGCCACGCGCGGGGCGGCCTCGGTGCCCAGCAGCTCGATGCCGCGCAGCAGGTCGTCGTGCGCCAGCCGCGGATTGGTCATCTGCAGCGAGATGCGGTCCACGCCGCCCAGCTGCCCCGAGATCCGGACCAGCTTCTCCGCCACCGTGTCGGGATCACCCATGAAGAACGCTCCGTCCGGTCCACTCGTCGCATCGAACTGCGCGCGGCTCGGCGGGGAGAACCCGCGCTCGCGCGACACCTTCTCGAACATCTCGTGCCAGCCGGGGTAGATGGTGTCGGCCGCCGCCTGCGTGCTCTCCGCGACGAAGCCGAAGACGTGCAACCCCACCTGCAGCGTCTCCGGCGAGTGCCCGGCCTGCGCGCCGGCACGGCGGTAGAGGTCGACCAGCGGCGCGAACTGGCGGGGCTGCCCGCCGATGATCGCCACCATCAGCGGCAGGCCGAGCAGGCCCGCGCGCACGAAGGACTCCGGGGTGCCACCGACACCCACCCAGATCGGCAGCGGGTCCTGCAGCGGCCGGGGGTAGACGCCCTGGCCCGTCAGCGGCGGGCGGTGCCGGCCCGACCAGGTGACGTGCTCGGACTCGCGGATCCGCAGCAGCAGGTCAAGCTTCTCGGCGAACAGCTCGTCGTAGTCGGCCAGGCTCAGCCCGAACAGCGGGAACGCCTCGGTGAAGGACCCGCGGCCGACGACGAGGTCGATGCGCCCCTTGGAGATCAGGTCCAGCGTGGCGAACTGCTGGAAGACGCGCACCGGGTCGGCGGCGCTCAGCACGGCCACCGCGCTGCCCAGGCGGATGCGGGAGGTGCGCGCGGCGGCCGCGGCCAGGATCACCGGCGGAGCCGAGTCGTAGTACTCGCTGCGGTGGTGCTCGCCGATGCCGAACGAGTAGAGCCCCACCCGGTCCGCCAGCTCGATCTCCTCGAGCAGGTGCTCCATCCGCTCCTCGGCCCCGATGAGGCGGCCCGAGGCCGGATCGGTCACCGCCGAGACGAAGCTGTCGACGCCGAGGTGCATGGACCGTCCCTCCGGAGGCTCTCCCGCGGCGGGCCCGGCGCGGGAACGGGTCCAGTCAAGCAGGGACCGCAGATGCCGGCCGACCGCGAGCCGGGCCGCCCGCTCGGCGTGGCAGCGCAGCCGGGCGGGCAGTAAGGAGGCATGGCGGGAGCGTTGCCGGCACGGGCCGGCCCGAGAGGTGTCGCACGCGGTCACGGGCACGACGCGCGTGCCCCGCACCGGATCCCGCCGCGGGGCTGGCTCCAGGTGCTGCACCGGGCCGCGAGGCACGTCCTCGACGACCGCCTCATGGCGCTGGCCGCGGCCGTCTCCTTCTTCGCGATCCTGTCCATCGCCCCGCTGATGGTGACGGCGCTGTCGGTCTACGGGGCGCTCAACTCCCCCGAGCAGGCGCTCGACCAGCTGTCGTCGGTCGCCGAGGTGCTGCCGCCCGAGCTCGAACCGCTCGTCGCCGAGCAGCTGACCACCATCACGACGGCGTCGGCGCAGGTGCTCACCTGGCGCGGGGTCACCGGGCTGCTGGCCGCGCTCGTCACCGCCACCACCGCCGCCACCTACCTGATCGACGCGCTGACGCTGGCCTACTCCGAGACCGAGACACGGGGCTTCCTCCGCCGGACCGGGCTGGCCGTCACGTTCGTGCTCGGCGGCGCGCTGGTCCTCGGCGCGCTCATCGCCGGCGGCGGTGCCCTGTCCCGGCAGCTGGGCCGCCTGCCCGATCCGGTGCGCCCGCTCGCGCCCGCGCTGATGTGGCTGACCCTGGCGCTGCTGCTGGCGCTGCTCCTGGCCGTCCTCTACCGCGTCGCTCCCGACCGCACCCAGGCGCGCTGGCGCTGGATCAGCGTCGGTGCCGCGGTCGCCACCGGGTTGTGGCTGGCCACGTCGGTCGCCCTGTTCGCCTACGTGCAGGGCCTGGGCTCCTACGAGACCACCTACGGCTCGCTCGGCGGGGTCGCCATCAGCATGTTCTGGCTGTGGCTGAGCGTCTTCCTCGTCATCGTCGGCGCCACGGTGAACGCCGAGAGCGAGCGCCAGACCGCCCAGGACTCCACCGTGGGGCCCGACCGCCCGCCCGGTGAGCGCGGCGCCGTCGTCGCCGACAGCATGCCGCCCCTCCGCGACGACGCGACCGGCTAGGCCGGCTAGGCCGGTGACGCCGGCTGCCCGGCCCGCAGGTGCTCGCCGAAGAACCGCAGGATCCGCGCCCACGCGTCCTCGGCGGAGGGGTGGTGGTAGTCGAAGCCGGTCACCTTCTCCAGCACGCCGAAGGGGCCCAGGTCGTGCCGGTTCATGAAGGAGTGACCGGCGTCCGGGTACTCCTTCACGTCGTGGTCCACCCCGAGCCGGGTGAGCACGCCCTCCAGCTGGTCCGCGGCGCCCCGGAACATCCGGTCCCGCTTGCCGTAGCTGGCCACCACCGGGCAGGCCCCTTGGAGGACCTGTTCGGCGTTCTTCGGCAGGGCGCCGTAGTTGGGAGCGGCAGCGTCGAAGCCCCGGGTGGCGGCCAGCAGCGCGAAGCCGCCGCCCATGCAGAAGCCGAGGACGCCGACCCGCCCGGTGCTGTCGGGCCGCTCGATCAGCCACCGGCGGGCCGCCTCCAGGTCACCGAAGGCCGCCCCCTGCCCCTGCAGCATGGCGCGGAAGGTCGAGCGCAGGCACCGGAGCGCCCCACCGGCGGTGAAGAGGTCGGGCGCCACCGCGAGGTAGCCGGCGGCGGCCAGCCGGTCGGCCTGCTGCCGGGTGTCGTCGTTGAGCCCGAGCGCCTCGTGCACGACGACGACCGCCGGCCAGGGGCCTTCCCCCGTCGGCGGTACGGCGAGGTACGCCCGCAGCTCCGGTGCGCTCTCGGCGCCGGGGATCGAGATGTCGGGCACGAGGCCTCCTGGAGGCGCGGTGGTCAGCTGCCCGGACGGAAGGGGTTCTTGCCCGCCCGGAAGAGCGTCTCCTGCGTGAAACTGGCGGCGAGCGTGCCGCCGGCGGTGAAGATCGCACCGGTGTACCAGCCGCGTCCACCCGAGACCGTGCCCGGCGCCATGTCCATGAGCACCCACTCGTCCAGCGGCGCGTGCCGGTGGAACCACACCGCGTGATCGAGGGTGGGCCCTGGGCTCGCTTCGTCCTGCGGCATGTTGGCCAGGCCGGTGCCGATGTCGGACAGGTACGTGAGCACGCAGGCGTGCACGAGGTGGTCCTCGGGCAGCGGCACCGTCGTCCGCGCCCAGAAGCGGGTCGGCAGCCGCCAGCCCGGGTCCGCCTGGCCGGGCCGGCGGCTCTCCATGGTGAACAGCCGCGGCATGCCGTAGCTCTTCAGCCCGTCGGGCCCGTCGACGTCGGCCATCTCCTGGACCGGGATGTCCGGCCCCACGCCCCCTGCGTGGAAGGAGGCCGCCATGCTGAAGATGACCTCGCCCCCCTGCACCGCGACCACCCGCCGGGCGGAGAACGAGCCGCCGTCGCGGTCCCGCTCGACCCGGAAGATCGTCGGCCGGGCGGCGTCGCCGCTGCGCAGGAAGTAGCCGTGCAGCGAGTGCGGCAGGCGCCCCTCCCCGACGGTCAGCCCGGCGGCCAGCAGCGCCTGGGCGGCGACCTGACCGCCGTAGAGCGGGAACGGGTCGGCGAAGACCAGCGTGCTCCGGTAGAGATCGCGGTCGATCTCCTCGAGGTCGAGGACGTCGAGGACCGACGGCTCGGACTCTGCTGGGTCGGCCCCGGGCTCGCGCTGCACTGGTTCTCCCTGGTCGGTGTCGGATCGCCGCCGCGACGATACGGTCGCCGGAGTGCGACCGACGTCACCGGCTCGGTGGACGTACCCGGACGATCCGGCGGTCCCCGCCGACAGGAGGCAGTGCTCCATGACCGGAACGATGCGCGCGCAGCGGTTCTACAAGGCCACGGGCCAGTGGGCGGTCGAGGATGTCCCGATCCCCGAGCCCGGTCCGGGCCAGGTCCTGATCAAGGTCGCCTACTGCGGCATCTGCCACTCCGACCTCAGCCTGATCGACGGCGTGTTCGGCGGCCTGGGCACCCCCGACGTCATCACTCAGGGGCACGAGGCCTCCGGCACGATCGCCGCCCTCGGCGAAGGCGTGACCGGCTGGTCGGTCGGTGACCGCGTCATCCCCGCCGCCGGGCGCCCGTGCGGCACGTGCGCGAACTGCCTGCGCGGACCGATCGGCCAGTGCCTGAACATCCAGCTGATGGCCTTCGCCTACGACGGCGCCTGGGCCGAGTACACCGTCGCCGGCGCCTTCGGCCTCACCCAGGTGCCCGACGGCGTGCCCATGGACCAGGCCGCGATCCTGGCCGACGCGGTGTCCACCCCCTTCGGTGCGGTCGTGCACACCGGGCAGGTGCGCATCGGCGAGGCGGTCGGCGTCTGGGGCGTGGGCGGGGTGGGCACGCACATCGTGCAGCTGGCCCGGCTGGTGGGCGCCAACCCGATCATCGCCCTCGACCTCGAGGAGCCCGTCCGCGAGCGTGCCCTGGAGATCGGGGCCGACTTCGCCTTCGACTCCCGGGACCCGGACCTCGCCGCGAAGATCGCCGAGGCGACGAAGGGCCGCATGCTCGACGTCGCCTTCGACGCCGTGGGCGTGAAGGCGACCTTCGAGCAGGGGCTGGCGATGCTGGCCAACGGTGGCCGGGTCGTGGTCGTCGGGCTCAGCGGCGAGGAGGTGAGCGTCGGGAACACGCTCGGCTTCGGCCTCTCGCGGAAGCAGGCACTGGGCCACCTCGGCTACCAGGGCACCGACATCGCGATCCTCGCGGAGCTGGTGGCCAGCGGCCGGCTCGACCTCTCCCGCTCGATCAGCGGCGTGGTCTCCCTGGAGGACGTCGGCGAGGGCATCCGCCGGCTGCACGAGCGCGACGGCAACCCCATCCGGATCCTGGTCCAGCCCTGAGGACCCGCGGACACGGCAGGAGGCCGGCATGTCCTTCCCCGGGGCCGTGTCGCTCGCCCTGCCGTTCCGCGGGACCTGGCTGGTGCGCAACAGCCCGGCACGCCGGAGGGACGGCACTGAGCTGTTCGCCACCACGTACGCGATCGACTTCGTCGCCGTCGAGGGCCGGCGGACCGCCGCCACGCGGAGCTGGCGGACGCTGCTGGGCACCGAGCCGCCCGAGCTGTTCGTCGCCTTCGGGCAGCCGGTCCTGGCGCCGGCCGCGGGCACCGTGGTGTCGGTGCTGGACGGCGAGGCCGACCACGAGGCCCGCCGGTCGCAGCTCGCCCTGGTGCCCTACGCGCTCACGCAGGCCGGCCGGATCCGCGGCGGGCCGGCCGCCATCGCGGGCAACCACGTCGTCCTCGAGCTCGCCGACGGCGGCGGGTTCGTGCTGCTCGCCCACCTCCGGCGCGGGTCGGTGACCGTGGCACCGGGCCGCCGCGTGGCCGAGGGTGAGCAGCTGGGGGCGTGCGGCAACTCGGGCAACTCCACCCAGCCGCACGTGCACCTGCAGGTCATGGACGATGCCGACGCCTCGCGCGCGTCCGGGCTGCCGGTGGAGTTCCGCTCCTACCGCGTCCGGCCCCGCTCCGGCGGGCAACCGGTCGAGGTGGCACGCGGGGTCCCCGGTGAGTCCGAGGTCGTGGAGCCCCGCTGAGCGCGGCGCGACCCCGCCGAGGAACGGGTGCTGCGCAGCTCGCGGCACCCCGCAGTGGACAATGGACGCCGTCCGCGAGGGCCGGGGACGCCCGGCCCCGGGCATGAACGCGCCTGTTCCGCTGTTGCTCCCTGCGACGGTCCGCCTGCGACGGCGTCGACCCCGCCTCCAGACGAAGCCTTCCGAAGGACACTGCTTGACCGAGATCCGCTCCACTCCCCTGCCGCAGACGGCCCGCCGCCGCGAGCGCTCCGAAGGCCGCCAGACCGCGGCCCGCGACGCCGACCGCGTGGCCGCCCGCGCCGAGAAGCTGGCGCAGCAGAGCTGGGTCGAGGGCGCCGAGCCCGCGCTGCCGGTCCGCACCACCCGGCCCGAGGACGTCGTCTTCCACCTCGGCCCCACCAACTCCGGCAAGACCTACGAGTCGCTGCAGGCGCTGGCCGCGGCCGGCTCCGGGGTCTACGCCGCACCGCTGCGCCAGCTGGCGCACGAGGCCTACGAGAAGCTCTCCGCCGTCCTGCCCGAGGGCACGGTCGGCCTCTCGACCGGCGAGGAGGAGATCGACCCCTTCGCGCCCATCGTCTGCTGCACCGTCGAGAAGGCACCGCCCCGCGGCGAGATGCTGGTCCTCGACGAGGCCCACTGGGTGACCGACCCCGACCGCGGCCACCACTGGGCGCGGCTGCTGCTCACCGGCGAGTACCGGACGATGCACCTGATCGCGGCCGCGGAGGCCTATCTGGTGCTCAAGCCGCTGGTCTCCGACGCCGAGCACGTCGAGGTCGTCAACCACAAGCGGCTGTCGCGGCTCGACGTGCTGCGCGCTCCGGTCCGGGCCGACGCCGTCCGCCCGCAGACCCTCGTCGTCGCCTTCTCCCGCAAGGCCGTGTACGCGGCGGCGGCCGAGCTGGACCAGCACCGGCCGGGCAAGGTCGGCGTCCTCTACGGCGCCCTGCCCCCGGCCACCCGTCGTGAGGTGATCCAGCGGTTCACCGACGGCGAGCTCGACGTGCTGGTCACCACCGACGTCATCGGCCACGGCATCAACGTCCCCGCCACCACCGTGCTGTTCGCCGAGACGTCCAAGTTCGACGGCCAGGAGGTGCGCCCGCTGCGCACCTGGGAGGCCGCCCAGATCGCCGGGCGGGCCGGCCGCTACGGGCTGACCGGTCACGGCTCCGTCGGCATCCTGATCGGCGTCAGCGGGCTCAAGCCCGTCGGCGCGCTCGTCGCGAACGGCGCCGCGGTGGCCCGCGGCGACGAGATGAGCGACCTGCCCAAGCGCGCGCCGCGGCTGCGGCCGGAGCTCGAGGACCTCGGCGCGATGGAGGCCGTCGACCTGCCGGAGGCGCTGGTGCGCTGGATGGCGTGGGCGCGCGCCGCCACCCGCGACCAGGCCATGACCGCCGACGACGTCACCAGCCTCGTGCTGCGGGTGCACGCCCTACTCCCGCTGCTGCGCGGACCGCTCGGGGCGGCCGGCGACCTGGAGACGGTCTGGCGGCTGGTCAACCTGGCCATCGACTACAACCCGCCGCGGCGCACCCGCTGGCTGGTGCTGGCCCGTGCGGCCCTGGAGCACGCCGTTGGCCTGCCCGTGCAGCCGGAGACCGTGCTCCCCGACGTGCCCCGCGGCGGCACGGTCGAGGAGTACGAGCAGGCGGCCGCCGCGGCCCGCGACGCCCAGACCCTGCTGCGCCAGTTCCCCGGTGTGGGCGGGCTGGACAGCGACGACGCCGCCTGGGTCGAGGAGGAGTGCGCGGAGATGATCACCGAGCTGCTCCCCGACGCGATCGCCCTGGGCCGGTCGGGCACGTGCACCGGCTGCGGCTCGGCGATCGCACCCTGGTTCACCACCTGCCGTCCCTGCAGCGCTCCCGCCGGCCGCCCCGCCGGGCAGCGCGACCGCCGCCCCGGTGGTCAGCGCGCGGCCGGACGGGCCGCCGGTCGCGCGCTCGGTGGCCGCCAGGGCGGACCGCGCGGGCGCTCCCGCCGGGGCTGACCCGCCGGGCGGCGCCCGGCGGTGCGGGACGATGGCGCGATGCACCTGCTCCTGGAGTACGCCCTCGCCCCGGACTACCTCGAGCGCCGCGGCGCCCTGCGCGAGGAGCACCTCGACCTGGCCCGTGCGGCGCACGAGCGGGGCGAGTTGCTGCTCGCCGGCGCCCTGCCCGACCCCTTCGACCGGGCCCTGCTGGTCTGGACGGCGCCGCGCGAGGTGGTGGAGCGGTTCGCCGAGCAGGACCCGTACGTGGTCCAGGGCCTCGTCACCGCCTGGACGATCCGGGAGTGGAACGTCGTCGTGGGCGGCTCGCGGTAGCCCGGCACGTCCCGGGGCCGGTCACTCCAGCCGCGGCCGGATGTTCTCCGTCCAGACGTCCCAGCCCAGGCGCACGATCAGCACGCTGACGACGACGAGGAACGCGACGCGGATGAAGCCGCTGCCCCGGGCGGCCGCGGTGCGTGCCCCGAGGTAGCCGCCGGCCATGTTCGCCGCGCCCAGCGCCAGCCCGAGGCCCCAGTACACGGCACCGTGCGGCACGAAGAAGAGCAGCGCGCCCAGGTTGGTGGCGCAGTTGACGATCTTCGCCTTCGCGCTGGCCTGGAGGAACGCGTAGCCCAGCAGCGAGACCATGGCGAAGACCAGGAACGACCCGGTGCCGGGGCCCAGGATGCCGTCGTAGAAGCCGATGGACACCCCGATGACGGCCGCCGTCCCGTGGTGCCGGCGGCCGGTGTGCCGCAGCGCGGTGACGTTGCCCAGCGCCGGCCGGAGCAGCGTGAACGCCCCGATGCCGACCAGGGCGACGACGATGACCGGCTTGAAGACGCTGGCCGGCAGCAGGGCGGCGATCGACGCGCCGCAGAAGCTGCCGACCAACGCGATCCCCGCCATCGGCAGGGCGGTGCGCAGGTCGGGGTGCACGCGGCGGTAGTAGGTGACCGCGCTGGTCGTCGTGCCGAAGATCGAGCCCAGCTTGTTGGTCGCCAGCGCCTCCACGGGGCTGATGCCCGGGACCAGCAGCAGGGCCGGCAGCTGCACGAGACCGCCGCCGCCGACGACGGCGTCGATGAACCCCGCGGTCAGCCCGGCCAGCAGCACGAGCAGCAGCGTGGCGAGGCCGACCCCCTCGGGTAGCAGGTCCACCGCCTGCAGGTCGGTCATCCCCAGTCCTCTCGGCCCGCCGTCGTGTCCGGCGGGGCCGGGCACCGACACTCCACCACGGCATGGGCGGTGACCGCGCACCGCCCTGGCTCAGGCGGCGTCGGCCCAGGACCGGACGACGTCGACGTCCAGCGGGAAGTCGATCGGGAACTCGCCGAACAGCAGCCGGCCCGCCCGGGCCGCGGCCTGCCGCACCGCCTCGCCGACGTCGTCGGCCAGGTGCGCGGGGGTGTGCACGACGACCTCGTCGTGCAGGAAGAAGACCAGGTGCGGCCGCTCGTGCAGCGCGCCCTCCCCCAGCGTCCAGAGCCGGTTGCGCAGGTCGGCCAGCCAGCACAGCGCCCACTCCGCCGCGGTGCCCTGGACGACGAAGTTGCGGGTGAACCGGCCCCAGGCGCGGCGCTGCCGGTCACGGTCCTCCCGCGGCCCGCTCTCGTCGGGCGCCTCCCCCAGGTCGGCGGAGCGCTCGGCCCAGCCGGCGGTCGGGAGGGGCGAGCCGCGGCCGAGCAGCGTGCGCACCACCTCGCCGCGCTCCCCCGCCCGTGCGGCATCCTCGACGAGGCCGATGGCTCGCGGGTACCGCTGGGTCAGCCGCGGCATCATGCGCCCGCTCTCGCCGCGGGTGGCGCCGTAGAGCGCGCCCAGCATCCCGACCTTGGCCTCGGCGCGCGTCGCGACCACTCCGGCTCCGACGATGCCCTGGTACAGATCGGTGCCCCGGGCGGCGTCGGCCATCGCCGCGTCGCGGCTCATGCCGGCCAGCACCCGCGGCTCGAGCTGGGCGACGTCGGCGACGACGAAGCGCCACCCCTCGTCGGCGATCGCGGCCGGCCGCACCTGCGCGGGCATCGACAGCGCTCCCCCACCGTTGGACGCCCACCGGCCGGTGACCACTCCGCCGGGCACGAAGTAGGAGCGGAACCGGCCCTCGCGCACCCACGTGTCCAACCACGCCCAGCCGTTGGCCGTCATCAGCCGGGCGAGCTTGCGGTACTCCCGCAGCGCCGGCATCGCCGGGTGCTCCAGCTGCTCGAGCGTCCACGAACGGGTGTCGGTCACCGGCAGTCCGGCCGCGGTGAGGGCGCGCAGCAGATCACCCGGCGAATCGGGGTTGAGTCCCGGCGCGCCCAGCGCGGTCCGCACCTCGGCGACCAGCCGCTCCAGCACCACCGGCCGCTGTGCACCGGCCGGCCGCGGGCCGAGCAGCTCGGTGAGCAAGCGGTCGTGGACGTCGGCCCGCCACGGCAGACCCGCGTGCGTCATCTCGGCCGCGACGAGCGCGCCCGAGGACTCGGCCGCGAGCAGGAGGCCCAGCCGGCCCCGCTCCGCCGAGGCGGCCAGCGCCGCCTGCTGCCTGTCGTGCTCGGCGACCGGGTCGAGCAGGTCGGCGGGGTCCGCGAGGGGGAAGAGCGCGGAGTCGACGGCGGTGACCGGCTGCAGCGCGTCCCAGCCCGCGGTCGAGCCGGCCGCGAGCAGCCCCTGGTCGACGAACGGGGACCGCCGCAGCACCGCGTGGCACAACCGCAGGTCGGTGCACCGGGCGACGCGGACGCCGTGCGCCAGCAGGGCCGGGTACCAGCGGGTGGTGTCGTCCCAGACCCAGCGCACCGGTCCGGCCGTCTCCCGGTCGGCCACGAAGGCCGGCAGCTCGCCGGCCGGCAGCCGGAGGGCGCCCGCGGGCTGCTCGACCTCGACGTGCTCGCCGCGGCGCACGAGGACGATCCGGTTCACCCCGGCAGTGTCGCCGACGGGTGCGCCGGCGCTGCGGACATCGGCCGATCGCCCGACCGAGGGCTGATGACGGCGCCGCCGGGGTAGGGCGTGACCATGGATGCCATCTCGATGGGAAAGGCCGGCCTGCAGGGCTGGCGCGCGAAGGTCGCCGACGCCGTGGCGAGCCCGGTCGCGCGGCGCTCCGGGTTGAGCGACGACCAGGTGCGGGCGGTCGTCGGCGGCGCGTTCTTCGTGCTCGCCGTCGTCTACGTCGTCCAGACGCTCCGGCAGCAGCTGCAGCAGACCTGACCCGATCTCCGGTGCCGGAGACCGGTTACCGTGCGGCATGGCTGTCGATCCCCGTGGCTCGGACCTCAAGCGCTACCTGCAGGACGACCCGGGCGGACCCGTCGTGATGCTCAACCTGCTGCGCTACGCGGACGGGGGCAGGGAGACCTACGAGAAGTACTCCTCGGCGCTGCGGACGACCTTCCTCGCCCGCTACGGCGCCGAGGTGCTCTACGCCGGTGACGGGTCGACCGCGCTGGTCGCAGAGCCCGGGCAGGAGTGGGACGCAGTACTGCTGGTCCGCTACCCCTCGCGCGAGGCGTTCAGCCGGATGGTGGCCGACCCGGAGTACCAGCAGTTCACCCATTTCCGCACCCAGGCGCTGACCGAGGCGGTGCTGCAGGCCACCGTCCCTAGGTGAGGGCACCCTAACCACGCCGCTTCGTGCCGGGCTAGGGTTCGGCCGAGGGGGCACCCGACCTCGCGCCGAGCACGGCCGTCCCGCCCCCTGGAACCGTTCCGGAGGAGCAGGCATGACCGAAACACGACGGGGTGGCCCCGACGGCCGCCCGCCCCGCAGGCGGACGGCCCGGGTCGCCGAGGTGCTGCGGACCTCGCGCATCACGCCGCACCTGGTCCGCGTCGTGCTCGGCGGCGAGGGGCTGGCCGGCTTCCCGGCCGGCGAGTTCACCGACCACTACGTGAAGCTGCAGTTCCCGCCGGCCGGCGCGTCCTACCAGGCCCCCTACGACATCGACGAGCTGCGCGGGCAGCTGCCGCCGAAGCAGTGGCCGGTCATCCGCACCTACACCGTGCGCGCCTGGGACGCCGCCTCCGGTGAGCTCACCATCGACTTCGTGCACCACGGCGACGCGGGCGTGGCGGGGCCCTGGGCCGCGGCCGCCCGCCCCGGCGACCGGATCCAGTTCCTCGGCCCCGGCGGCGCCTACCGCCCACGGCCGGACGCCGACTGGCACCTGCTCGCCGGCGACGAGTCCGCCCTGCCGGCCATCGCGGCGGCCCTCGAGGGGCTGCCCGCCGGCGCGCGGGCACTGGCCTTCGTCGAGGTGGCCGGCCCCGTGGAGGAGCTGACCGACGTGGCTGTGCCCCCGGGGAGCGAGCTGCGCTGGCTGCACCGCGGGGATGCCGCACCCGGCGAGGCACTGGTGGCCGCGGTCCGTGCTGCCGAGCTGCCGGCCGGCCGAGGGCACCTGTTCGTGCACGGCGAGGCCTACGCCGTCCGCGAGCTGCGCCGGCACCTGCGCGGGCTCTACGGCCTGGCTCCCGAGTGGACGTCGATCTCCGGCTACTGGCGGCGGGGGGACACCGAGGACGGCTGGCAGACCACCAAGCAGGAGTGGAACGCCGCGATCGAGGCCGAGGAGACGCCGGCCAGGGCCTGAGCCCCGGGCCGGGGCTCGGGCCGGGCACGGCCGTCTGACAAGCTCGGGTGGACCGAACACCGACCTCAGGAGGACCCGTGCGCGCCGCCCAGATCTCCACCCTCGACGGCCCTGGGGCCATCCAGGTCGTCGACGTCCCCGAGCCAGAGGCCGGGGACAAGGTCCTCATCGAGGTGCACGCTGCCGGCGTCACGTACCCGGAGGTCCTGCAGAGCCGCGGCGAGTACCAGATGAAGCCGCCGCTGCCGTTCATCCCGGGCAGCGAGGTGGCCGGCGTCGTGCGCTCCGCCCCCGAGGGCAGCGGCTTCACCGCCGGGCAGCGGGTGGCGGCGTTCCCGTCCCTGGGTGGGTTCGCCGAGGTGGTCGCCGCGGCGCCGTCCATGGTGTTCGCGCTGCCGGACGGCACGAGCTTCGCCCACGGCGCCGCCCTGCCGATGAACTACCTGACGATGCACTTCGCGCTGCGCCGCCGCGGTCAGCTCCGCGAGGGCGAGACCGTGCTGGTGCACGGCGCGGCCGGCGGTCTGGGGACGGCGGCCGTCCAGCTGGCGAAGGCCTACGGCGCCCGCGTGTTCGCCGTCGTCTCCAGCGACGCCAAGGGCGAGGTGGCCCGGGCCGCCGGCGCCGACGAGATCGTGCCCTCCGACGGCTTCCGGGACGCGGTCAAGGAGCTGACCGGTGGGCGCGGCGTCGACGTCGTGGTCGACCCGGTCGGTGGCGACCGGTTCACCGACTCGCTGCGCAGCCTCGGTCGCGAGGGCCGCATCCTGGTGCTCGGCTTCACCGGCGGGGAGATCCCGACGGTGAAGGTCAACCGGCTGCTGCTCAACAACGTCTCCGTCGTCGGCGTGGGTTGGGGCGCGTTCTGGTCCACCAGCGCCCGCGACTTCCCGAAGGAGCAGTGGCAGGAGCTCTACCCGCTGCTCGAGAGCGGCGCGCTGGACCCGGTCCTGGGCACCGTGCACCCGCTGGAGGACGTCGTCGCGGCCGTCACCGAGCTCGACGAGCGCCGCGCAGCGGGCAAGGTCCTCCTCCGCGTCCGCGGCTGACCGCTGCGGCTGCGGCTGCGGCTGCGGCTGGCGGCTGGCGGCTGGCGGCTGCGGCGCTACTCCCCCACGAGTCGCCGCAGCCGCCGCGCGGGCTCGCACAGCAGCACGCCCGGCAGGCGCAGGGCGACCGAGGCCACCCGCACCCCCAACCGCAGCAGGTCCGGCCACTCGGCCGGCCGGGGCGCGGGCGCCACGGGCCGCTCTCGCACGGGCGGCGGCACCGGCGGGAGCGGGAGCTGCGGTGCGGCCGGCGGTGGCGCCAGCACGTCCATGGCCGGATGGCTGCGGCGCGGCGCGCGCAGCGAGGCGAAGGACGGGATGGGTGGCGCCAGGGGCGATTCCCCCTCGCCGCTCCCTCGTCCGCGACCGGTCGTGGACACGGCTGGTTCCTCCAGGTGGGGTTCCGGGATCAGGGTGACCGGGGTGGATCAGTGGTCGCCCGGGGCCGTCGACACTAGTGCCGGCGCCGGACGCGCCCGGCGCGGGTCGGCCCCCGCCGACGCGGCAGGCGTCAGCGGTAGTTCACGTGGACGTGGTCGAAGTGGTTCGCCGTCACGCCGCCGCGGTTCTCCATCTGTTTCCAGGAACCGCCTGGCGAGCTGAGCATCCGCTGCTGCCAGATGACGTAGTCCACGCCCAGCTCGTTCCAGTGGGCCACGTGGTAGGCCGCGATCGCGTCGCCGAGGGCCGCGTTCGTCATCACCATGTAGTCCACCGCGAGACCGGACGGGTGGCCGCCGGGGTCGGCGGCGCTGGCGCGCGTGCCTCCGAGCGCGATGGAGCCCGCTCCCGGGACGTTGCTGACGACGGCGTCGGCCGCCGCCTGGGCCCGGGGGTTGATGGCGCCGGCGGTGTTCCTGATCCGGGCGCGGACGGTGGCGGCCACCGAGCCGGCGGCCTGAGCCACGGCGGCGGCCGGTGCCTTCGGGGCGGGCCGCGCGGCAGCCGTCGGCTGCTCGGCGGCACGCTCGGCGGCACGCTCGGCGGCGGCCGCCTCCTCGGCGGCCCGGCGTGCGGCGGCCGCCTCCTCGGCGGCCCGGCGTGCGGCGGCCTCGGCCTCGGCCTCGGCCTCCACCTGCGCCTGGGCCGCGGCCGCGGCCGCGGCCGCGGCCTCCGCCTCGACGCGCCGCTGGTCGAGCACCGCCTGATCGGCCGCGGCCTGCGTCATCAGTGCTGCGGCCTCGGCGTCCTCACGGGCGCTGCGGCTGGCGGCGATCTCGGCCAGCGGCTCGAGCTCGCGGGTCACGTCCTCGGGAGCGGGCGTGGCCTCGAGGCCAAGCTGACGGGCCACGCTGACCGATTCCGTGCTCACGGCCTCCGCCTGGGCGGCGGGGCCGGCGCCGATGACCAGGTTCACCACGAGAGCACCGGCGGCGGCCACTCCCAGGTAGATGCCCGGACGGCGGACGGCTGCCGGAGGACGGCGGTGAGAGCTCGACCGGCGGTGGGAGCGCGCCGGTCGGTGCGAGACGGTGGTGCGGGGGTGCATGTGCGCGGGTGCTCCGGAGGTGCGTGCGGCGGCGTCCGACCAGGGACGACGAGGTGCTGCGACGGGTGTGCGGTCGGCGGGATCGGCGGCTCCGCGGCGAGCCGGACGCGGCGGGGGGCGAGCGCAGGGCCGCGGCTCGCCCCCGCCCCGCGAGGGACGACGGCGATCCGGCGGCGTCCGTCGATCTCCCCTGGTGGGACGTGGTGACCGTCGGACACTGCCACGGTACCCACCGTTACGGATCCGTGACAATCGCCGGCGGCGTGTCCGTGCGGGACACGCCTGTCCGCGCCTGCGTCCGGGCGCGGACCACCACCGCCGGCCGTCGCACATCGCGACGGCCGGCGGGACGGCGTCAGCGGTAGTTCACGTGGACGTGGTCGAAGTGGTTGGCCGTCACGCTGCCCCGGTTCGCCATCTGCTTCCAGGCGCCACCGGGTGAGCTGAGGTAGCGCTGCTCCCAGATGATGTAGGCCACGCCGAGCTCGTTCCAGTTGGCGATGTGGTAGGCGGTGATGGCGTCCCCGAGCGCGCGGTTCGACATGACCATGTAGTCCAGCGCGAGCCCGGAGGGGTGCCCCCCGGGATCGGCCGCGCTGGGGCGCGTGCCACCGAGCCTGATGGAACCGGCGCCGGGCACGTTGCTGACCACCGCGTTCGCTGCCGCCTGCACCTGCGGCCGGACCGCTCCGGCGTTGTTGGTGATCCGCGCGACTCCGCGTGCGGCAACCGGGGCGGCTGCGGGGACGACCGACGGTGCCGGCACAGCGGCCGCGAGCGGGGCGGGCGCCCGGGGCGCGGGCGGTGCGGGCGGGGCGGGCGCCCGAGGCGTGGGCGGTGCGGGCGGGGCGGGCGCCCGAGGCGTGGGCATGGCGGACGCCCGCGGAGCAGGCGCCGCGACCGTCACCGGAGCAGGAGCGGGCGGGGCAGCGGCAGGTGCGACCGGCCGCGCGGCGGCGGCCTCCTCGGCAGCTGCGAAGGCCGCAGCCGCCTTCATCCCGGCCTCCGCCTCCGCAGCGGCCATCGCCGCGGCCGCCTTCATCCCGGCCTCCGCCTCCGCAGCGGCCATCGCGGCGGCCGCCTTCATCTCGGCCTCCGCCTCCTCGGCAGCGGCCATCGCCGCGGCCGCCTTCATCCCGGCCTCCGCCTCCTCGGCAGCGGCCATCGCCGCGGCCGCCTCCATCCCGGCCTCCGCCTCCGCAGCGGCCATCGCCGCGGCCGCCTTCATCCCGGCCTCCGCCTCCTCGGCAGCGGCCATCGCCGCGGCCGCCTTCATCCCGGCCGCCTCCTCGGCGGCGCGCCGGGCGGCGGCGTCGGCCTCGGCACGCTGCTGGTCCAGCGCGGCCTGGTCGGCGGCGGCCTGCGCGAGGCCGGCGACGGCCGCCGCCTCCTCGCGGCTGCTGCGGCTGGCCGCCAGCTCCTGGAGCGGCTCGAGCCGGTCCGCCACGTCGTCCGGCGCGGTGGTGGTGCCGATCCCGAGCTGCCCGGCGACGCTTCCCGACCCGGAGGGGGCGGGGGCCGAGGGCGCCGGCCCGGCGCTCGCGGCACCGGCGCCGACCGCGTCGGCGCGCGGGGCGACCTCGCTGCCGATGAGGGCGGTGGCCAGGACGAGGCTCGCGGCGGCGGACGCCAGGTAGGTGCCGGTGCGCACGCCGACCGCTGGGCGGCGGCGCGGGGAGGAGTGCCGGCGGCGGGCGCCGGAGATCGTGGTGCGGACGTTCATGGGTGCGGGTGCTCCGAGACGTGGGGCAGCGACACCCCGGCACGGGGTGAGGAGCTGCACGAGTGGGATCGGCGGGACTGCGCTCCGGGCACGCCCGCCTGCAGGCGGGCATGCGGGGAGCAGGGGCGCGGCTCAGCTGTGCGGGTGGACCCGCCGTCGGTAGTGGGTGCGGGCAGGTCCAGCGGCGGTGCAGGGGCGCGCCATCCGGCGGCTCTCCGTTCTTCCGATACCGCTTACCGGGTTAGCTGACGGGTTCGGGCTCAGAAGTGCCCTACGCGCGACGGATGCGTCTCCGGTGCGCGATTCACCCCAGTGCTGCGGTGGGTCCCCGGCTCGCCGGCGTCCTGCGTGGACGACGGCGACTCAGCGGCGTCCGCCGGACTCCCCGGGGAGGGGACGTGGCGACCGGCGGACGGCATGACGGTAGGCACCGTTATGCATCCGTGACAAACGACCAGGTAGTCGTGCCGATTCATGCGCCGGGCACCCGCCGGGGACCGTGTCCACCCGACCGGCAGGGCCGGAACCGGTCTCCCCCCCGCCGCCCGGGGAGCCTGCAGCGCGACGGGCTCCGGCGGCCAGATCCGGGGCCGGGGTGCAGCGGCCGGCTCGAGGAACCGGGGGTCAGAGGCGCCGCAGGGCCTTCATCGCCTGGGCCGCCATCCGGGCCTCGCCCAGGGCGTTGGGGTGTACGACGACCGGGTTGGTGCCTCCGACGACCGGCTCCACCCAGCGGACACCGATCGGCTGGCAGGCGTCGTGTCCCTCCGACACCCGGGTCATGTCCACGTAGGTCACGCCCGTGGCCTTCGCCGCCCGGCGGATGGCGTCGTTGAGAGTCGCCTGCACGCCCCGCAGGTAGGGGACGTCGCCTTCCGCGACGGGCATCTGCGGGAAGCACCCGCCGGTGGCCGGCAGGATCGACGGGTAGCCGAGGATCGCGACCTCGGCGCGCGGGGCCTTGGCGCGCACCGCCCGGAGCGCCTGGACCAGCGACGGGTACGTGGTGGTGCGGATGGTGTCCTCGAAGGACGAGCCGTACCGGTCACGGCACGGGCTCCCCCGGCCGAGCGTGGAGAGCCCCGCTGCGCCGCACTGGGTGATCGAGTCGATGAACACGCCGCTGTCGTTGCCGCCGATGGTCATCGTGATCACCTGCGTGTCGCTGCTGACCGCGTCCAGCTGCGGCGCCACACCCGGGTACTGAGCGGCGAGGTAGTCGCCGGTGTCGGCTCCCCCGCACGTGACGTCGGTGAGCCGGGCGCCGGTGGCCGCGGCGATGACGTGCGGGTAGTTGGCCGTCGAGCGCAGGCACTGCGGTGGGGCTGTGAGGTCGGGCGGCAGGACACCGGACGCCGCGCTGTAGGAGTCGCCCAGCGCGACGTAGCGGACCGGGCCGCTCCCGCCGTGCGCCTGCGCCGGTGGGGCGACCAGCACGAGCGTGACGAACAGGGCCGACAGGACGGCGGCGAGACGGCGCACGGGGCAGCTCCGGAGGGGGCGTGGACAGGCCGCACGGGACAACGACGGCCCGATCCCCGGGTTACGCGCGTCACACCTGCGAGCGTGGACGTACCTCTTCCGGATGCCCGTGGGCGGTCCGGAGGCCTCCCGGCGTACATCAGCGGTAACACGCCTGACACCATCACCGAACGATTTCCCGATCAGGGGTCCACACCACTCCCTCGCAGAGTGGCGCGGTGGCTGGATCGTGCCCGGGACGAGAAGGTGGGTCGTAGCGGATGGAGAGGATCCTCGTGACTGCCATAGACGCGGTACTGGACGAAGCTGGACTGACGAACGAAGCCGTCCGGTCCTACGTGAAGCACTGGGCACAGCACACCGGCGCCGAGCGGGTGGAGGTCATCAACGCCTCCGACGACGCGCGGCTGATCCGCGAGTCGCTCGACGCGGGCGAGTTGCTGCCCGCCGGGGAGGGCCGCTACTACTCCCGCAGCCACCCGAAGGACACGGCGCGCTCCGAGGAGCGCACCGTCGTCGCGACGAACGACCCCGAGGACAAGGGCGAGTACAACAACTGGCGCCCGGCCTCGGAGATGCGGCCGATGCTCGAGGAGCGGATGGCCGGCAAGTCCGCGGGCAAGACGATGTACGTCGTCCCCTACGTGATGGCGCCGCCCGGGTCTCCCCTGCAGCCCTACGCCACCGGCGTCGAGCTGACCGACACCCGCACCGTCGTGCTGCACATGATCCGCATGGCGCGGGTCGGCGTGCAGTACGTCAACGATCTGGCCGACCAGGACTACTTCGTCCGCGGCGTGCACGTCACCGGCGACCTGGACAACCTGGGCCAGGGCACCGCCGACGATCAGCGCTACTTCGTCACGATCGCCGACGAGCGCACGATCCTGCACTACGGCTCGTCCTACGGCGGCAACGCGCTGCTGGGCAAGATCGCCCACGGCCTGCGTCAGGCGACCTACGACGGCTGGGCTTCGGGCAAGTTCCTCTCCGAGCAGTTCCTGCTGCTCGGCATCACCGACAAGCAGACCGGCCGCACGTACCACATCTGCGGTGGCATGCCGAGCGCCTCGGGCAAGACCAACCTGGCCATGATCCTGGCGCCCGACGCCCTCGGTGACCGCTACCAGGTGCACTTCTACGGCGACGACATCGCCTGGCTGTGGGTGGACGAGGAGGACGGTCGCGTCTACGCGATCAACCCCGAGTTCGGTGCCTTCGGCGTCGCCAAGGACACCAACGAGGCCACCAACCCCACGGCCGTGGAGGCCATCGCCGAGGGCACCGGGACGATCTTCACCAACGTCGCCTACAACGAGCAGACGCAGGACGTCTGGTGGGAGGGCAAGTCCAAGCAGCCGCCGGCCGACGTCACCGGCTGGCGCGACTGGAAGGGCGAGCTGATCTCGGAGCGCTCCGAGGCGGAGAAGGACGCGCCCTGGGCGCACCCGAACAGCCGGTTCACCACCACGCTGGCCAACATCCCGAACATCGCGCCGGACTACGAGAACCCGAAGGGCGTGCCGGTCGACGCGATCATCTTCGGCGGGCGCACCCGTGACCGCGAGCCGCTGATCCGCGCGATCACCGACCTCGCCGAGGGCGTCTACGACGGCCTCACCCTGGGCGCGGAGGCGACCTTCGCCGCCGAGGGCACCGAGGGCGTCCTGCGCTACGACCCGATGTCGATGCGGCCGTTCATGGCCTACTCCGAGGGCGCGTACGCCGCGCACTGGATGAAGATCATCGGTGCCGCCAAGGACCAGCCGGTCTTCGCCCACGTGAACTGGTTCCAGCGGGGCGAGGACGGCCGCTTCCTGTGGCCGGGGTACCGGGACAACCTCCGCCCGCTGCTGTGGCTCATGCAGCTGCGCAACGGCGAGGTCACCGGCCGGCAGACCCCGGTCGGCATCGTGCCGACCAAGGAGGAGCTGCAGCTCGAGGGCATGGACGACCTCCGCCCGGACGACCTCGAGACGCTCCTGACGATCGACGTCCCGCGCTGGCAGCAGGAGATGGCCCACCGCGAGCAGCACCTCTCGCTGTTCCGCGACATGCCCGAGGAGATCTGGGCGGCCCACCGCCGGGTCTCCGACGCCCTGGACGCCGAGGCGAAGTGATCCCCGGGGGGCTCCGGCCCTCCTGAACGACGAAGGTCCCGACCGCTCCGGTCGGGGCCTTCGTCGTTCCCGGCGCGCGTCTGCCGGCACCACGTCGCCCGGACCGGGCAGGATCCGTTCCCACCGCGTGCAGCGCCACGCGGTCCCCGATGCGTCTGACCGGGTGGAGACCACCGACGGGAGCAGGCGTGACGTTCGAGGAGTTCGTGGCCGCGCAGGGCAGGCCCCTGCTGCGGCTGGCGTTCGTCCTGACCGGGGACCGGCACCTCGCCGAGGACCTGACGCAGACGGCGCTGGCCGACGCCTACCGGCACTGGCGGAAGGTGCGGGCGGCCGCCGACCCGGCCGCGTACGTGCGCCGGATGCTGGTCAACGCGCACCTGAGCTGGCGACGCCGTCGCTCGAGCACCGAGCGCCCGGCCGAACTGGTGGACGCCTCGATCGATCCGGCCGCCGGACCCGGGGACGCCCTCGAGGCGCGGGAGCAGATGCGCACGCTGCTCGCCGGCCTGGCGCCACGGGCACGCACCGTGCTGGTGCTGCGGTACTACGCCGACCTCGACGACGCCGCGATCGCCGAGGCCATGGGCGTCAGCCAGAGCGCGGTGCGGGCGACCGCCTCGCGGGCCTTGGCCGGTCTCCGCTCCACCGCCGTCGTCGAGGCCGTCCAGGAGGCGCCATGACCGACCCGACCGAGCGGCAGCTGCGCGAGCTCTTCGCCGCCGACGCCGCTCGCGCGCCCCACCCGGGCGGCCTCGCCGCCCTCACCCTGCACAGGGTGCGGCACCGCCGTCGGGTCCGGACGACCGCAGCGACGGGGCTGATCGCGGCCGTGCTGGTCACCGGAGGGAGCGCGGTCGTCTGGGGCCCCCTGGGTTCCAGTTCCTTCCCTGCGGCCGCCCCCACGGGCGTCGGCGAGCTCCCTGGCGGTGCGACCGAGGACTGCTCCTCCGGGTACTCGAGCGCCCGGCTCGCCGCAGAACTGACCCAGGAGGGCGCCTTCGCTCTCGACGGCACCGTCACGGCGATCGAGCTGGGTGCCGACCCCGGTCCCGGGCGGCCCAGCCGGTACGCGAGCGTCACCTTCCGGGTGCACACCTGGTACCACGGCGGCTCCGGCGGGACGGTGGAGGTGCTGCTCGGCCCCCCGGACGTCACGTCCCAGACCTCGGACGTGAGGTCCTACGGCATCGGTACCCGGCTGCTCGTGTCGGGTCAGGTCGCCGAGACCGCGAAGGTGTCGGACGCTCCGACGACCGAGGACGTCGCTCACTTCGGGTTCTCCTGCGGCTCCACCCGCTACTACGACGATGCGACCGCCGCCGAGTGGGCCGCCGTGGCCGCCGGTGAGGCGCCGGCCGGTGCGCTGCCGGCCACCAGGGCCGCGAGCTGCCCCGAGTACTCGCCCGCCCTCGTGGGTGAGCGGGACTTCGCGCTGGACGGAACCGTCACCGGGATCGGGGAGCAGCGCTTCCCCAGGCTGCCGGGAGAGACCGAGTCCGACGGCTACTACTCGGTCACCTTCGAGGTGCACACCTGGTACCTGGGCGGCACCGGCGGGACGGTGACCCTGCACATGGAGGAGCTGCCCTACCTGCCGACGCCGGAAGGCGGAAGCGTCGAGACCTACGGGGTCGGCACCCGCCTGCTCGTCTCCGGTGTGGTGAGCGAGATCGAGGGCCGAGGCCTCATCGGCCAGGGCTGCGGCTACACGCGGTACCACGACGAGCAGACTGCCGCCGAATGGACCGCCGCCACGGACTGATGCGACGAACGACGAAGGCCCCGACCAGTCGGTCGGGGCCTTCGTCTCGTTGCGGGGTCGTGCCGAGTGGGCCCCGGACGGGTCCGCGCAGGCGCGACGGACACGCTCTGCGGGACCGGCCCCGGCACGTGGCCGCGGGGTCGTGCCGAGTGGGCCCGGGAGGGGTCCGCGCAGGCGCGACGGACACGCTCCGCGGGACCGGGCCCCGGCACGTGGCCGCGGGGTCGTGCCGAGTGGGCCCGGGAGGGGTCCGCGCAGGCGCGACGGACACGCTCCGCGGGACCGGGCCCCGGCACGTGGCCGCGGGGTCGTGCCGAGTGGGCCCGGGAGGGGTCCGCGCAGGCGCGACGGACACGCTCCGCGGGACCGGGCCCCGGCACGTGGCCGCGGTGTCGTCCGGAGGACGACAATGTGCTCAGTCGAGGTAGTCGCGGAGTACCTGGGAGCGGCTGGGGTGGCGCAGCTTGCTCATGGTCTTGGACTCGATCTGCCGGATCCGCTCGCGCGTGACCCCGTAGACGCGGCCGATCTCGTCCAGGGTGCGCGGCTGGCCGTCGGTCAGGCCGAAGCGCAGGCGGACGACGCCGGCCTCCCGCTCCGACAGCGTCTGCAGCACGCTCAGCAGCTGGTCCTGCATGAGGCCGAAGCTCACCGCGTCGACGGCCACGACCGCCTCGGAGTCCTCGATGAAGTCGCCGAGCTGGCTGTCGCCCTCGTCGCCGATGGTCTGGTCGAGGCTGATCGGCTCCCGGGCGTACTGCTGGATCTCCAGCACCTTCTCCGGGGTGAGGTCGAGCTCCTTGGCCAGCTCCTCCGGGGTGGGCTCGCGCCCCAGCGACTGCGACATCTCGCGCTGTATGCGGCCGAGCTTGTTGATGACCTCGACCATGTGCACAGGGATGCGGATGGTGCGGGCCTGGTCGGCCATCGCGCGGGTGATCGCCTGGCGGATCCACCACGTCGCGTAGGTGGAGAACTTGAAGCCCTTGGTGTAGTCGAACTTCTCGACCGCACGGATCAGGCCCATGTTCCCTTCCTGGATCAGGTCCAGGAACGCCATACCACGCCCGGTGTAGCGCTTGGCCAGCGACACGACGAGACGGAGGTTGGCCTCCAGCAGGTGGTCCTTGGCGCGCTCGCCGTCCCGGGTGACCCAGGTGAGCTCACGCCGGCGCGCGATCGGCAGGGTCTCGCCGGCTGCCGCGGCGTCGGCGAGCTTGTGGCTGGCGTAGAGCCCGGCCTCGATCCGCTTGGCGAGGTCGACCTCCTCCTCGGCGGTGAGGAGCTTCACCCGGCCGATGAGCTTGAGGTAGGCGCGGACGGCGTCCGTGGACGCGGTCATCTCCGCGTCCTTGCGGGCCTTCCGCAGGGCCAGCGACTCCTCCTCGTCCTCCCACTCGAAGCCGGTGCCGGCGGCACCGGCAGCGGCCTCGCCGTCGGCCTCGGGGGCGTCGGTGTCGTCGTCCTCCTCGACCTCGGCGGGGGCGATGGTGACGGCCTCGCTCGGGGCGGCCGTCTCGAGCGCGTCGTCGAGGACGGGCGCATCGTCGTCGGCCGCGGCGCCCGTCTTCCCCTTGGCCGCCGCCTTGGTCTTGGCTGCGGTCTTCGGAGCGGACTTGGGTGCGGCCTTGGCCTTGGCCTTGGCCTTGGCCGTGGGCGCAGCCTTGGCCCGGGCCTTGGTGGTGGGGGTGGTGGCGGGCGAAGCGGTGGGGTCGTCCGTCCCGTTGGGGGCCGGCTGGGCGATGTCGGTCGCGGTCATCGTCGCCTCTCGTGACGGTGTCGGACGGCGTCGCGAGAACCTGCAGTCCTAGCGGAGAGGCCGGCGCGTGCACGACGAGGGAGCCGGCACGCACTGAGGGTGGGGGGCGAATGTCCTGCGATGGCGGCCAGATCGGCGCGTCACCGGGGACGACATGCCATTTTAGCCCTCCCCGGCCGTCGATGCCGACGGCCTCCGTTCGGAGCCGCCCCGTCGGGGTGGGTTCCGGCCGCTCCGCCCGGGGCACGCAGCCCTCGGGGCCGGTGGCGGACACGCCGGCGAGGGATCGGCCGGCGCGCGGCCGGCCGGGACGACGGAGGTGGGTCGTGCAGCACGACGGCAGCGGGCCGCGCCCGTCCCCGCGGCTCCTGCCGGCGCGCGCCCGCAGGGTGTGGGCCCGGCACCCCCGGCTGGGCATGGCGGTCAAGGCCGCCGTCGCCGCATCGCTGGCCTGGGCGCTGGTCCAGCTCGTCCCCGGTCCGGCAGCCGACTACCCGTACTACGCCCCGCTGGGTGCGCTGATCGCCACCTCGACCACCCTGACCGGATCGGCGCGCGAGGCGGCGCAGGCCGTGACCGCGATCTCACTCGGCGCGGCGGTCGCGCTCGCCGCCGATGCCCTGGGCGGACCGAGCCTGCTGACGATCGCGCTGGCCGTCGCCGTCGGCGTGCTCGTGGGCAGCTGGTCCCGCCTGGGCGGCTCGAAGAGCTGGGTGCCGACGTCGGCGCTGTTCGTCCTGATCATCGGCGACACCAACCCGACGGGCTACGTCCTCGGCTTCGCCGGGCTGACGCTGCTGGGGGCGCTCGTGGGCCTGGCGGTCACCGCGGCATTCCCACCGCTACCCCTGGCCCCGGCGCAGGCGCAGCTCCAGCTCCTGCGCGACCGGCTGGCCGACCAGCTCGACGACCTCGCCGGCGGCCTGCAGCAGGAACACCCCCCGACCGCCGAGGGGTGGCAGAAACGCATCCGCACGATCGATCCGGTCCTCGCCTCGATGCGGGCGGCGGTCGGACAGACCCGGGAGGCGCAGCGCGGGAACCGCCGGGCGCGCCGGTACGCGCAGGACGCCGAGCAGCAGCTGCGGCAGGCCCGGACCCTGGAGCGGCTGACCCTCCTGGTCGAGGAGCTCACCGACGTGCTCACCGACAGCGAGCGCGCGGAGTTCGAGCAGGTGCCCCTCGGGCCGGCGCTCCGCCCGGCGGCGGCCCGCACGCTGAGCGCCCTCGGCGAGGCCCTCCGCTCGGTGGACGCCGAGACCGCGGACCAGGGATCGCTACGGGAGGCGGAGGAAGCGCTCCAGCAGTTCCGGGACGAGGTCCGCCGGACGCGGACGACGACCCAGGACGACCTCTTCGTGGCCGGCAGCGTCATCGACGCGGTACGCCGTGGGCTGATGTCGCTCAGCCCGCCGGCGGCCGCTGCCGCCCACTCCCCGGAGCCGCCGGACCGGGCGGAGCCGTCGCGGTGACCGGCCCGGTCGGTCCGACGGTGCGGTAGGGAGCGCTCAGGTCCCGATCTCCGTGCGGACGGCGTACAGCTCCGGGAAGAAGGTGAGGTCGAGCGCACGGCGGAGGAAACCCACTCCGGACGACCCGCCGGTGCCGGTCCTGGCGCCGATCGTGCGCTGGACGGTGAGCAGGTGCCGGAACCGCCACATCTGGAAGTTGTCCTCGATGTCCACGAGGCTCTCGCACGCCTCGTAGACCCCCCACGGGGTGTCGGTCGATTCGTAGATGCGCCGGAACACCGGGACGAGGCCGGGTGCGAACCGCCAGGCCTCGCAGACGTCCCGGGTCAGCACGGCCTCGGGGACGTCGAAGCCCGCACGGGCCAGCAACCGGAGGAACTCGTCGTACAGCGTCGGGGCCTCCAGCAGCTCCGCCAGCAGCTGCCGCGCGGCGGGCTCGCCCTCGAAGACCTGGAGCATCGCGCCGTTCTTGTTGCCGAGGACGAACTCCACGGCCCGGTACTGGTGGGACTGGAAACCCGAGGCATTGCCCAGCGCGCCGCGGAACTGCGCGTACTCCCGCGGCGTGAGGGTGGCCAGCACCGACCACTGCTCGGTCAGGGTGCGCTGGACGTTCTTGACCCGGGCCAGGCACTTGAGGGCCGGGTCCAGGTCGTCGGCGGCGAGGTAGCGGCGGGCGGCCATCAGCTCGTGGAGCACCAGCTTGAGCCAGAGCTCGCTGGTCTGGTGCTGGACGATGAAGAGCAGCTCGTCGTGGTGCTCGGGCCGGCTGCGGGGCGCCTGCGCGGTGAGGAGCCGGTCGAGCCCGAGGTAGCCGCCGTAGCTGTCGTCGGCGGTCAGATCGGTCCGGATGGACTCCTCGAGCGCGCGCTCGGCGCGGGCCGGGTCGTCGGGAGCGGTGGCCATGACCGGCACGCTAGCCCTCCGGACCGGGGCGCCTGCCTCCTCTGGAAGAGTGGACCGCCGTCCGGGCATGCCCGGGCGGCGGACGGGGAAAAGCCCCGGTCGGGCGGCGCCGCGGACGGAGAAGCCCCCGCTGCGCGAGATTCCTCACACCGCAGCGGCTCACGTCGGCGCCCGTTTCGTCCGACCATCTAGGGTGCGGCGCTCCTGTGCGCCCTCACGCGGCAGGCCAGAGAGGCAGAAGTGACTTCGGATCCCGGCGTAGTAGCTGACAGCGCGAACCCCGACGTGGTGCTCGTGGGCGGCGGCATCATGAGCGCCACCCTGGCCGCGCTGTTCGGCGTCGTCGCCCCCGACTGGTCGGTCACCGTCTTCGAGGCCGGGCCCGCGCTGGCCGGCGAGAGCTCGGACGCCTGGAACAACGCCGGCACCGGTCACGCCGCGCTGTGCGAGCTCAACTACACGCCCGCCGGCCCCGACGGCGAGGTGGACGCGACGAAGGCCGTGTCGATCAACGAGCAGTTCCAGATCTCGCGGCAGTTCTGGTCGCACCTGGTCCGCGGTGGCATGACCGGCTCACCCAAGGACTTCATCACCCCCGTTCCGCACGTCGGCTTCGTGACCGGCGAGGAGGGCCGCCGCTACATGCGCGCCCGGTTCACGGCGCTCAAGGCCCAGCCGCTGTTCGCCGAGATGGAGTACACCGAGGACCCCGCCGTCCTGGCCGAGTGGATCCCGCTGGTCATGAACGGCCGCGACCCCGAGCAGGCCGTGGCCGCCACCCGCTCGATCGCCGGCACCGACGTGAACTTCGGCGCGCTGACCAAGCTGCTCCTCGCCGACGCCGAGACCCGGGGCGTCGCCACGCACACGAACCAGCGCGTCTCGGAGATCGAGCGGGAGAGCGACGGCCGTTGGAGGGTGACCGTCCGCGACACCCGCACCGGCGAGCCGCGCACCGTCCGGGCCCGTTTCGTGTTCGTCGGCGCCGGCGGCGGTGCACTGCCGCTGCTGCAGAGCACCGGCATCCCCGAGATCGCCGGTTTCGGCGGCTTCCCGGTCAGCGGGATGTTCCTGCGCACCACCTCCCCGGAGCTGGTCTCCGAGCACCAGGCGAAGGTCTACGGCCAGGCCGCCGTCGGTGCGCCCCCGATGTCGGTGCCGCACCTGGACCTGCGGCTGATCGACGGTGAGTACTCGCTGCTCTTCGGGCCCTACGCCGGCTTCTCCCCCAAGTTCCTCAAGGCCGGGTCGATCTTCGACCTGCCGCTGAGCGTGAAGCCGAACAACCTGGGCTCGATGCTGGGCGTGGCCCGCACCGAACTGGCGCTCACCAAGTACCTGATCGGCGAGCTGCTGCAGACGCGCGGCGCGCGACACAAAACCCTGCAGGGCTTCGTGCCGGAGGCCGAGCAGGCCGACTGGGACATGATCACGGCCGGCCAGCGCGTCCAGGTGATCAAGCGCGATCCCGACACCGGCAAGGGCATGCTCCAGTTCGGCACCGAGCTGATCGTCGGCGCCGAGGGCAGCATCGCCGGCCTGCTGGGCGCCTCCCCCGGCGCCTCGACCGCGGTCGCGGCGATGCTCACGCTGCTGGAGCGCTGCTTCCCCGACCGCATGACCGCCTGGCGCCCCCGGCTGCAGGAGGCGATCCCGTCCTACGGGCACCGGCTCTCGGAGGAGTCGGCGCTGCTGGCCCAGGTGCGCGCGGACACGATGCAGACCCTGGAACTCAACGGCTGAACCGCCATCGCGGACACGGGCTTCCGTCCGGGGCCGAAGTCGGGGTAGGGTTCTGCCCGGTCGCTGTTGTACCTCTGCTCGTTCTCGAACGTCCGCAGTCGTCTCTGCCCTGACGTTCCTCTCGGTCCTGCCGGTCGGTGCGGCGGCCCCGGATCGGCGCATTGCCGGTCCGGTCACCTCCAGCACGGAAGAAGATCGAACATGGCTCAGGGCACTGTGAAGTGGTTCAACGCGGAGAAGGGCTTCGGGTTCATCGCCCAGGACGGCGGCGGCGCCGACGTCTTCTGCCACTACTCCGCCATCGTCAGCGACGGCTACCGCTCGCTCGACGAGGGCCAGCAGGTCGAGTTCGACGTCACGCAGGGCCAGAAGGGCCCGCAGGCGGAGAACGTTCGCCCCATCTGATCCGAACGGATCCCCGTCGGGGGTCACGGCGCTCCGGCGCCGTGGCCCCCGTCGGCGTTTCCGGGGTCCTCCCGGCTCACCGCCCTCCGGGGTAGATCCGGCTCACCGCCCGCCGCGGTCCTCCAGGCCCACCGCCACGGTCGCGGCCAGCTCGCGGACGGCCTCCAGATCGTCCGGCGAGGCCGAGCCGGTGAGGCTGAGCGGCGCGGCCGCCTGCTTCCAGCGCAGCGCCCCGGTGATGCGGTCGATGCTCTTCAGCGCTCCCGCGGTGTCGTCGTTCCCGTGCACGTAGACGCCGTACGGCAGCCCCACCGTCGCGTCGAGGCACGGGTAGTAGATGGTGTCGAAGAAGTGCTTGAGCGCCCCGGACATGTAGCCGATGTTGGCCGGCGTGCCCAGCAGGACACCGTCGGCGGCGAGCACGTCCGCCGGCCCCGCCGACAGGGCCGGCCGGAGCGTCAGCTCCACCTCCTCCACGAGGGCCGCGCCCTCCTTCACCGCCTCGAGCACCGCCTGCAGCGCGGGCGAGGGCGTGTGGTGGACGACGAGCAGACGAGGCATGCCCGGATCATCCCGCGTCGGCGCCGCCCGGTGTCGTCCGGCCGGCCGCCGTCCGCAGCTCTCCGTACAGCCGCGCCAGGTCGGGCAGCTGGAAATGGGCGTTGAGGCCGCTGGGGTTCGGCACCACCCAGGTGCGCACGCCACCGACCCGCTCGGCCTGCTCCCCCAGGCCGGCGCCGGGTCGCTCGAACGCCAGCCGGTAGGCCCCGATGCCGAGCACCGCGAGCACGCGGGGGCGGTACCGCCCCACGAGCGCCGCCAGGGAAGCGCCACCGGCTCGCAGCTCCTCCCGGCTCAGCTCCGCCGCCGTCCGCGTCGGCCGGTCGGCGAGGTTGGTCACCCCGAGGCCGTGCCGCAGCAGCTCGCGGTCCTCCTCCGGGGTCAGTCGCCGCGGCGTGAGCCCCGCCAGGTGCAAAGCCGGCCAGAACCGATTGCCGGGCCGGGCGAAGTGGTGCCCGCGCTCGGCCGACATCAGCGAGGGGTTGATCCCGCAGAACAGCACGTCGAGGTCCGGAGCGACGACGTCGGGCAGGGGCTTGGCGGGCACGGCCCGATTCTCCGCCCCGGCGGTCAGCTGGGCAGCGCTCCCTCGGCGACCACGTCGGTCGGCGCCTCGGGCGCGGTCCTCCCCCGTTCGATGCTGATGCCGTAGCGCGGGAAGTCGTCGGCGCCCTCGACCTCGAGCGTCTCCAGCTGGAGACCGTCCTCGGTCACGTCGAACTCGCCCAGCGGCTTCGGGGTCCCCTGGTCCAGACCCCACAGCACGTAGATCTCGGCATCCCGGTCGTTGGTCTGCAGCCCGTGGCTGATCAGCTGCACGCCGTCGTCGCGGGCCAGCAGTGTGGCCACGGTCCGGTCCTCGCGATCCTCGACCGGCACGACCGTCGCCGGGCCCGGCTGCAGCAGCTGCTCCACGAGCGCGGTCTGTGCGTCCGCCGTCCGCTGAGCATCGTTCCGGTCGTCCAGGAGCGCGACCGTCCAGCCGCCGAGGCCCACGACGGCGGCCAGCGCGGCCGCCACCAGCACCGCCGTCCAGCGCCGGCGCTGCGCCGGCACCGCCACGGGTGCCGCGGGAGCCGGCTCGGCCGGCCGCGCCGGGACACCCGCAGGCGCCCCCGCCCCGTCGAACGGCGTCTCCTGCGGCGTGCGCGCCACCTCCGCCCGCAACCGCTCACCCAGCGAGGGCGGCGGCTCGGCGGCCGGCGCGGCACCGGCCATGGCCGCCATGACCTCGGTGGTCTCGTCGGCGATCTGCCGGCAGTACGGGCAGCGGTCCAGGTGGATGAGGAAGACCTCGGCGTCCTCGGGCTCCAGCGCGTGCAGCGCCCAGCCGACGGCGAGCTCCTCGAACGCCTCGTCGTGTCCGGGACCCGGCCGGGGGACGCTCATCGGGAGCTCCCGTCCGACGGCGCGGCGGCGCCGCGGCCCTCGCCGGCGGGTCCCGCGCTGCTGCCCAGGTCCGACCGCAGCTTGCGCATCCCCGAGAGCATGCGGGTCTTCACCGTGCCCAGCGGGACGCCGGTCAGCGCGGCCACCTCCCGCTGCGTGTAACCGCCGTAGTAGGCCAGGGCCAGCGCCTCGCGCTGTGCCGGGGGGAGCTCGCCGAGCGCGGTGCGGACCTGCTGGGAGACCACCCGGTCGACGGCCTGCTCCTCGGCGTCGCGCGTCGCGGTCGGTGTGCTCAGTGCCATGTCCTCTTCCGCCCGGCGGCCGCGCCGCCGGTGCCCTTCCTCTCGGCGCACCGCGTCGACCGCCTTGTGGTGCACCATCGCCAGCAACCAGGACGAGACGCTCGCGCGCCGCTCGTCGAAGGCCGCCGGGTTGCGCCACACCGACAGGAACACCTCCTGGACGACGTCCTCGGCGAGCCCGTCGTCGAGCAGGATCCGGCGGGCGAGCGCGAACGCCGGCCGGCCCAGGAGCTCGTACAGTTCGTCGACGGCGTGCCGGTCCCTCGTGCGGATGCGGGCGAGCAGCGCCGCGGCGGCCGGGTTGTCCGGCCGGCGTGCCGGTTCGTCCATGATCGCCACGGTATCCGGCGTTCGCCCCTGGCCGGCGGTCGGAGCGCGCACCGGGAGCAGATCCGTTCCCGCGACAGGTCGCACGGTGGTCTCCTCGTCGTCGGTGGGCGGGCCGTCGACGGCATTCGTGCCGGAGTCCGGATCGGTTCAGCCGTGCCCAAAAACGTTCTTGGCCGGCTGACCGACGAGGGGCTGCACATCCTGGAGGGCGAGCCCGACCACGGGCAACGGGCGTTCCCGCCGCGCCCGCGCCGCCAGGAAACGGTCAGGCCCGTTCGGCGCTCTCCGCGCCGGCCGGTGCCGGCTGGTCGTCGTCCTTGAGGAACAGGTACCAGTACGACGTGGCGACGAACACCACGGCGCCGACCAGGTTGCCGGCGCCGGCGAGCAGCCAGTTGAGCAGCGTGTCCCCCCAGCCGACGTCGGGCACCCCGGCGAAGATGGCGGCCGGCAGGAAGAACATGTTGGCCACGACGTGGTCGAAGCCCATGGCCACGAACGCCATGATCGGGAAGAAGATCGCCAGGATCTTCCCCGAGACGGTGGTGGCCGCCAGCGACATCCAGACGGCCAGGCAGACCAGCCAGTTGCAGCCCACCGCCCGCAGGAACGTCTGCGAGGGTGACTCCCCCAGCGCCTTGCCCTCGGCGATGCCGGCCAGCCGCTCGTAGGTCAGCCCGGCGGTGCCGCCGGCGTCCGCGTCGCCGATGACGCCGGTCTGCACGGCCAGGAACCAGGCGACCACCAGGGCACCGATCAGGTTGCCCAGCAGGACCAGCGAGAGGTTCTTCGCGACGTCGGCCACGCCCAGCTTCCCGCGCATGGCGCCGAGCGGGACCAGCGCCATGTTGCCGGTGGCGAGGTCCGACCCGGCGATGAGCACGAGGACCAGCCCGAGGGTGAACGTCGCGCCGGTGAACAGCGTCGGCAGGGTGCCCCACGTCTCGGGGTCCAGGCCGGAGGAGACCGAGATGGCCACCAGCCCGCCGAACGCGATGTAGGCGCCGGCCAGGAAGGCGCTGACCAGCACCTTGTCCCATGTCCGCTGCGTCTTCTTCGCGCCGGCCTGCGCCGCCACACGGGCGATCTCCTGCGGTTCGCGTGCGGTCATCGGTGCCTCCGCGGCTGCTCGGTGCGGGCCCGGCGCGGCTGCGCCGCACCTCGCCGGCGCAGCTACCCGGTCACCGGCTCGCTGATGCCGACGACGACGCACCGGGAGCGGGATCCGCGTCCCCGGTTCGGGATGCGGGTCCCGCTGCCCGTGGGCGGCGGGTAGGCGTCAGTCCCGGCGCTGCAGCACGAAGTCGTACCGGGACTCCAGCCAGGGGGTGGCCGACGTGCCGCCGTCGGGGGTCGGCCCGGTGGGACGCTCCTCGAACGCGGTGACCAGCTCCTGCTTGGTGCCGAAGACGACGTCGCTGTCGAGGTACTGGGCGCCCTCCTGGAACAGGTGGGTGATCAGGGGCTCGAACCCGGGGACGTTGAGCAGGAAGTGGATGTGGGCGGGGCGGTAGTGGCTGATGCCGGTGCGCCCGACCAGGTCACCCACCGGCCCGTCCATCGGGATCGAGTACCCGAGCGGCGCGATGGTCCGCACGCAGAAGCTGCCGTCCTCGCGGGTCGTGTACTTCGCCCGCAACCGTGCCTCGTCCACCTCGGCCAGCTGCGACTCGTAGAGCCCCTCGGCGTCGGACTGCCACACGTCGAGGACGGCGCCGGCCACGGGGGCGCCGTCCAGGTCGGTGACCGTGCCGTGGAGGTACAGCGGGACGCCGGACAGCCCGTCGGACATGTCCTCGGCGTAGCCCAGCTCCGGGGAGCCCTCGATGTGGAAGGGGCCCAGCACGGTGGCCGGGGTGGCCCGCGGGTCGAGCCGGTGGTTCATCTGCACGACCAGCATGGACAGCCCCAGCACGTCGGAGGCGAGGATGAACTCCTCCCGCTTCTCGGTGCTGATCTGCCCGGCGCGGGTGAGCCACTGCATCGCGGCCATCCACTCGGCCTCGGTGAGCCGCACCTCGCGGGCGAAGTCGTGCAGGTGCCGCACGAGCGCCGTCATGACCTCGGCGAGGCGCGGATCACCGGCCGTGGCCCAGCGCTCGACCGCCAGGTCGGTGATGTTGTCCTCGGTGACCAGCTGCACGGTGTCCTCCTGCTGTCCTCGCGGCCGTGTCCCGGTCGCGCTGCCTGTCGCCCCGCGGTCGGCGGGGGTCGTGCCCGGCTAGGGCGTGAGCACCAGCCGGACGCCCGGGTCGCCGGTGGCCTGGCGGCGCCAGGCAGCGGCGACGTCGGCCAGCGGCACCTCCTCGTGCGCGACGGCCAGCCGGCCGCCGGCGGCGTGCCCGGCGACCGTCATCAGCGCCTCGCGGCGCCGCGCCGGGGTCAGCGCGTTGTTCGTGTAGCCGAGCACCGATGCCGATCGCGCCCGCAGTACCGCCGAGGAGAACTCCGCCAGGTCTCCCGAGGCGCCGCCGAGGTTGACCAGCCGGCCGCCGTCGGACAGCACCCGGGAGGCCGCCGTGGCCGCGGTTCCGAAGACCGGGTCGATCACGAGATCGAGCCTCCCTCCGAGCGCCTCGCGGAACCGGTCGGTCAGGACGTCGGCGTCCCCGTCGAGGGGCAGCACCTGGTCCGCACCCGCTGCCCGCGCGCGTTCCCGCGCCGCCGCGGACCGGGCGACGGCGACCACCTGACCGGCGCCCAGGACGCGAGCGGCCCCGACGGCGACCTGCCCGACGGCTCCGCCGGCACCGAGCACGAGCACGTGCTCCCCCGGCCGCAGCCCGCCCCGCCACGTGAGGGACATCCAGGCCGCCACCGCGGACAGCCCCAGGGCGGCGAGGGCGGCGTCGGGGACGTCCGCGTCCACGGGCACGACGTCGTCGGCACGGACCGCACAGCGCTCGGCCAGGCTGCCGTCGCCGGGCGCCATCCCGGCGCTGGTGGCGAACCAGACCCGGGTACCGGGTGCGAGGTCCGGCGAGCTCTCGACGACGCCGACGCCCTGCACGCCCGGGACGTACGGCGTCGCGGGACGGCCGAAGTACGAGGTGCCCGAGGCGCACAGCAGGTCCAGCGGCACCAGCGGCGCCGCGCTCACCCGGACGACGGCCTCCCCGGCCCCCGACGTCGGCTCCGGGTGCTCGACCAGCTCCGGGGTCTCCCCCGGCGTGCTCACGACGGCGGCGCGCATGCCGGACTCCTCAGGCGGCCGGGCCGTCGCCGGAGCCCGGCAGCGGCGGGGGGACGAAGGGCGCCGGGTCCACCGGCCGGTTGTTCAGGTCCACCGAGAGGAAGATGTCGTTGGCGACCGGCCGGCGCAGCTCTTCGGCCAGCTGGCCGATCAGCCCGGCGGTGCGGGCGAGCAGCGCGAAGCCGCGCAGCAGCTCCAGGGGCAGCCCGAGGTCGGCCAGCGCCGCACCGCACACACCGGCGCCGTTGAGCGGCAGCCGCCTGCCGAGCACCTGCTCGTGCACCCGCCCGATGGCGGCGAACAGCGACAGGTGCGGCCCGACGAGGCCCTCCTCGCCGGCGATCTCGATCAGTCGCGGCGTGCGGGGGTCGCCCTGCTTGTGCACGTGGTGGCCGAGGCCGGGCACGAAGCGGCCGGCCGCCCGCTGGACGGTCACCGTCTCCAGCGCGAGGGCGTCCCAGCCGGCGTCGTCGGCGGGCAGCGCGCCGTCCACACCCGCGAGGACGTCGTGCAGGAACCGGCCGCAGTCCTCGGTCACGCCGAGGAACCGGGAGCCCCCGCCGAGCAGGCCGGCGGCCAGCGCGCCCTGGATGGAGTCCGGCGCCGACAGGTAGGTCAGGCGGGTGACGATCGCGGTCGGGGTGAAGCCGTGGTCGGCCAGCGCGGCCAGCACCGCCTCGAAGACCCGGGTCTCGCCGGGGGTGGGGCGGCGTTGCGTGGCCAGCCAGAAGGAGAGCTCCCCGAAGCCGACCGTGCCCATGACGTCGCGGGCGAGGTCGCTGCCGAGCAGGGTGATGGAGTGCAGGCTCGAGGCGCCCAGGGCGGTCGGGTACTCCGGTCGCTCGCTCACGCGCTCTCCTCCTCCGCACTGCCCAGCCAGCGCCGGAGCTCCTGCCCGTGCTCGTCCAGGCCAGGCGGCGGGAGCCGGTAGGAGGCCTCGGTGGCCGAGAAGGTGATCGGGTTGCGGACCGACGGGATCGCGGCCGCTCCCTCGCCGACGGTGACGACGGGGTCCAGGCCGATCTCCTCGGCGAAGGCCACGCCCTGGTCGATGGTGTTGATCGGCCCGCAGGGCACCCCGGCGCCGATGATGTCGCGGAACCACTCCATCTTGGTGCGGGTGCGCAGCCGCTCGACCAGCAGCGGCCGCAGGGCGTCGCGGTTGGCGGTGCGGTCCTCGTTGCGGCGGAACCTCGGGTCCTCGACCAGCTCGGGGACGCCGAGCACCTCGCACAGCTTGCGGAACTGCCCGTCGTTCCCCGCCGTGATGATCAGCTCGCCGTCGGCGCAGGGCAGCGGTTCGTACGGGAACAGGCTCGGGTGGCTGTTGCCCATCCGGAAGGGCACCACGCCGCCGGCGACGTAGGCGCTGGTCTGGTTCACCAGGCCCGACAGCGCCGAGGAGAGCAGGTTGACCTCGACGTGCTGACCGGTGCCCGTCTCGTGCCGGTGGTTGAGCGCCGAGAGGATGCCGATCGTGGCGTGCAGGCCGGCCATCACGTCGAACAGCGCGACCCCACCGCGGTACGGCTCGCCGTCGGGGTCGCCGGTGAGGCTCATGAAGCCCGAGATCGCCTGGACGATGAGGTCGTAGCCGGGCAGCGCCGCTCCACCGGGGCCGCTGCCGAACCCGCTGATCGACGCGTAGACGATGCCGGGGTTGGCCGTCGCGACGGAGTCGTAGTCCAGTCCGAAGCGGGCCAGGCCACCGGGCTTGAAGTTCTCGACGAGGACGTCGGCGCGGCGGGACAGCTCCCGGGCCAGCTCCACGTCGCCGGGATCCTTGAGGTCCAGCGCGATCGACCGCTTGTTCCGGTTGGCGCCCAGGTAGTAGGTCGAGACCCCCTCGCGGACCGGCGGCTGCCAGGTGCGGGTGTCGTCGCCTCCCGGACCCTCGACCTTGACCACCTCGGCACCGAGGTCGGCCAGCAGCATGGTGCTGTACGGACCGGCGAGGATCCGGGAGAAGTCGGCCACCAGGAGCCCGGAGAGCGGCCCCGGAGCCGCGGGGACGGCGTTCGCCCGTCCTGTCGCGTCGACGCTCATCGGCGGTCGGTGCCTCCTCGCACGCATCGCAGCGGACGGCTGTCCGTGTCTGCCGGGAGTCTCGACCGGCCTCGACCGGCGTGTCAACCGCAGTGTGGAGGCGTCTCACACGCCGTTCGGGGATCGGTTGACAGGTGGTCCCCCCGGGTCCACTGTGACCCGCAACGCACCGAGTGTCCGTTGCGCGGACGAGTGTCCGTCGGTGTGGCCCTGACGAGGAGGAGACCATGAGCAACCCCGAGCCCACGCCGGAGGCCGGCCGCCCGGTGGTCCTGCGGAACGGCACCGTGCTGACGATGGACGACACCTGCACCGTGCTGGAGGGCGCCGACGTGCTCGTCGTCGGCGACCGCATCGCCGCCGTCGGCCCGGCCCTCGAGGTGCCCGAGGGCACTCAGGAGATCGACGCCCGCGGCGGGATCGTCATGCCGGGGATGATCGACACCCACCGGCACATGTGGCAGACCGCGATGCGCGGCTACGGCGCCGACTGGACCCTCACGCAGTACTTCGTCTGGTACTACCTGGAGCACGGCCGCACGTTCCGCCCCCAGGACGTCGCCGCCGGCAACCGGCTGGCCGCGCTGGAGGCCCTCGAGGCCGGCGTCACCACCACCGTCGACTGGTCGCACGGCCTGCAGAGCGTCGACCACGCCGAGGCCGCCGTCGAGGCGCTGCGCTCGGTGCCCGGCCGCTTCGTGCTGGCCTACGGCAACATCCAGGCCGCGCCCTGGGAGTGGACCGCCGACCCGGCCGTCCGCGCCTTCCTCGAGCGCCACCGCGACGCCGCCGACGACATGCTCGGCCTCCAGCTGGCCTTCGACGTCACCGGCGATCCGGCGTTCCCCGAGCAGGCCGCGTTCGAGGTGGCCCGCGAGCTGGGCCTCCCGGTCACGACGCACGCCGGCGTCTGGGGCGCCACCAACGACGACGGCATCCGGCTGATGCACGAGCACGGCTTCATGACCCCCGAGACCGTGTACGTGCACGCCGCGACGCTCACCCCCGACTCCTACCACCGGATCGCGGCCACCGGCGGGTCGATCTCGGTGTCCACCGAGTCCGAGCAGAGCGCCGGGCAGGGCTACCCACCCACCTGGCAGGTCCGCCGGCACGGCATCCCCGTGTCGCTGTCGATGGACACCAGCGTCTGGTGGAGCGCCGATCTGTTCTCCGCGATGCGCACCACGCTGGGTGCCGACCGCTCCCGCGAGCACTTCGAGGCCCACCTGACCGGCGAGACGGTCACCCACGTCGCACTGCGGGCCCGCGACGTCGTGCAGTGGGCCACCCGCGGCGGTGCGACGGCCCTCGGCCGCGACGACCTCGGCTCGCTGCAGCCGGGCAGGAAGGCCGACGTCGTCCTGCTGCGCAACGACGACTCCCCGGTGTCCTTCCCCGTGCTCAACCCCTTCGGCCACGTGGCCTTCCAGGCGCAGCGCGGTGACGTGCACACCGTCCTGGTCGACGGCCGGGTCGTGAAGCACGCGCACAAGCTGGTCGGCGTGGACCTGGCCGCCGTGCGCCGCGAGGTCGAGTCGAGCGTGGAGCACCTGCGCTCCTCCCTCGGGGAGGAGACGTGGGCGCAGGGCATGAACCCCGACCTGCCCGACGCCCAGATGCTGGACAACCCCTACCAGTACACCGAGTACAAGTCCGACAGCACGCGGGCCGCTCGCGAGGAGGTCTTCGAGGAGCACCTGGCGACCGAGCGCTGAGCCACCCCCTCCGGAGGAGGGCAGGCAGCGCCGGGATCGCGCGATCTCGCAGACTTCCCTGCGGGAAGCGATGCCGATCGCGCGATCGGCGTCGGAACGAGGCACGACGGAAGGACCGACATGGCAGGCCGCGGTACCGGGCCCGACTTCGTGGAGGCGCTCGCCCGGGGACTGGACGTCCTGGCCTGCTTCGACCGGGACACCCCCACGATGACGCTCTCCGAGGTGGCGGGCGCCGCCGGGCTGGCGCGGCCCACCGCGCGGCGGCTGCTCCTCACCCTCGAGGAGCTGGGCTACGTGCGGACCACCGCCGGGGCCTTCGCGCTCACCCCCAAGGTGCTCACCCTCGGCATGGCCTACGTCAGCGCGCTGGGGCTCTGGGACATCGCCCGGCCGCACCTGGAGTCACTCGTGGCGCGCACCGGCGAGTCGTCGTCGATGGCGCAGCTGGACGGCTCGGACATCGTCTACGTGGCCCGGGTGTCGGTCCCGAAGATCATCACGCTGCGGGTCGAGGTGGGGACGCGGTTCCCCGCCGTCCAGACGTCGCAGGGCAAGGTCCTCCTGGCGGCCCTCTCCCCCGACGAGCTGGTGGTGACCCTCGCCGAGGCCAGCCGGGCCGGCCTGCCGCCCTTCATCGGGCGCAGCCCGGATCGGCTGCGCGACGAGCTGACCGAGGTGCGCGCCCGCGGCTGGGCGCTGGCCGACGAGGAGCTGGCTCCCGGGGTCCGCTCGGTGGCGGTCCCGGTGCGCGACGGCACCGGCACGGTGCGGGCCGCGATGAACGTGACCGTGCACGCCGCGGAGACCAGCACCGAGCGGCTCCTGCAGGAGCACCTGCCGCTGCTGCAGCGCACCGCCGGCGACGTCAGCGCGGAGTGGGCACTGTGGCAGTCGCGGCCGCACGTCGAGCTGCCCCGCCCCGACAGCGGATCGGCCAGCGCCTGAGCCGGCGTCTACGTTCTCCCCTGTGCTGAACGTCCTCTCCATCCAGTCGCACGTCGCCTACGGGCACGTGGGCAACGCGGCCGCGGTGTTCCCCCTCCAGCGCCTGGGCGTGGAGGTGTGGCCGGTGCACACGGTCCAGTTCTCCAACCACACCGGCTACGGGAAGTGGACCGGTCGGGTCTTCGACGGCCTGGCGGTCGAGGAGGTCGTCGACGGCATCGCCGACCGCGGGGTCCTGCCTGCCTGCGATGCGGTGCTCTCGGGGTACCTCGGCTCGGCCGACATCGGGCACGCGGTCGTGCAGACCGTCTCCCGCGTGCGCGCGGCCAACCCCGACGCCCTGTACTGCTGCGACCCGGTCATCGGCGACGTCGGCCGCGGCGTCTTCGTCCGGCCCGGCATCGAGGAGCTGATGCGGGAGGTCGCCGTGCCGGCCGCCGACGTCGTCACCCCCAACCACTACGAGCTGGACCTGCTGGCCGGGACGACGACCCGCTCGCTGGACTCGGTCAAGGACGCCGTGGCCGCCGTGCAGGCGCTCGGGCCGCGGGTGGTGCTCACCACCTCGCTGGACGCCGAGGACACCCCGGACGACGCCGTGGACCTCCTGGCGTCCGAGGGCGGGCGGCACTACCGGGTGCGCACCCCGAAGCTGGGCCTGTCGGTCAACGGCGCCGGGGACGCCATCGCCGCGCTCTTCCTCGCCCACCTCCTCCGGACCGGCTCGCCCGCCGACGCGCTCGGGGCGGCCGCGGCGTCGGTGTTCGGGCTGCTCGCGCGCACCGAGGCCGAGGGCTCGCGGGAGATCCTGCTGGTGGCCGCCCAGGACGAGTACGTCTCGCCCAGCCGCCTCTTCGCCGTCGAAGAGGTCTGAGGCGTCACGGTCTCCGCAGCGCCGTGCCCAGCACCTGCGGTGCGGTGGGCATCGGCACCCGGCCGTCGGGGAAGCGGAAGCGCTCCACGCGCTCGATCGTGAAGCCGGCCGCGGCGATCTCCGCGGCCGTGTCGCGGCCGGTGTGGCAACCACCGCCGACCGTCGGCCACACCGTCCGGTCGAGCAGGTCCTGCACCCGCGCGGACCCGCGGCGCTCGGCCCGCACGTGCTCCCAGAAGTACAGCCGCCCGCCGGGGCGGAGCACCCGCCGCAGCTCGCGGAGCGCCGCGGCCTGGTCGGGCACGCTGCACAGGACGAGCGAGACGACGGCGGCGTCGAAGGTGCCGTCGCCGGCGGGGATGTCCTCGGCGGTCCCGTCGACGACGGTCACGGGCACGCGTGCGGTCCGGGCGGCCTGCGCCGCGACCCCACGCAGGTGCCGCTCGGGCTCCACGGCCAGCACCTCGGTCACCTCCGGCGGGTAGTGCGCGAAGTTCGCGCCCGTTCCCGCGCCCGGCTCGACCACCCGTCCGCCGATCCCGGTCAGCAGCCGGTCCCGGTGCTGCGCCGCGCCGCTCCGCTCGATCGCCGGGGCCATCCGCGCCCACAGCCGGGCGAACAGGGGGTGGTCCACGGCCGGGCCGTCCGCCGCGTCCTGGGTCATGCGCCCACCCTGGCCGCCCCCTCGCCCCAGGGCAACGACCCCCTCGGGGGGCCGCCCGTGACCGACGACGCAGCCGGGACCCGTGCCGGGCGCGGATACTGTGCAGACGTGCCCCCAGTCGAACGCGCCGTGACCCTCGCTGCCCGGACGACGCTCCGATGAGCGTGGTCGAGGAGCGGCCGGGCGGCGGCCGGAGCCCGCGGGACGCCGTCGACCAGGCCGGGCGACGGCGCACCTTCGCCGTCATCAGCCACCCCGATGCCGGCAAGTCCACGCTCACGGAGGCGCTGGCCCTGCACGCCCGGGTGATCGGCCAGGCCGGTGCGGTGCACGGCAAGGCCGGCCGGCGCGGCACGGTGTCGGACTGGATGGACATCGAGAAGCAGCGCGGCATCTCGATCACCTCGGCGGCGCTGCAGTTCGAGTACCGCGACGCGGTCGTCAACCTGCTCGACACCCCCGGTCACGCCGACTTCTCCGAGGACACCTACCGGGTCCTGACCGCCGTGGACGCCGCGGTGATGCTCGTCGACGCCGCCAAGGGCCTCGAGGCGCAGACGATGAAGCTCTTCGCCGTCTGCCGGCACCGCGGCATCCCGGTGCTGACCGTCATCAACAAGTGGGACCGGCCGGGCAAGGACGCCCTGGAGCTGATGGACGAGATCAGCGAGCGCACCGGCCTGACGCCGACGCCGCTGACCTGGCCGGTGGGCATCGCCGGTGACTTCCGCGGCGTGCTGGACCGCTCGGACGGCAGCTACCGCCGCTTCACGCGTACTGCGGGTGGAGCGACGATCGCGCCCGAGGAGACCCTGTCGGCCGACGCCGCGCTGGCCCGCGAGGGCGAGGCGTGGCAGCAGGCCGTCGAGGAGGCGGAGCTGCTCGGGGCCAGCGGTCAGGACCACGAGCAGTCGCTGTTCCTCGACGGCGTCACCACCCCGGTGCTGTTCGCCTCGGCGGTGTCCAACTTCGGCGTCGGCGCCCTGCTGGACACCCTCGTCGACCTCGCGCCCGCCCCGTCCGGCATGCCCACCGCCGAGGGCGCGGTCCGCGAGCTCACCGATCCGTTCAGCGCCTTCGTGTTCAAGGTGCAGGCCGGGATGGACACCGCGCACCGCGACCGGCTGGCCTTCATCCGCATCTGCTCGGGTGTGTTCGAGCGCGGCATGGTCGTCACGCACGCCCGAACGGGCCGCCCGTTCGCGACGAAGTACGCCCAACACGTGTTCGGCCGGGACCGGGAGAGCATCGACGTCGCCTACCCCGGCGACGTCGTCGGCCTGGTCAACGCCAACGCGCTCGGGGTCGGCGACACCCTGTACGCCGACCGGCCGGTGCAGTTCCCGCCGCTGACCACCTTCGCCCCGGAGCACTTCGCCGTCTGCCGCGGCCGCGACGCCGCCAAGCACAAGCAGTTCCGCAAGGGCATTGCGCAGCTCGACAGCGAGGGCGTGGTGCAGGTGCTGACGTCCGACCGCCGGGGCGACGGCGCGCCAGTGCTCGCCGTGGTCGGGCCGATGCAGTTCGAGGTGGCCACGCACCGGATGGAGCACGAGTTCGGGGCGCCCGTCGACCTGGACCGCCTGCCCTACAGCCTGGCGCTGCGCACCGACGAGGCGTCCGCCCCGGGCATCCTCGCCGCCGCCCGCAACGCAGAGATCCTGCGCCGCGGCGACGGCGAGCTGCTCGCGGTCTTCCCCGACAAGTGGGGGCTGCGGGTGCTGCAGCAGAACAAGCCCGTGCTGCTGCTCGAGCCGCTGGTCGCCGCCCAGCTCTGACGAAGGGGCCCTGACGACGGGATCTGGACGACGACGGGATCTGGACGACAGAGCCTTGACGCACCCAGCGGCGACCGGCGCGGCGCGACCTCAGCCCAGGCCGGCGATCAGCGTGCGGCACGCCTCCTCGCAGCGGCGGCAGGCCTCGGCGCAGACGCGGCAGTGCTCGTGCATCTCCGCGTGGGACGCGCACTCGTCGCCGCAGGCCTTGCACGCGGCGGCGCAGGCCTCCAGCACCGCGCGGGTGAGGTTGGCGTCGTAGCCGGTGTGGCGGGACAGCACCCGGCCGGTGGCCTCGCAGACGTCCGCGCAGTCGAGGTTGGTGCGGATGCACTTCTGCAGCTCGGCCACCATGTCCTCGCTGAGGCAGGCGTCGGCGCAGGCGGTGCAGGCCTGGGCGCACTCCACGCACGCCTCGATGCACGCGGTCAGGGCATCGCGGTCCACGCCGCCGAGGTCCTTGGGGTAGGTGGCCAGCATCTGTGCAGCGACGGTCATGTGTTCCTCCTGGATCGATCCGGCCCGGCGACGGTCCGTGCGCCGAGGGCTCGCGCCATCGGAGCCGTACCCGGCGACCGGCCGCCCCGGAACATGACGCTCCGGTGACGGCGCTCAGTCCGCCCTCAGCGTCGCCTCGATCCGCGCGATCGTCGCCTCCTCCACCGGGAGGTGCGGCAGGACGGCGGGCACCTCCTCGGGCTCCAGGCCCGTCCCGGCGAGCGCGGCCAGCAGGAGGTCGGCCTCCGCCGGGGGCACGGGGACGGTGCAGCCGGACTCCTCGAAGGCCGCGCGGGCCAGGAAGAGGGCGCCGGCGAGACCGTCGTCGGGCGCCGTCCGCGGCGGGGCGGTGGGGGCGGCGGCCCGCGTGGCCGACTCGGCCGCCCGCACCAGCGACAGCGGCAGCCCCTCGGTCTCCACCTCCAGCAGCGGCAACGCTCCGAGCGCGGCCAGGACCAGCTGCTCGGCGTCGATCCGCAGCGGCGGCTCCCACTCCCCCGCCCGCACGACGGCGGCCAGGTCGGCGCCGTCCTCGCCGACGTCGTCGGCCAGCTCCGCCCACGCCACCGGGCGGTCGGCGCGGGCGCGGTCCGCCGCGGCGAGGCACGTGTCGTGGACGAAGGGCATCAGCACCTCGTCGTCGAAGCGCTCGGCGTGCACGCCGCCGTCGGCGGCCAGCGCGTTGAGCGCGTCCTGGAAGCTGCCCGGCACGGCGTCGCCGAGGTCCAGCCGGCCGCCGTCCTCGCTGCTCAGCGGCAGACCGCCCGCGGCACGCTCGCCCAGCGTGGGCCCGCCGGCCTGGGGCATCCCGCCGCGCCGGCGCAGGTAGGGCCGGTCGGACAGCCCCACCGCCCAGGCGCACGCCTCGGCGATCAGCGCGGGGGTGCGCTCCCGCAGGACCTCGCGGACCAGCAGCCCCATCCAGTCGACGTCGAACACGCGCTCCAGTCTCCCAGCGTGCTGCGGAGCCGGGGTGGTGGCCGTATCCGCGCCCGGACACACACGGGTCCTCGCGGCTCCGCCGACGTAGGGCCCGCCCCACCGACGACGGGCGTGCGTGCGTCGTGGCGGCGCAGGCGGGCGGAGAGGGCGCAGGAGGTCGTGAACCTCTACTGCGCGCACTCCACCGAGAAGGTGCGCGTGACGGAGGGCGACGAGATCTGCCTGCCCGAACAGGCACAAGGAGTCCGGGACGCGGCGCAACGAACCCGGCGACACGAGTGGAGCCGCGTCCGCCGAAGTAGGCGCCGGGACGGCGTCGCGTCCTGCGCCTTCGAGCACGCCGGTGCCCCGCTCGAGAGGACTCCTCGTAGCAGCACCGATCACCGTCGCCCCCGGCACGCGCGTCGTCTGCACCGACGTGATGCGCGCCCGGTCCCGCCCCGCGGCTGCACCCTTCCTCGCGGCGAGGAGCAGCCTGGCCCTGGACGACGCGGTTCGGGTGGACCACCGGCTGTTCCTGCTCGAAGACGTCGACCGCTCCGCCATCCCGGCACGGATGCTGGACGCTGAGATCCCCGTGGCGAGGCCGCTGGAACCGGGCCTGGGGATGCCGCCCTGGGCGGGAACCGTCGAGTACCTCCGCTCAACCGCCCCGGCCTTCCGGCGTCCCGACGAGGGCGAGGAGCCGGATAGGAGCCGTACGCCGCGGTGGCCGCGGTGCTGGCCGCCTCCGGCAGCCTCGCGCTGGGCCTCGCGGCCGGCGTCGTCCTCCGCCTCCTCGACGGCCTGCCCGTGCGGTCGATGCGCGCCGCGTCGGGTCGGCGGGTGCCCCGACTTGCCGAATGCGCGCCGGTCGGCAGGATGGACCGCGCACGTGGACGGCGGCTGCCCAGTCGCCCCCGCACCGACCCGCGGTCGACGTCGACCGGTCCGGACCTGGAGGGGGTGGACGACCTGACGTCCGTACCCGCCGCGCCGGAGGTCGCCCTCGACACCGAGCAGGTGGCCGAACGGATCACACGGGAGGCTCTGCGTCCCGGCGGGACCGGCCGGGTCGGCCTGGAGCTCGAAGCGCTCCTCGTCGAGCGGGCCGATCCCGGGAGGCGCGCCCCGTGGGACCGCGTCACGGACGCCCTGGCCGGGGTGGGGCCGCTGCCCGGCGGCAGCCGGATCACGCTGGAACCGGGTGGGCAGGTCGAGCTCTCCGGCCCGCCGGCCGAGGGCGTGGCCGCGGCGGTGTCGGCGCTGCGCGCCGACCGCGCGGTCCTCGCCGGCGCCCTGGCGGCCGACGGCCTCGAACTGGCGCTCCTGGGCAGCGATCCGTTGCGCTCTCCGCACCGGTTGAGCCCCGCACACCGCTACGCCGCGATGCAGGAGCACTTCGCCGCCGCCGGCTGCTCGGGTGCCGGGCTGAGCATGATGACCGGCACCGCGTCGCTGCAGGTGAACCTGGACGCGGGGCCGGCCGACGGCTGGGCGGCCCGGGTCGCCCTGGCCCACCAGCTGGGTCCGGTCCTGGTCGCGGTCTCGGCCTGCTCACCCGTGGCCGCCGGTCGCCCGACGGGCTGGCGGTCCTCCCGGCAGCAGATCTGGGGCGACCTGGACCAGGCCCGCTGCGGACCAGTGCTCACCGGCGAGGACCCGGCCGGCGAGTGGGCCGCCTATGCGCTGGCCGCCCCGGTGATGCTCGTGCGCGATCCGGTCACTGGGCGCGCCGAGCCGGTGCGCACGCGGACCTCCCTCGGCGAGTGGGTGGCCGGCATCGTCCCGCTGGGCGGCCGCAGACCGACCCAGGACGACGTCGACTACCACCTGACCACCCTGTTCCCACCCGTCCGCCCGCGCGGCTACCTCGAGATCCGCTACCTGGACGCCGCCCCGGAGCCGTGGTGGCCGGCCCTCGCCGCGGTGACCGCGACGCTCCTGGACGACCCTGTCGCCGCCTGCCGGGCGGCCGCGGCCAGCGCCCCGGTCGCGGGACGGTGGAGCGATGCCGCCTGCCTGGGCCTGGCCGACGCCGCCCTGCGCACCGCCGCGGTCGGCTGCCTGTCCGCCGCGCTCGACGCGGTGCCCCAGGCGCTCCGCGACGACGTCGCCGCCCTGCTCGCCCTGGTCGAGCGGGGACGCAGCCCCGGCGACGCCGTGCTGGCCGCCGCCGGCTCGGCCGACCCGCTGGCCCTCCTCCGGGCCGCCATCGACCTCCCGGAGGCATCCCCATGACCCACGAACTGCCGCCGTCGGACCTGCGCGACCGCCTGGCCGGCGACCTGGCCGACGCCCGCGCCCGCACCCTGCTGCTCACCGATCACGACGAGCCGGAGCTGCTGCGCCAGCACAGCTCCCTGCTCAGCCCGCTCGTCTGGGACCTCGCGCACATCGGCCAGCAGGAGGACCTATGGCTGCTGCGCTCCGGGGACCCCCGCCGGGCGGGGCTGCTCCCTGCCGACGTGGAGGCCCTGTACGACGCGTTCACCCACCCGCGGGCCGGCCGGGCGAAGCTGCCGCTGCTGCCCCCCGTGGAGGCCCGCGGCTTCTGCTCCGAGGTGCGCGGCCGGGTGCTGGACCGGCTCGACTGCCTGGGCGACGAGGACGACCCGTTCGACTTCGCGATGGTAGTCAGCCATGAGCAGCAGCACGACGAGACGATGCTGCAGGCGCTGAACCTGCGGACGGGTCCGCCGCTGCTCGGGGCCGGATCGTCCCTGCCACCCGGCCGTTCCGGGGTGGCCGGGACCTCGGTGCTGGTCCCGGGCGGGTCCTTCGTGCTGGGCGTGGACTCCGCCGACGAGCCGTTCTCGCTGGACAACGAGCGGCCGGCGCATCAGGTGGACGTCCCGGCCTTCCGCATCGGGCGGGTGCCGGTGACCAACGCCGAGTACGCCCGGTTCGTCGCCGACGGCGGGTACGCCCAGCCCCGGTGGTGGTCGAAGCGCGGCTGGCGGCACCGCACCGAGGCCGGCCTGGAGCGCCCGCAGTTCTGGGGGCCGGACGGCACCCGGACCCGGTTCGGGGTGGTCGAGGAGCTGCCGCCCGACGAGCCGGTGCAGCACGTCACCTTCTTCGAGGCCGAGGCCTACGCCGCCTGGGCCGGTGCCCGGCTGCCCACGGAGGTGGAGTGGGAGAAGGCCGCCGTCTGGGACCCGGCGGCCGGCCACCGGCGGCGCTTCCCGTGGGGTGCGGCCGAACCCGTCGAGTCCCTGGCCAACCTGGGCGGGGCGGCGCTGCGCCCGGCGCCGGTCGGCGCGTACCCGGCCGGCGCATCGGCGTACGGCGTCGAGCAGCTGATCGGGGACGTCTGGGAGTGGACTTCCTCCCCGTTCGCCCCGTGGCCCGGCTTCCGGCCGATGCTCTACGCCGACTACTCGGCCCCCTTCTTCGGCGGCGACTACCGGGTGCTGCGCGGCGGTGCCTGGTCGGTGGCCCCCTCCATCATCCGGCCGAGCTTCCGCAACTGGGATCACCCGATCCGTCGGCAGGTCTTCAGCGGTTTCCGGTTGGCCTGGGACGCCTGACCGTGTGCCGCCACCTCGCCTGGCTGGGGCAGCCGCGGTCCCTGGCCGAACTGGTCCTCGAGCCGTCGTCCTCGTTGCTGGTGCAGTCGTGGGCGCCACGCCGGCAGCGGCACGGCACGATCAACGCCGATGGATGGGGAGTGGGTCTCTGGGCTCCGGGACACGACGGTCCGGTCCGGTGGCGGTCCCCTCGGCCGATGTGGGGCGACCCTTCCTTCGCGTCGATGGCCCCGGTGCTGCGCTCGGGCTGCGTCGTGGCCGCGGTGCGCTCGGCCACCGTCGGGATGCCGCTGGAGGAGAGCGCCGTGGCGCCGTTCACCGACGGACGCGCACTGGTGTCGCACAACGGCCGGGTGGACCGGGCGGCGCTGCCCGCGGCGCGGGACGCGGAGTCCACCGTCGACAGCGCCCTGCTCGCCGCCCTGGTGTTCGACCGGGGGCTCGACGCCCTGGGCGACGTCGTCCGGGAGGTCGCCGGACGCGATCCGGCCGCCCGGTTGAACCTGCTGGCCGCGGACGGCGCCCGGCTGCTGGCCACCACATGGGGCGACACGCTGTCGGTGCTGGTCACGGCCACCGGCACCGCGCTGGCCAGCGAGCCTTGGGACGACGACCCGGCGTGGTCCGACGTTCCCGACCGCCATCTCGTGGAGGTGACGCCGGACGGCGTCGCGCTCCTCCCCCTCGACCCACCGGAGCCGACGTGACCCTGACCCTGACCGACCACCTCGGCCTGACCGACGCGGCCGCCGCCTTGCGCGCGGACGTGCTCGCCGGACTGACCGCGCAGCCGAAGTCGCTGCCCCCGCGGTGGTTCTACGACGAGCGCGGCAGCATCCTGTTCGACGAGATCACCCGGCTGCCCGAGTACTACCCGACGCGGGCCGAACGGGCGGTGCTGGCGTCGCGGGCGGACGAGCTCGCCGCGGCATCGGGTGCCGAGGTGCTGATCGAACTCGGCAGCGGGACGTCGGAGAAGACCCGCCTGCTGCTCACCGCCCTGCGCGATGCCGGCTCGTTGCGCCGATTCGTGCCCTTCGACGTCGACCCCACCGTGCTGCGCGGCGCGGGCGAGGCCGTCACCGCCGAGTACCCGGGGATCGAGGTGGTGGCCGTGGTCGGCGACTTCACGCGTCACCTCGCGGAGCTGCCGCGGGACGGCCGCCGGATGGTGGCCTTCCTGGGCTCGACCATCGGCAATCTGGAGCCCGGGCCGCGGGCCGCCTTCCTGCGCGACCTCGCCGCCACCCTCGACCCCGGCGACTCCTTCCTGCTCGGCACCGACCTGGTCAAGGACCCCGGCCGGCTCGTGCGTGCCTACGACGACGCGGCGGGGCTCACCTCCGCGTTCAACCGGAATGTCCTCGCCGTGCTCAACCGTGAGCTGGGCGCCACGTTCGACCTGGACCTCTTCGACCATGTGGCCCGGTGGGACGCCGACGAGGAATGGATCGAGATGCGACTCCGGTCACGCGTCGACCAGCGGGTGCGGGTGGCGGGGCTGGACCTCGAGGTCCCCTTCGCCGCCGGCGAGGAGATGCGCACCGAGGTCTCGGCGAAATTCCGCCGCGCCGGGATCGAGGCCGAGCTGGCCGCGGCCGGGCTGCGGCTGACCCACTGGTGGACCGACCCCGACGACGACTTCGGGGTGTCGCTCTCCACCCCGGCGTGACGGCAGCCGGCCTGGTCACCCGTCGGCGACGTCCAGCGTGCGGTGCATCCCGGACCCGCTGTGCCCGCCGGCGGTGCACTCCCGACGCACCGGACGCTCGGCCGCCACCTGGATCTCCGCCGTCTGCCGGTCTCCGGGCCCGGCAGGTCGCTGACCCGGAGCGTGGCCCTGTCCCGCACGACCACGCGGCGGGCACGCTGCCGGCCTGGGTGGGTGCCCGCGCGCAGCTCCCCGCCGTGACCCGACGTCGTCGCCCCACGTCGGGTAGCAGACGAAGACCCGCCCCTCCGTGCGACACCGTCACGCCCGTGGCATCGCACCGGTGAATCGGTGGTCGATCTCGTCGACGGCGAGCCGCAGCGCCGCCGTCACACGGACCCGCCGCTCACGCGCGCGGCGCCGAACACGCGGGTGACGTGCGTCGCGGCCTCGTGCTGGGCCTGCTCCGCCTCGTCCAGCACGGCCCCCGCGCCGAAAAATCGTGCATGACGCCGGGGTAGTGGCGGTGCGTCGTCTCGGCGCCCGCCGCCTCGAGATCGCGCGCGAACTGCTCGCCCTGGCTGCGGAGCACGTCGCGCTCGTCGGTGATGACCAGCGTCGGCGGCATCTGCGCCAGCCGGTCGGTCGTCCAGCCGAGGAGGTCGATGCGGGGCCACGGGTGCTCCTCCGGGAGAGATCGTCGGACCGGCCCGCCTGGGCTCGACGGCCGGTCGCCCACGACCTCACCCCCGACCTGGCAGGTACACGCCCGATCGACGGCGCACCAGCCGGCCCGCGGACCGTCCGGCTCACTCCGCGGCGGCCCCCGCGGTGTTCCCCTCGGCCTGCTCGCTGCTGGGCGGCCCCACCCAGACGGTCTTGGCGTTCATGAACTCCCGCATCCCCAGCTCGGTGAGCTCGCGGCCGTAGCCGCTCTGCTTCACCCCGCCGAAGGGCAGCTCCGGATAGCTCGTGGTCATGCCGTTGATGAACGCCATCCCCGACGCGATGTCGCGGACGAACTGCGCGCGCTCGTCCTCGTCCTCGCTCCACAGGTTGCTGCCCAGGCCGTAGGGGTGGCCGTTCGCGATCTCGATGGCCTCGTCGAGGGAGTCCACCGTGAACAGCGCGGCGACCGGGCCGAACACCTCCTCGGCGTAGAGGTCCATCTCGGGCGTGATGCCGCTGAGCAGCGTCGGCTCGTAGAACCAGCCGGGCCGGTCAACCCGCTTGGCACCGGCGAGCACGGTCGCGCCCTTGGCGACTGCGTCCTGCACGTACTTCTCGACGTCCTCCAGGCCCGATTCGGTGGCCAGCGGGCCGACCTGCGTCGCGTCGTCCATCGGGTCGCCGACGGTGAGGCCGGCGATCTTCGCGGCGAACAGCCGGGTGAACTCCTCGGCGACGTCCCGGTGCACGAAGAACCGCTTCGCGGCGATGCAGCTCTGCCCGTTGTTCTGGTTCCGCGAGGTGACCGCGACCTCCGCGGCCCGGTCGAGGTGCGCCGAGGGCATGACGATGAACGGGTCGCTGCCACCGAGCTCGAGCACGGTGGGCTTGAGCGCGTCGCCGGCGATGGCCGCCACCGACTGCCCGGCCGGGGCGCTGCCGGTGAGCGTCGCGCCGGCCACGCGGTCGTCGCGCAGCACCCGCTCGATGGTCGCCGACCCGATGAGCAGCGTCTGGAACACGTCGTCGGGGAAGCCGGCCGTGCGGAAGAGCTCCTCCATGTACAGCGCGGTCTGCGGCACGTTGCTGGCGTGCTTGAGCAGGCCGACGTTGCCGGCCATCAGCGCCGGCGCGGCGAAGCGCATCGCCTGCCAGAGCGGAAAGTTCCACGGCATGACGGCCAGGACGACGCCGATCGGCTGGTGGACGACGTAGGCCCGGGTCGCACCCACGGCGGCGGCGTCGCAGGGCTGCGGTTCCAGCAGCGCCGGTCCGCGTTCGGCGTACCAGCGCAGCGCCGCCGCGCACTTGCCCACCTCGGCCTTCGCCGACGCGAGCGTCTTGCCCATCTCGGTCGTCATCAGCTCGGCGACCCGGTCGGTGTCGGCATCCAGCACGTCGGCGGCCGCACGGAGCCAGCCGGCCCGCTCCCCGGGCGTCGTCCGCCGGTAGCTCGCCGCAGCCGTGGCGGCCCGCGCGAGCTTGTCCTCGAGCGCGGTGTCGGAGAGCGGCTCGAACGTCCTGAGCGTCTCCCCGGTGGTCGGGTTGATGGTGGCGATGGCCATGGTGGATCCCTCCGTCGTCAGCAGTGCTGACCTGCCCGGGTCACCGCCGGCGAAACGGCCGCTCCACCGGCGCCCGCCCGATGCACGGCGCCCGGATGCATGACTCCCCGCCCGCCGGGTACCCCGCCTACGGGACACCGGTGCAACAGGGCGCCGGTGGCCCTGATCTGCGGGGGTTCCATCCGTGAGTGTGCTGGGTCCTGCCGCGTGCGGTTTGTCCTCGGACCGCGACTTCCGGCATGACGGCCTCTTCTACGACGACGACGAGCAGCTGGCCCGGGTCGCCGCCCCCTTCCTCCGCGACGGCCTGGCCGCCGGTGACCCCGTCGTGCTCACCACCAGTCCCCACGCCGCCCGGGTGCTGCGCGAGGCCGTCGGCGACCATCCGCTGCTGCACGTGCTGGAGCGGAACGAGGCCTACCGCACCCGCACCCCGACGGCGATCACCACGTTCCGCCGCCTCGCCGACGAGTACACCGGCGAGGGCGTTCCCCGGGTCCGGGTGGTGGGCGAGGTCGACTTCGGTGCCACCGAGCGGGACTGGCTCGAGTGGCAGCGCTACGAGTCGGTCGTCAACGAGGCCATGGCGGACTGCCCGGTGTGGGGGCTGTGCCTGTTCGACACCCAGCGGCTGGCTCCCCGACTGCTGGAGACCGCCCTCGCCACGCACTCCGCGCTGGTGGACCCCGACGGCCGCGCGGCCAACCCGCGCTTCGTCGATCCGGCCGACTACCTGCGGGGCCTCCCCGTCCCGGACGAGCCGCTCGAGGGCACGCCGCCGCGCCTGGACGCTCCGGACGTCGCCGACTTCGTGGGTCTCCGGCACGCCGTCGCCCGGGAGCTGACCACCGCCGGCGGGGACGACGACCTGGCCGCGGACTTCGGGCTGGCGGTGGACGAGATGGTTTCCAACGCCGTGCGCCACGGGCTGCCGCCGGTGAGCCTGCGGCTGTGGACCGCCGAGGACCGGATCGTCTGCACCATCGGCGACGGCGGCCCGGGCTGGGACGACCCCTTCGCCGGCTACGGTCCCGCCCACGGCGACGACCTGTCCCGCGGCGGCATGGGCCTGTGGCTGGCGCGCCAGCTGTGCGACCACGTCGACATCTCCGGCGGGCCGGACGGGACCGGCGTCCGGGTGCGGCTCACCGTCCGCCTGCGCTGAGGACCTCCTCGAGGGCTGCCCGGGTCCCCCGGCTGCGCACCAGGTCCAGCGTCGCGACGTAGGTCCCGGCGAAGCGCTCGTCGTCGACCAGGTCCCCGAACAGCTCGCGGTCGGCGACGAAGGCCAGCGGATCCCGGGCCTGCCTGCGCGCGGCGGCCACGAGCCGTTCGCGCAGCGGATCGACGACGTCGAGCGGCCGGCCGTCCTCACCGGTGCCCTCGGCGTACCGGGCCCAGCCGGCCAGGACGGCCACCGAGCAGCGGATGTCGCCTCCGGAGGCCAGGTTCGCGCGCAGCACCGGCAGCAGGAACTTGGGGATGCGGTCGGAGCTCTCCGCGCAGAGCCGGGCCAGCGTGTCACGCACGTTGGGGTTGGCGAACCGGCCGATGAGGTCGGCCTTGTAGGACTCCAGGTCGATGCCGGGGACGGGCCCGAGCGTCGGGGTCGCCTCCTGGTCCATGTAGCCGTGCAGGAACCGGCGGAACAGCGGGTCCTGGCAGACGTCGTGCATGAACGTGTAGCCGGCCAGCGTGCCCAGGTATCCCATCGCCTGGTGGCTGCCGTTGAGCAGTCGCAGCTTCATCAGCTCGTAGGGCTCGACGTCGTCGACCAGCTGGACGCCGACGTCCTCCAGCGGCGGACGGCCGCTGCCGAACCGGTCCTCCAGGACCCACTGCGTCCACGGCTCGCACACCACCGGCCAGCCGTCCTCGACACCGAACCGCCGGGCCAGTTCGGTGCGGTGGACGGCGGTCGTCGCCGGGGTGATCCGGTCGACCATCGAGTTCGGGAAGGGCACCTCCCGCTCGACCCACTCCCCCAGCGCCGGCTCCCGCAGCGCGGCGAACGCGGCGAAGCTCCGCCGGGCGACGTCGCCGTTGCCGGGGATGTTGTCGCAGCTCATGACGGTGAACGGCGCGATGCCCCGGTCCCGCCGGCGCACCAGCGCCTCGACGACCAGGCCGAAGCTGGTCCGGAGCGCGGCGCCGGGGACCAGGTCGGCCAGCACGCCGCTGTCGGTGCCGTCGAAGGCACCCGTGACGGCGTCGACGTTGTAGCCGCCCTCGGTGACGGTCAGCGAGACGATGCGGATCGCCGGGTCGGTCATCCGCTCGACGACGGCGTCGGGGTCGTCCGGCGCCAGCAGGTACTCGACGACCGACCCGACGACCCGGGCGTCGAGGAAGCCGTCGGGATGGGTCACCACGAGCGTGTAGAGGCAGTCCTGCGCCGCCATCACCTCGGCCATGCGCCGGTCGCCCGGCAGCACCCCGACGCCGCAGATGCCCCAGTCCAGGGCGCGCCCCTGCTGCATGAGCCGGTCGAGGTACATCGCCTGGTGGGAGCGGTGGAAACCGCCGACGCCCAGGTGCACGATGCCGGCGCGGACCAGCCCCCGGTCGTAGCCGGGCGTCGCGACCGACGCGCTCAGCAGGGGCAGGGTGCGGGAGGACAACGGGGGCACCCTGGCGACCTTGCCCCACAGCGCCCCGGGCTAACGGGAGGGGCGAACCGAATGCCGTTCGGGGATGTGGGATCGTCGCACCTACACGTCGAGACCGCAGCGCGCCTGCGGTCAGGAATGAGGACCGATGCAGCTGCAGCTGTCCCCGGAGCTCCAGGCCTTCCGGGAGGAGATGCGGACCTTCTTCACCACCCAGGTGCCGCAGGAGATCCGCGACAAGGTGGCGGCCCGCCGTCACCCGACGAAGCAGGACTTCGTCACCACCCAGCAGATCCTCAACGCCGCCAACCTGGCCGTGCCGCACTGGCCGGTCCAGTACGGCGGCCGGGACTGGACGCCGCTGCAGCGCCACATCTGGCGCGAGGAGATGCAGCTGGCCAAGGTGCCCGAGCCGCTGGCCTTCAACACGTCCATGATCGGCCCGGTGCTGGCTCAGTTCGGCAACGAGGAGCAGAAGGACCGCTTCCTGGCCAAGACGGCCAACCTGGACATCTGGTGGTGCCAGGGCTTCTCCGAGCCCGACGCCGGCTCCGACCTGGCCTCGCTGCGCACGACCGCCGTCCAGGACGGCGACGAGTGGGTCGTCAACGGTCAGAAGACCTGGACGACCATGGGTCAGCACGCCGACTGGATCTTCTGCCTGGCCCGCACGGACCCGACGGCGGAGAAGAAGCAGCGCGGCATCTCGATGCTGGTCTTCCCGATGGACACCCCCGGCGTGACCCTGCGCCCGATCGAGCTGCTCGACGGCGGCTTCGAGGTCAACGAGGTCTTCTTCGAGGACGTCCGCGTCCCCTCGGAGAACCTCATCGGCGAGGTGAACAAGGGCTGGGACCAGGCCAAGTTCCTGCTCGGCAACGAGCGCGTGGGCATCGCCCGCGTCGGTGGCATCAAGGGCATGCTCGCCCTGGCCAAGGAGCTGGCCCGCGAGACCCACTACAACGGCCGCCCGCTCCTGGAGGACCCGCGCTACGCGTCGCGGATCGCCGAGATCGAGAACGAGCTCGTCGCCCTGGAGCTGACCGCGCTGCGCGTGGTCGCCAACTCCGCCGACGGCAAGCCGCACCCGGCGTCCTCGGTGCTCAAGCTCAAGGGCTCGGTGCTGCAGCAGGAGGTGACCGAGCTGATCGTCGACATCGCCGGCCCGCTGTCGGTGGCCTCGTTCGCCGAGGAGGGCTCCGACGTGCCCGACTGGGCACGGGTCGCGGCCCCCGAGTACCTCAACTACCGGAAGGTCTCCATCTACGGAGGCTCCAACGAGGTGCAGCGCGTCATCATCAGCGGCACGATCCTGGGGTTGTGAGATAACCATGGACTTCACCTACGACAGCGAGCAGAACGACCTGCGCGAGGCCGTGGCGGCGCTGCTGGCGCGCGCCTACGGCGACAGCGAGGTGCGCCGCAAGGTCACCAAGACCGACCCGGGCTTCGACGAGAAGGTCTGGACGCAGCTGGCCGAGATGGGCCTGCTGGGTCTGCCCTTCGCCGAGGAGCACGGCGGCATGGGCGCCGGCCCGGTCGAGGTCGCGATCGTCGCCGAGGAGATCGGGCGGGTCCTGGCACCCGAACCGTTCATCGAGGCGGTGGTCCTGGCCGGCGGCCTGATCTCCAGCGTCGGCTCCGACGCCCAGAAGGGCGAGCTCCTCGAGGCGATCGCCGGCGGCTCGTCGCTGCCGACCTTCGCGCACGCCGAGATCGGTGCCCGGTGGACGCCGACCGCCTCCGCGGTCACCGCCACCCAGGCCGGCGACGCGTGGACGCTGAGCGGGGTCAAGGAGCCGGTGCCGCACGGTGCCCGCGCCGACGTCCTCGTCGTCTCGGCCGCGCTGCCGGGCGGCGGCACCGGGCTGTTCGTCGTCCAGGGCGACGCGACCGGCCTGAGCCGGACCGGGTACCGCAACCACGACGGCACCCGGTCGGCCAACGTCCGCTTCGAGGGCACACCAGCCACCCAGCTGGGCACCGGTGGCGACCAGACCGACGCCATCGAGCGCGCGCAGGCCGTGGCCCGGATCGCCTACAGCCACGAGGCCGTGGGCGCCATGGACACCGCGCTGCGCACCACCGTCGAGTACCTCAAGACCCGCAAGCAGTTCGGGGTGACCCTCAACAAGTTCCAGGCGCTCAACTTCCGCGCCGCGGACATGTACGTCTCCCTCGAGCTGGCCCGCAGCATCGCGCTGTGGGCCTCGGTGGTGCAGCTCTCCGACGGTGACGTGGTCACCGCCGCCGACCGGGCCCGGCTGCTGACCAGCCGCACCGGCCGGCACATCGGCAAGGACGCCATCCAGCTGCACGGTGGCATCGGCGTGACCGCCGAGTACAAGGTCGGCCACTACACCAGCCGGCTCACCGCGATCGACCACCTGCTGGGCGACGGCGACTTCGCCGCCGACCGGCTGGCGGCGAAGGTCGGCAGCTACCCGACGGTCGACCCGCTGGGCGCTCCGTACGCCTGACGGGCACCCGCACGCACGACGGAGCCCCGCTCCCCTTCCGGGGGGCGGGGCTCCGCCGCGGTGTGGCCCCGTTCAGGCCCCTGCCACGAGCTCGCGAGCGGTGGGGGAACGGGGTCCTTCTCAGTCGCCGAGCATGGCGCGGCGCAGCTCCTCGGCGTCGGCGCGGACGACGTCGAGCACCGGCACCACGTCCTCCTCGCGCAGCTGTCCGCAGCTGACGCGCACGATCGGCACCGTCTCGTAGTCCTCGGTGGTCAGCCGCGCCGCGAGCTCGAAGCAGCTGCGCAGCAGCGCGCCGTCGGCCGCCCGGTAGTCGTCGACGTGCTTGAGCGGCACGGTCATCGGGTCGGGGAAACCCCACTGCTCCAGCGCCACCGCGGTCAGGCGAAGGCTGTTGATCCCGTACCGCCGCGTCTCGGCGGCGCGGCGGCCCGCGAAGGTCGGCTCGGTGGCCGCGATCTCGGCGTAGCCCTCGCTGTCGTTGTGGAACAGCAGCGCCGCGCCCAGCTGGGCCAGCAGCCCGAGGCACAGCGCGTCCTGGGGGCGCTGCCCGAACCGCGGCGCCAGCGTGGCCGCCGCCAGCGCCAGGTGCGTGGTGAAGTCCCAGAAGTCCTCGGGCAACCGTGACTCGTCGTCGAGGTCGGTGAGCGCCACGGTCGCCATCGTCCGCACCGTGGTGAAGCCGACGACGGTCACCGCGAACTGCAGCGAGGTCACCCGGCCACGCATCCCGAAGTAGGCGGAGTTGGCCAGCTTCATGACCCGGCTGGCCAGCGCGACGTCCGAGGCGAGGATCCGGGAGAGCTCCTTGGCGCTGGTGTCCTCGGAGTTGGCCACCGAGACCAGCTGGGCGGCGACCGGCCTCTGCGCGGCCATCGTGTCGATGCTGGCCAGGATCTTCTCGACGTCGAACGACGGTGCGGCGACCGGCGAGAGATCGGGGAACGGTGTGACGGTCACTGGGCGGTCTCCCCGTGGATGGCGAACCAGGCGGCGGCGTGCCCCCCGGTCATGGGCTCGGCGAGGGTGAAGCCCTGGAGGTAGGTGGCGCCCAGGCGGCCGAGCTCGTCGGCCTGCTCGGCGGTCTCGACGCCCTCGGCCACGGTGCAGAGGTTCAGGCTGCGGGCCAGGGCGATGACCGCGGAGGCGATCTCCCCGTGGCCGGCGCTGAGCTCGGCCACGAAGGAGCGGTCGACCTTGAGGCAGTCCACGGGCAGGTGCCGGAGGTAGGCCAGCGAGGAGTAGCCGGTGCCGAAGTCGTCGATCGCCAGCTCCACTCCGAGGTCGCGTAGCTGCTGCAGGACCCGCTGGGCCGACGCGGGGTCCTTCATGAGCGCCGACTCGGTGATCTCGATGGAGATGCGCGAGGGGTGCAGCTGGTGGCGCTGCAGGGCCGCCGCGACCTGGTCGGGCAGGTTGCCGTCCAGCTGCAGGGCCGAGACGTTGACGTTCGCGCGCGGCGGGGCGGCGACGCCGGTCAGCCGGTCCCACTCGGCGAGCTGGCGGCAGGTCTCGTCGAGCACGAGCAGTCCCAGCCCGCCGATCAGGCCGCTCTCCTCGGCCAGCGGCACGAAGACGGCGGGGCTGATCGGGCCGCGCTCCGGGTGGTCCCACCTCGCCAGCGCCTCGACGGCGACGGGCGTGCGGGACGCCGTGCTGAAGATCGGCTGGTACAGCAGCGTGATGTCGCGGCTGTCGATGGCGTCGCGCAGCTCGGTGACCAGCCGCAGCTTGTTCCTCGCCTCCGCGCGAGCCTGCTGGTCGAGCACCGTGATGCGCCCCTTGCCACCGGACTTGGCCTGGTACATCGCGATGTCGCAGTCCCGGATGAGCTCCTCCGGGGCCACGTGCTCGGCGGTCTGGACGGTCACGCCGACGCTGGCGTGCGGTCGCACGTCGACCCCTCCCAGGCGCATCGGCCGGGCGAGGGCGGCGATGATGCGCTCGGCGAGCGCGACGGCGTCGTCCTCCCCCACGTGCTCGCACACCACGACGAACTCGTCGCCGCCGAAGCGGGCGACCAGGTCACCGGGCCGCACCGTCGCCCGGAGGCGGTCGGCCACCTCGATCAGCAGCTCGTCGCCGGAGGTGTGGCCCAGGGAGTCGTTGACGACCTTGAAGTTGTCCAGGTCCAGGAAGAGGCAGGCCAGGCCCCCGGCGCCCGGGCGGAAGCGCTCGGCCACGTACTGGGCCAGCAGCGTGCGGTTGGGCAGCTCGGTCAGCGGGTCGTGGTTGGCCTGGTGGGCGAGCCGCGCCTCGAAGGCCAGCCGGTCGGTGATGTCCTCGATCGTGGCGACGAAGCCGGCCCCCACGCCGGGGGTGAAGAGGTGGGCGAATCGGATGACCGTCGTCCGCACCGTGCCGTCGTCGCGGATCAGGCGGGCCTGCACCTCGACCTCGCCGCCGCCCAGGGCGGCGGACACCTGCTCGATGACGGCGTCGAGGTCGTCGGCGTGGAGGGTGCTGATCCAGCCGGTGCCGAGCATCTCCTCGGCGCCGCGGCCCACCAGGCTGCAGAACGCGTCGTTGACGTGCGCCAGCCGCATGCCCTGCTCCGACAGCAGCGTGGGTACCGGCGACCGTTCGGTCAGGGCGGAGAAGCGGCGCTCGTGCGCGTCTGCCGTTGCGCGGAGGGCCCGCTCCTGCTCGTTGGCGGTGGCCCGCAGCATCACCGTCCAGCGGCGGCCTCCCGGGGACGGCGTCGTGAGGATCCCGGCGTCCAGGAGCGCTCCGCTGGCGGTGCGCACCTGCAGCGTGCGCCGGGCCGACCGCTCGCGGCGCAGCAGCAGCTTGAGCTCGCCGCCTCCGAGGGTGGGGAAGAGCTGCTCGACCGGCATCGCGCACAGGTCCGCCGGGCCGTACCCCAGCAACTGCACCGCGCCCTCGTTGGCCCAGGTGAAGCGCTGCGTCCGACCGGAGGTCTCGGCCACCAGCAGCGCCAGGGAGTCGCTGACCGCGGCGCTGTAGAAGATGGAGGAGACGATCTCCGGCGGCACGTGGTCGTCGGACGCGGTCACGGCGGTCACGGTCCTCCCCTCGTCGCTCGTGGTCCGGCGCCCGACCGGGCGCGCCACCGCTTACTTCGGCCGCCTGACGGGGCCTCTTGCAGCCCAACCGGAACCGGTCCCCCGATGGGGGGATGGAGCGGGCAGGGTGGCGTTCCCGGGATCCGGGCAGTGCGGAACTAGCCTGCTCGCCAGGAGGTGCCGCCATCCCCCGCATCCTGGATCTGACCTGCGCGCTCCTGGCCCTGGCCGGCGCGGCGGTCGCCCTGGCCGTCCGGTCGCCCGGCGAGTCGTCGTCCCCCGTGGTGCTCGCCGCCGCGCTGTGCGCCGCCCCGCTCCTGGTGCGGGCCGCCTGGCGTGTCCCCGCCGGACGGCTGTGGCCCACGGTGACGGCGCTCGGCGCAGCCCTCGTCCTTCTCGGCCTGATCGGCAACGCCGGCCGGGACGTGCTCGCCCTGGTCGACCCGGCCACCCCGCCCCGCGTGATCGCCTACGAGGCCGCCGCCACCACGGCACCCCTGGGATGGGCCGCCGGCGGGCTGGCCCTGGTGCTCGCGGGCCTGGCCCTGCGCACCGCCGACCGGGTCCTCGGCGTGCTGTCCGCCGTGGTCGGGGTCCTGCTGTCCGCGTCCGTCGCCGCCGTGCTGCTGGCCCGGTCGGTCGCGGCATCGACGTCGTCGGTGATCACGGTCGACCGACCGCGGGCCGGCCTCGCGGTGCTGGTGCTGCTGGCCGGCCTCTTCCTGGCCGTCGAGGCGGCGAGCCGGCGCACCGTGCCGCTCCCCCGCCCCCAGCGGGATGTCGGTCCCGCGCGCTCCGCGGCCGGTGCGGTGCGCTGGACGGCGGTCGCCGCAGTGCTCGCCCTGGTCGCCGGTGCCGGCCTCTGGGCCTGGTCGTGGTTCGGCACCGGCACAGAGCCCGCCCGGGTCATCGTCGACGACGCCCTGGCCGCCTGCGTGGCCGCGGCCGCCGGCCTGCCCGGTGCCACCGACGGCGTGTCCGACCGCGACCTCAGTGCGATCAGGGACCTCACCTGCACGCCGGAGACTTCGGCACTGGGCCCGGTGCGCTCGTTGGAGGGGATCCAGCGGTTGCCCAACCTGGGCGAGCTCGACCTCTCCGGTAACGGGCTCACCGACATCTCCCCCCTCGCCTCGCTGCCCCAGTTGCGCATCCTCACGCTGAGCCGGAACCAGGTCAGCGACATCTCCCCGCTGGCCGCGCTGGCCCGGCTGGGCACGCTCACGCTCACCGGCAACCAGGTCAGCGACATCGGCCCGCTGGCCGGCCTCCCGCTGAGCGACCTGGGGCTCTCGCAGAACCCGGTGCGCGACCTGTCGCCGCTGGCCGGGACGTCCACGCTGTCCACGCTCGGTCTGAGCGGCGGGCAGGTCACCGACATCTCCGCGCTCGCCGGCAAGGACGGGCTGCGGACGCTGGACCTGTCCGGCAACCGGATCACCGACGTGTCCCCGCTCGCGGGGCTGCCGGCGCTGGACACCGTCCGCCTCGGCCAGAACGCGGTCGTCGACCCCTCGCCGCTCGGGACCGTGCCGACCCTGCTGATCCTGGATCTGTTCGGCAACCGCATCCCCGACGTGGGCGGGCTGACGCGGGCCCCGCTGCTCCAGGAGCTCCAGCTGGGCGCCAACCCGCTCACCGACCTCACCCCGCTGCTGGCGGTGGACACGCTCGTCAACCTCGGTCTGGACGAGACCGACGGCACGCTGCTGACCGGGATCGAGCAGCTGCGCGCCGCCGGAGTGTCGGTGAACGGACTGGCCTGACGTTCACCCGCGGGGACGTGGCAGTCGTCACATCCGCGGGCCCCGCGCTGGCGCTGCGTCGTTACCCAGGCATGATCCTCCCGGATCACCGAGAACGCGTTCGACCCCAACCACCTGCCGGCCGGCTGCGAGCCCGACGGCGATGATCGGAGCCACGTTGCACATCGGAGTGCCGCGCGAGACCCGCCCCCGCGAGACGCGGGTGGCCGCGACGCCGACGACGGTGACCCAGTTGGTGGGTCTCGGCTACGACGTCGTCGTCGAGTCCGGAGCTGGTGCGGGCAGCAGCTTCCCGGATCAGGCCTACGCCGCCGCAGGCGCGCGGATCGGCACCGCCGACGACGCCTGGCAGGCCGACGTCGTGCTGCGGGTGAACGCCCCGTCGGTCGAGGAGATCGGCCGGGTGCGGGACGGCGCGACGCTGGTCGGCCTGATCAGCCCGGCGTTCAACCCCGAGCTCGTCGACGCGCTCGCCGCCCGCCCGATCACCGTGCTGGCCATGGACGCCGTTCCGCGCATCTCCCGCGCGCAGTCCCTCGACGTGCTCAGCTCGATGGCCAACATCGCCGGTTACCGGGCCGTGGTCGAGGCCGCCCACGTGTTCGGCCGCTTCTTCACCGGCCAGGTCACCGCCGCGGGCAAGGTGCCGCCGGCCAAGGTGCTCGTGGCCGGCGCCGGCGTGGCCGGCCTGGCCGCCATCGGCGCCGCGAGCAGCCTGGGCGCGATCGTCCGCGCCACCGACGTGCGGCCCGAGGTCGCCGAGCAGGTGCGCTCCCTCGGCGGCGAGTACGTCGCCGTGCCGGCCGGCGAGCAGGAGGTCAGTGCCGACGGCTACGCCCGCGAGATGGGCGAGGACTTCAACCGCCGGGCCGCCGAGATGTACGCCGAGCAGGCGACCGACGTCGACATCATCATCACCACCGCGCTCATCCCGGGCCGGCCCGCGCCGCGGCTGATCACCGAGGAGATGGTCGCCTCCATGCGGTCGGGCTCGGTGATCGTGGACATGGCAGCGGCCCAGGGCGGCAACGTCGCGGGCTCGGTGCCCGACGAGATCGTCCTGACGCCGAACGGGGTGTCGATCATCGGGTACACCGACCTCCCGGCCCGGCTGCCGGCGCAGGCCTCGCAGCTCTACGGCACCAACCTGGTCAACCTGCTCAAGCTGCTCACCCCCGGCAAGGACGGCTCGCTGGTCCTGGACATGGACGACGTCGTGCAGCGCGCGATCACCGTCGTCCACGCCGGTGAGAAGACGTGGCCACCACCGCCGGTCCAGGTCTCCGCCGCGCCACCGGCCCCGCCGGGTCCGCCCGCCGGGGCGACGGCGGCCGCTCCCGCGGTGCCGGAGAAGACCCCTGCCCCGGGTCGGCGGTTCGCCCTCGTGGGCGCTGCCGCCGCCGCGTTGTTCCTGCTCACCGCATTCTCCCCGAACGAGCTCGTCCAGCACTTCACCGTGTTCGCGCTCGCCGTGGTGGTCGGCTTCTACGTCATCAGCGGTGTGCACCACGCGCTGCACACGCCGCTGATGAGCGTCACCAACGCCATCTCCGGGATCATCGTCGTCGGCGCCCTGCTGCAGATCGGGCACGACGACGCCCTGGTGACCGCGCTGGCGTTCGTGGCGATCCTCGTCGCGAGCATCAACGTCTTCGGCGGCTTCGCCGTCACCCGCCGCATGCTGAGCATGTTCTCGCGCGGCCCGAGCGCTACCGCTCGCCCGACCCTCCCGGCCGCCCGATGACCGCCACCGGCGCCGCCTCCGCGGCCTACATCGTCGCCGCGCTGCTGTTCATCCTCAGCCTGGCCGGGCTCTCGAAGCACGAGACGGCCAAGGCCGGCAACGCCTACGGGATGGCCGGCATGGTCATCGCGCTGGTCGCCACCATCGGGCTCGCCTTCGACCACGGCATCTCCGGCACGGGGACCGTCCTGCTCGTCGTGGCCGTCGTCATCGGGGCCGCGATCGGCCTGTGGCGGGCGGCCAAGGTCGAGATGACCGGCATGCCCGAGCTGATCGCCCTGCTGCACAGCTTCGTCGGCCTCGCCGCCGTGCTGGTCGGCTGGAACGGTTACCTCACGGTCGAGGCCGATCCGGACAACCAGACCGAGGTGTCCTCCGACCTGCTGGGCATCCACTCCGGCGAGGTGGCGATCGGCGTCTTCATCGGCGCGGTCACCTTCACCGGCTCGATCGTGGCGTTCCTCAAGCTCTCGGCCCGCATCAAGAGCAACCCCCTCGTGCTGCCGGGCAAGAACTGGCTGAACCTGGGCGCTCTCGCCGCCTTCGTGGCGCTGACCGTCGTGTTCGTGGTGGAGCCGAACCTGCCGGTGCTGGCCGTGCTCACCGTGATCGCGCTGGCCCTGGGCTGGCACCTGGTGGCCTCGATCGGCGGCGGCGACATGCCGGTCGTCGTCTCGATGCTCAACAGCTACTCGGGCTGGGCCGCGGCCGCGGCCGGCTTCCTGCTCGGCAACGACCTGCTGATCATCACCGGTGCCCTGGTGGGCGCCTCCGGTGCGTACCTGTCCTACATCATGTGCAAGGCCATGAACCGCTCGTTCATCTCGGTCATCGCCGGCGGTTTCGGCAACGAGGGCAGCGCGGCCGCCTCCGACGTCGACTACGGCGAGCACGTCGAGATCTCCGCCGAGGACACCGCGGAACTGCTGCGCGACGCCACGTCGGTGGTCATCACGCCGGGCTACGGCATGGCCGTGGCGCAGGCCCAGAGCGCGGTGGCCGAGCTGACCCGCAAGCTCACCGAGCGCGGCGTCGACGTGCGCTTCGGCATCCACCCGGTGGCCGGGCGGCTGCCGGGGCACATGAACGTGCTGCTCGCCGAGGCGAAGGTCCCCTACGACGTCGTCCTGGAGATGGACGAGATCAACGACGACCTGGCCGCCACCTCGGTCGTCCTGGTCATCGGCGCGAACGACACGGTGAACCCGTCCGCCGCCGAAGACCCCGCCAGCCCGATCGCCGGCATGCCGGTGCTCCGGGTGTGGGAGGCCGAGCGCGTCGTGGTGTTCAAGCGGTCGATGAACACCGGCTACGCCGGCGTGCAGAACCCGCTGTTCTTCCGGGACAACAGCCGGATGCTGTTCGGGGACGCCCGCGAACGCGTGGAGGACATCCTCCGGGCGCTCTGAGCGACGGAGGCGTGGGTCACCACCCCTGTTGCTCGGGCCCCCGGAGGCATACGGTCGGTACATGCGCGCACACGGATCGGTGACCGAACCTCCGGCCGCGCACTCCGCCGACCACCTCTGCTGGGTCCACGACGACGACGAGCCGTTCGGTGACGCCGTCCGGGCGTTCCTCGCCGGAGGGCTCGTCCGCGGTGAGCGGCTGCTGTGCGTCGGGGACCGGGCCATCGCCGCGCTGGAGGACCCGTCGGGCTCCCTCGGCGACGTCGCCGCCCTGCTCGCCGGCGGTGCGCTGGAGACGATGACGGTTGCCGAGGTCTCCGCCGCCGCCGGCGCCCTGGGCGCCGACCCGCAGCGCGCCTTCTACGACGCGGCCACCCGGAGGGCGCTCGACGACGGCTACCGGGGCCTGCGCGTGGTCGCCGAGGTGACCGAGCTCGCGGCCGACCCGGGCCTGATCGAGGAGCTGGTGCGCTGGGAGCACGCCGCCGACGAGTTCATCGCCTCCGGTTCGGGGATGTCGGCGATGTGCGCCTACCGCGGCGACCTCCCGCCGGCCACGCTCGGCGCCGTGCTCGCCGTCCACCCCCTGCGGCACGGACCCGACCAGCTGAGTCCCTTCCGGCTGTTCTTCGACGACGACCGCCTCGTGCTGACCGGCAGCGTCGACACCTTCAGCGCCGATCGGCTCGCCACGCTGCTGGCCGGGACGCCGGCGGGGAACACCGCCCTGCTCGACCTGAGCGGTCTCGAGTTCATCGACGTCGCCGGGTGCCGGGCGCTGGCCGGCTGGGCGGGCGAGCTGCAGGCCCGCTGCGTCCCGCTCGAGGTCCGCGGCGCCTCTCCCCTGCTGCAGCGGGTGTGGCACATCCTCGGTCTCCACGACGTCGCACCGGTCACCTTCACCGACCCGCGCGGATGACGCCGCCGGCTGCGTTCGCGACCGCGCCGGCCGGCTTCGAGCACGAGGCGCTGTTCTACCGCGACGACGAGACCTTCCTCGCCGGTGTGCTGCCGTTCGTCCGGGACGGGCTGACCCGGGGCGAGCAGGTGGTCGTCGCCGAGCCACCGGGGCGCCTGGAGCTGCTGCGCGACGCCGTGGGCGCCGCCGCCCCGGTGCGCTGGCTGGACATGGCCGCGTTGGGCGGGAACCCGGCCCGCATCATCGGCGCCTGGCGGACGGTGCTGGACGAGACCACCGCTGCCGGGCGCGGCCTGCGCGGCGTCGGTGAACCGGCCTGGCCCGGCCGCCGGGACGCGGAGTACGCCGAGTGCCGGCTGCACGAGCTGCTGCTCAACACCGCCTTCGACGACGGACCCGCCTGGCGCCTGCTGTGCCCCTACGACCAGACCCACCTGCCCCGCGCCGTCCGCACCGGCGCGCTGCAGTCCCACCCGCTCGTCTCCACCCACGAGCACCGCCGGCCCAGCACCGCCTTCTCCCGCGAATCCGCGGCGGCCACCTTCGCCACACCGCTGCACCAGCCGAGCGAGGGCGTCCTGCGCGGCATCTACGGCGCCGGCGACGCCCGCGCGACCAGGCGCACCGTGGTGACGTTCGCCCGCTCCTGCGGCCTGTCCGCCGAGCAGGCGCAGGCCCTCGAGCTCGCCGCCTCGGAGCTGGTCGCCAACTCCGTCCGCCACGGCGGGGGCAGCGGCACGGTCGCGATGTGGCGCACCGACGAGGCCGCGATCGTGGAGTTCAGCGACGGGGGGCACATCAGCGACCCGCTCGTCGGGCGGCGGGTCCCGCCGCCGGAGCAGGTGAGCGGGCGGGGCCTCCACCTGGTCAACGAGCTCTGCGACCTGGTACAGCTGCGCTCGTGTCCACGCGGGACGACGGTGCGCATCACGACCTGGCGCTGAGGCCCCGCGGGCGCCTCCCCGGGGCGGCACGTGCGTCCGGCGAAGGCCCCGCCCGGCGGCCGCCGGGTATATTGGTCGCGCGTCAGACAGCCGGCGCCCGGAGGAATCCCTCCAGTGGACGAGCCCGCCCAGGGAGTCCCGCCGAGACCGACCGGGCCGCTGGCCCGGTCGACCCGCACGGAGGCACGTGAACACCCCCGACGCCGGCGCGCCGGACGCCGTCGCCGTCCAGTCGGCCCTGGCCGACCTGGGCCGCATCTCTCTCGCCGAGCACTCCCTCGAATCCGTCGTCCGGACCGTCACCGAGCTGACGGCCCGGGTCCTTCCCGAGGCGCCGATCGCATCCGTGACCGTCCTGCGCGGCGCCCAGCCGACCACCGTGGCGGCCAGCGGAGAACTCGCCCTCGACCTGGACCACGAGCAGTACCGCCTCGGCTCCGGGCCCTGCCTGAGCGCCGCCGCCACCGGGCGCCCGTCGGAGATCGCCGACACGCGGCAGGACCGCCAGTGGCCCGACTTCGCCGCGATCGCGGCGGAGGCGGGCTGCGACAGCATGCTGTCCGTCCCGCTGCCCGTGCACGAGCAGGTGTCCGGAGCGCTGAACGTCTACGCCCGGAAGCTCACCGCCGCCGATCAGCGGACCTGGGACCTGCTGAGCCGGTTCGCCGCCTACGCCGTCGTGCCGGTGTCGAACGCCTACCTCTACGCGGCGGCGGTCCAGCGGGCCGAGCACCTGGAGGCGGCGCTGGACACCCGCGGCGTCATCGACCAGGCCAAGGGGATCCTGATGGAGCGGTTCAAGCTCACCCCGGAGGCGGCGTTCCAGGCCCTGACGCGCGTGTCGATGGAGACCAACACCAAGGTGCGCGACGTCGCCGCGCGTTTCGTGGCCACCGGGGAACTGCTCGCCGACTGATCAGCGGTCCGGGTCCGGCCCCGGCTCCTCGGGGCTCCCGCCGTCCCGCCGCACCAGGTCGCCCACCGCTTCCTCGAGCCGGGCCCAGGTGCCGCTCCACTCGACCAGCGGCTCGAGGATCCGCTCGAAGACCGCGAGCTGCTGGTCGAAGGCATCCAGCTGGGCGCGCATGCCGGCGATCCCGGCCCGCTGTGCGGCGACCATGTCCGCGACCGCCCGCAGCTGGGCGGCCGACATGGCCCCCGGCGGGCTCGGCAGCGCGGGGATGGACAGCTTGGTGGGCATGGACCCGGCGACGGTCCGGGCCCGGTCGGTGAAGCCCCGGAGCTGCTGCACGAACTCCTCGACGGACCGGCCCACGAGGCCGCCCGGTGGCATGCCCCGTTCGGGTCCTGGTCGTTCCTCGGTCATGACCGGACGCTATGCCGGTGTGCGCCCCGGGGCGAGCGGGGCCGGCGCGCCCGGCGGTGGCGGCACGGTCCGGCACCCCCGGGCCGAGCCGTCCCAGGCCCGGTGCGGAGGTCGTCCCGGCCGCGACGGCCGTCGTCGACGGCCTGGCGGCGGCGGGGGTCACCTCCACGCTCGAGCACTTCCCGGGACCGGGCCGGGTGCGCGGGAACACCGACGACACCGCGGACGTCGTCGATGACGTCACGACGGCCGGGACGACCAGGTGACCGCGTTCACGGAGACGCTGTCCCGGACCGAGGGGCACCCGATGGTGATGACGTCGTCGGCGACCTACAGCCGGATCGACCCGGCCTCCCGGGCGGCCTTCTCGCCGGTGGTCATCGGCGACGTGCTGCGCGGGGAGGTGGCTTTCTCCGGCCCGGTCATCTCCGACGACCTGGGCAGCGCGGTCGCGGTGACGAACGTCCCGGTCGGCGAGCGGGCGGTGCGCTTCCTCGCCGCGGGCGGGACCCTCGTGCTGACCGTCGCCCCCGCCACCTTCCCGGCCATGCTGGAGGCGGTGCTGGCCCGGGACGCGGCCGACCCGGCGTTCGCAGCGGTCGTCGACTCCGCCGTGCGCACCGCGCTGCTCGCCAAGGCCGAGGCCGGGCTGCTCGGCTGAGCCCGGCACGCACGGAGCCGCCGAGATCACGAGATCTCGGCGGCTCCGGGGCGTCGACGTACCGGGATCACGCGATCCCGGCCGGGGGGGCTCAGCTCAGTACCAGCCCTTGGCCTGCGAGTGCGACCAGGCGCCGCAGGGCGAGCCGAAGCGGTTGTTGATGTAGATCAGCCCGGCGTCGATCTGGCGGTAGCCGTCGGAGGTCTTCGCGATGCCGGTGCCGGCCCAGGTGCTGTCCAGGAACTGCGCGATCCCGTAGGCGGTGCTGCGCGGGTTCTGCGCATTGGGGTTCCAGCCGCTCTCCTTGCCCCAGAGCTTCTCCAGGCAGGAGAACTGGGAGCTGTTGCCGCCGAGCTTCTGCAGGGCGTAGCTCTGGTAGGAGCCCGACGGCGCGGCGGGTGCCGCCGGACGCGCGGCCGCGCGGGGCGCCGGGGCGGCCGCGCGGGGCGCCGGGGCGGCCGCGCGGGCGGCGCGGGCTGCCTCCGCGGCCCGGGCTGCCTCCGCGGCGCGGGCTGCCTCCGCGGCCCGGGCTGCCTCCGCGGCGCGGGCTGCCTCCGCGGCCCGGGCTGCCTCCGCGGCCCGGGCTGCCTCCGCGGCCCGGGCTGCCTCCGCGGCGCGGGCAGCCTCCACCCGGGCCGCCTCCTCGGCCGCGAGCCGGGCGGCCTCCTCGGCCGCGCGGCGGTCGTGCTCGGCCTGCTCGGCGGCCATCTGGTTCAGTGCAGCGGCTGTCTGCTCGGCGTCCCGCGCGCTCCGGCTGGCGGCCAGCTTCTCCAGCGGTGCGACGACGTCGGTGTCCAGGGCGGGCGCCGACTCCGCCGTGATGCCGAGCTGCTGGGCGACGCTCATCGACTCGGTCTGCGCGACGGCCTGCGCCTCGGGCTCACCGGCCGAGAGGACGCCGACCATGACGGCGCCGGCGGTGGCCACGCCGACGAGGGCGGCGGACCGGCGCGCACCGAGGGGCGGGCGGTTGCGGAGACGTGCGTTCACCGTGGTGCGGAGGTTCATGAGGAGGTTCTGCTCCGGGGGTCAGGGCGCAGCAGAGCAGCCGCCCTCCAGGGGCGGCGAGAGCCTGCGGCTGTCCAGTTCTTCCGTGAGCCGCCTACCGGGTTAGCTGACGGGTTCGGGCGGGAAGCAGCCCTACCCCACCCCGGACTGGAGGTCCGGGGCCGGGATTCACCCCAGTACTTCGGTGGGTCCCCGGCTCGCCCCTCGGGACGATTCGGCGGCGCCCGGCGCGGAACCCTCGGGTGAGGGAGCCGCCGGCCGGACCGGGCCAACGTAACGGCTGTTATCGGTTCGTGACAACGCCGTGACCGTATTTCTTGGCGTGACGCATCTCCCGTCCGCGCGGCCGGGAGGGCTCACGGCAGCCGCCACACCGTCGTCCGGCGGACGCGCGCGGGCCCGCCTTCGGTGTCGACGACGTCGTGGACGGCCGCCTCGACCAGCCGGTGGTGCGGCAGGTACGGCCGTCCGGGGTCACCGATCAGCACCTCGGCGCCGGTGGCCCGAACGGCGTCCAGGAACGGCAGCACCCGGTCGGTCATGATCCGGTCGTAGCAGACGTCACCGGCCAGGACGACGTCGACCGACGGCGGCCCCTCTCCCAGCAGATCGCCCACCGGCTCGATCCCGGCCACGCCGTTGAGCGCCGCGTTCTCCGGGATGGCGGCCAGCCCGAAGGGGTCGATCTCGCTGGCCACGACCCGCGTCGCGCCGGCCATGACCGCCGCGACGGCGACCAGCCCGCTGCCGGCGCCCAGGTCCAGCACCGACCGGCCCGCGACGAGCTCCGGGTGGTCGAGCACGTAGCGGGCCAGCGCCTGCCCACCGGGCCAGGCCGCAGCCCAGAACGGCGGCTCCTGCGCGGTCCGGCCCTGCTCGACGGCCATCGCCTCCCACAGCGCGACGACGTCGGCGGCGACCAGCAGCTGCACCTCGGGCACCAGCGAGGGCCGGACCGGACGGGTGTGGGCGCGGATGAACTGGGCGGGCACGGTCACCCGGTCAGTCTCGCGCGGCCGTCCCGCCCATGTCGGAGGAGCTCTGGCCGGAGGAGCTCTGGCCGGAGGAGCTCTGGCCGGAGGAGCCCCGGGCGGCGATGCCCCGGGCGACCAGCCGCCAGTAGCTGCCCGGCCGCAGCCGCACGAGCGCGTCGGGCACCCGCGCGCTGAGGCCGATGAGCAGCCGGGGACGGCGCTTCTCGATGGCGGCCACGATCTGGGCTGCCGCCTTCTCCGGTGGGATGCGCAGCAGCCGGGCCATCTGCGCACGGCCCTCCGCCACCTCGGCGGGATCCACCCCGGAACCCAGGCGCGCGCTCTCGGCGATCCGCGTCCGGATGCCGCCCGGGTGGACCACGGTGACGCCCACCTCGTCGTCGGCGAGCTCGTGCCGCAGCGACTCGCTGAAGCCGCGCACGGCGAACTTGCTGGCGGCGTAGGCGGCCTGGCCGGGCGGGGCGAAGATGCCGAAGATGCTGGAGACGTTGACCAGGTGCGCACCGGGATGCGCCTTGAGCGTGGGCAGCAGCGCCGCGGTCAGCCGCACCACGGCACGGAAGTTGATCGCCAGCACCCAGTCGAACTCCTCGAGGGTGACCTGGTCGAAGCGGCCACCCAGGGCGACGCCGGCGTTGTTCACCAGCAGCGTCGTCCCCGGGTGGGCGGTCTCCAGCGCGGTCCCCAGGGCGTCGGTGGCCGCGTCGTCGGCGAGGTCGACGACGTAGGTGTCGACCTCGAGCTGAGGATGAGCTTCGCGGATGCGGTCGGCGACACCCGTCAGCCGGTCGCCGTCCCGGTCGACCAGCACCAGGGCGCTCCCCCGGTCGGCGAGCTGGACGGCGAGCGCCTCGCCGATGCCGCTGGCGGCGCCGGTGACGACGGCGGTGCCGCCGGCGAACTCGTAGGCGCGCATCAGGCGGCCACCCGCTCGGCGCGGGTCGGCGCGGCGCTGAAGGTGATGCCCTCGTCCTCGAGCGGACCCCGGCGCATCATCCGGACGTCCCGGATGTAGTTCTGGTGCAGCTTCCACGGCGTGCGGCTGCCCTGCTTGGGCAGCTGGGCCAGGCTGCGCTGCACGTAGCCGGCGGCCAGGTCGAGGAAGGGCAGGTCGGCGCCCTCGGGCGGCGCGACCGGCGTGGAGACGGCGAGCCCGCGCGCGTCCATGTGCTGCAGCAGCCGGCACACGTAGCGGTTGATCAGGTCGGCCTTGAGCGTCCACGAGGCGTTCGTGTAGCCGATGACCATCGAGAAGTTCGGGACGCCGGAGAGCATCATCCCCTTGTAGGAGACGGTCTCGGAGACGTCGACGGGCGTGCCGTCGAGGCTGAGCGTCATCCCGCCCATGGCCAGCAGGTTCAGGCCTGTCGCGCTGACGATCACGTCGGCGTCGAGGTGCTCGCCGGATTCCAGCTCGATGCCGGTCTCGGTGAAGGTCGCGATGCGGCCGGTGACCATCGAGGCCGCGCCCTCGCGCAGGGTGCGGAACAGGTCGCCGTCCGGGACGAGGCACAGCCGCTGGTCCCACGGGTCGTAGGGCGGGTTGAAGTGCGTGTCGACGTCGACGCCGGCGGGCAGCTGCTTCTCGGTGAGCCGGCGGATCAGCTTCCGGACGCCGTCGGGCCAGCGCCGGCTGGCCTGGAACAGCGCGGTGGTGGTCAGCACGTTCTTCCACCGCACGATCGGATAGGCGACCTTCGCCGGCAGCCTGCGGCGCAGGAGCTCGGCCAGCGGGTCGGTGCCGGGCAGCGACATGATGTAGCTCGGCGTGCGCTGCAGCATCGTCACGTGCGCGGCGTCGTCGGCCAGGTTGGGCACCAGGGTCACGGCCGTGGCGCCGCTGCCGATGACGACGATCCGCTTGCCGGTGGCGTCGAAGTCCTCGGGCCAGTGCTGCGGGTGGACGATCTCCCCGGTGAACCGCTGCTCGCCGGCGAACTCCGGGCGGAAGCCCTCGTCGTAGCGGTAGTAGCCGGAGCACACCGACAGCCACGAGCAGGTGAGCTGCACCGTCTCGCCGGTGTCGGTGCGGCGAGCGGTGACCGTCCACCGCGCCTCGGCGCTCGACCAGTCGGCCGAGAGCACCTGGTGGTGGAACCGGATCCTCTCCTCGACGCCGTACTCGCGGGCGGTGTCCTGGATGTACCCCCGGATGGACGCGCCGTCGGCGATGGCCTTGGCGCCGGTCCAGGGCCGGAAGGCGTAGCCGAGGGTGAACATGTCGGAGTCGGAGCGGATGCCCGGGTAGCGGAACAGGTCCCACGTGCCGCCGATGGCGCCGCGGGACTCCAGCACCGCGTAGCTCTTGTCCGGGCACTCGACCTGCAGGTGGCAGGCGGCGCCGATGCCGGACAGCCCGCCGCCGATGACGAGGACGTCCACGTGCTCGGGACTCATGTCCACACTCCAGGTAACGGGCCGGCCGAGGCGGCTCTGAGGGTTCGGCGGTGCCGCGGAACGCTGCACCGCCGACGCTATCGACACCCTGTCGAACGAGTCAACAGGGTGTCGAGCTACGGCGCGTTCGCCGGTACTCTTCCTGCATGTCCGACGGCGCCGCTCCACCGCCGGTGGCGGGGCGCGGCCGTCGTCCCCCGCGCGCCGGCGGGGACGACCGGGAGCTGGCGATCCTCGCCACGGCCGAGCGGCTGCTCGAGGAGCGCACCCTGGGCGCCATCTCGGTCGACGACCTGGCGCGGGGCGCGGGCATCTCCCGGCCCACCTTCTACTTCTACTTCCCGTCGAAGGACGCCGTCCTGCTCACCCTGCTCGACCGGGTGGCCGCCGAGGCCGACGCGACCATGGGCGCGGTGTTCGACACCCCGGCCGCGGGGCCGCGGGAAGCCTGGCAGCGGGCACTGGCCGCGTACCACGAGACGTTCCGCAGGCACCGCGCCCTCACCGTCGCATGGGCGGAGGCGCGCTCGACCAGCGAGGCCGTGCGCACGCTCTGGGGCGAGGTCTTCGAGCGCTGGGTGCAGCGCTGCGCGACGGCGATCGAGGCCGAGCGCGCCCGCGGCGCGGCTCCGGCGGGGCCGGCGGCCCGCGACCTGGCCATCGCGCTCACCTCGATGAACGAGCGCGTCATCTACGGATCGCTCAGCGGCGACGGGCCGGCCGTGGCCGACGCCGACGTCGTCCCGGTGCTGCTGCGGGTGTGGCTCGCCGCCGTCTACGGCGACGAGCCGCACTGACCCCTCAGGCCTCGACCGCGGCGTTCTCGCCGGTGACCGCCTCCAGCTCCTTGCCGCTGGCCCCGGTGCGGACGACGGTGACCGGGCACGGCGCGTGGTGCACCAGCTTGTCGCTGACCGAGCCGAGCAGCAGGCCGGTGAAGCCACCCCGCCCCCGGGCCCCCATGACCACCAGGCTGGCGTTCTCGGCGGCCTGCATCATCGCCTGCTCGGCCGGGCGGTGCGCCACGTGGCAGGTGACCCGCACCTCGGGAGCCAGTCCGGCCATCCCGACGTGCGCGGTCAGCTCGTCGTGGACCGCCTGCTCCCACTCGGGCAGCGGGGGGACGTACCCCGCCGTCCCGCTGGCCGGCTGCGGCGCCGTGGTCATCGACCAGGCGCGCACGACGTGGAGGTCGACATCAGCCCGTGCCGCGAGCTTGCCGGCCCAGATCAGCGCCTCCTGCGCGCACTTGGATCCGTCGTGCCCGACGACGATCCCGCCCTCGATCTCCACCGTCTTGGCGACCTCGCTCACCGCTGACCTCCTGTGCTCACTCCGACGACTGGACGCCGCACTCGCAGCAAGGCTCTCATTCCTGCACGACCGACGGGTCGCCCGGCGTGCCCGGCGCACAGGTTCAGGAGGACACGGGCACCGGCCGCCGCAGCAGCACCACGCCGTCGCCGGCGGCGCGCTGGCCGGGCGATGCGTCCATCGGCGCGGCGACCCGGACGTCGGCCGGGCCCGATGCGACCAGCTCGGCGTCGTACTCCCGGCCCTCGATCGCGACGTTGGGCTCGACCGCTTCGGGCACCGTCGCCGCGACCGCCTGCAGGGCCTCGCCGATGCGGCTGCTCAGCGCGCGCAGCGACCGGCGGGCCTGGTCGCGCTGACCGCGCAGGTCGGTCACCTGCGCCTGGAGCTCGGTCAGCCGCGCCTCGGCGGAGGCCGTGGCCTCCTCCCGCGCCCGGGTCGCCTCCTCGGTGATGCGCCGCCGCTCCCCGGCGGCCTCCGCGGCCAGCCGGTCCCGGTCCCGTGCCGCCTCGGCCGCCAGCCGGTCCCGCTCGTCGGCGGCTGCCCGCAGGAGCTCGGCGGCCTCCTCCCGGGCACGGTCGAGCATCGCCTGGGCCACGCCGCGCTGCTTGCGGGCGTGCTCGCGCAGCTCGTCGGCCGCGCGTACCGCCGTCTCCTTGATCTCGTGGGCCTTCCGCAGCCGGGCATCGGCCTCGCTGCGCGCCTCGGCGACCAGCTGCTCGGCCTCGCGCGCACCCGCGTCGATGAGCGCGGCGGCCTCCTCGGCGGCCAGCCGCAGCATCTCCTCCACGCGGTCGGACACCGGGAACACCACCCGCCCGCGCGGCGCGTCGGCCATCAGGCGGCGGGAGATCTCCAGCTCGGCCGAGCAGGCGCCGAACCGGCCCAGCAGGTCGTCGACCTGACGGCGCACGGTGCGCAGCTCCGACTCCGCCCAGGATACGTAGGTGTCGACCTCCACCGGGTCGTAGCCCCGCAGCCTGCTGCGGAACACCGGCGCGGAGCCGAGCATCGAGTCCAGCGCCCCGCTGTACGCGGGCACCGGCCTCCCGTCGGCCGCGCCGCCCTGCTCGCCGACCCCGATATCCGTCCGCACCGCCATCGCGCCGCCCCCTCGAGCCCAGGGCCCCCCCTGCCGCGGGCACCGGCCGGCGCCCGGGCGCGGGGCGGTCGCCCCCCACTGGTATCGATCCGGACAGTGCCAGAACTGCGGACGCCGGGCGGGGCGCCGTGACCGGACCGTGAACTGCCACCGGCGTAGTTCGACGCCGAGTGGCGAGTCGGTCACCCAGCGGAGTCGGTCCGTTCGCGGGTCGAGCGCGCGGGGAATGCCGATCCCGGTGGCGCGGTTCGGTCCGGTAGTTGTATTCTCAACCACCCTGGGGGCGGTCATGCAGTTCGGCATCTTCACGGTCAGCGACCTCACGCAGGACCCGACCACCGGTCGCACGCCGACCGAGCGCGAGCGCATCAAGGCGGTCCTCGCGATCGCGCAGAAGGCCGAGGAGGTGGGCCTGGACGTCTTCGCGCTGGGCGAGCACCACAACCCGCCGTTCTTCTCCTCCTCCCCCACCACGACGCTGGCGCACATCGCGGCCCGGACGTCCACGCTGCAGTTGTCGACCGCGACCACGCTGATCACCACCAACGACCCGGTGAAGATCGCCGAGGACTACGCGATGCTCCAGCACCTGGCCGACGGCCGGGTCGACCTGATGATGGGTCGCGGCAACACCGGCCCGGTGTACCCGTGGTTCGGGCAGGACATCCGCAACGGCATCGAGCTCGCCGTCGAGAACTACGCCCTGCTGCGCCGCCTCTGGACCGAGGAGGTCGTCGACTGGCAGGGCAAGTACCGCACCCCCCTCCAGGGCTTCACCTCGACGCCGCGCCCGCTGGACGGCGTCGCACCGTTCGTGTGGCACGGCTCGATCCGGTCTCCGCAGATCGCCGAGCAGGCCGCCTACTACGGCGACGGCTTCTTCTCCAACCACATCTTCTGGCCGCCGGAGCACACCCAGCGGATGGTCGAGTTCTACCGCCGCCGCTACGCGCACTACGGCCACGGCAGCGCCGACCAGGCCATCGTCGGCCTCGGCGGGCAGGTGTTCATGCGCCGCAACAGCCAGGACGCCGTGCGGGAGTTCCGGCCCTACTTCGACAACGCGCCGGTCTACGGCCACGGCCCCTCGCTCGAGGAGTTCTCCGCCGAGACGCCGCTGACGGTGGGCAGCCCGCAGCAGGTCATCGAGCGCACTCTCGGCTTCCGCGACTACGTCGGTGACTACCAGCGCCAGCTGTTCCTCATCGACCACGCCGGACTGCCGCTGAAGACCGTGCTCGAGCAGCTGGACCTGCTCGGCGAGGAGGTCGTGCCGGTCCTCCGCCGGGAGTTCGCCGCCCTCAAGCCGGCGCACGTGCCGGAGGCGCCCACCCACGCCGCCCGGGTCGCGGCCGCGGGCGGACCCACGGATTCCACCGTCCACGCCGACGGCGACTCCGTGACCGGGCGGGCGCCGGGCGAGCGCCGCGAGGAGGTCGAGATCCGATGAGCACGCAGGGCGGGAGCACCAGGACCATCGCCGTCGTCAGCGCCGGGCTGAGCACCCCCAGCTCGACCCGGCTCCTGGCCGACCGGCTCACCGCGGCCACCGTCACGGCGCTCGGCGACCGCGGCGTGCCCGCGACCGTCGAGGTCGTCGAGCTCCGGGCGCACGCCCGCGACCTGGCCGACGACCTGCTCACCGGCTTCGCCAACGAGCCGCTGCGCGCCGCCGTCGACACCGTCGTCGGCGCCGACGCGGTCATCGCCGTGACGCCGATCTTCTCGGCCTCCTACAGCGGCCTGTTCAAGACCTTCTTCGACGTGCTGGACACCGACGCCCTCGTGGGGACGCCGGTTCTCATGGGTGCCACGGCGGGCACCGCCCGGCACTCCCTGGCCCTGGAGCACGCCCTGCGCCCGCTGTTCGCCTACCTGCGGGCCACCGTCGTGCCGACGGCCGTCTTCGCCGCGTCGGAGGACTGGGCCGGGGGCGACCGGGCCGGCGCGGACGGCGCCGGCAGCCCGCTCGCCGACCGCGTGACCCGCGCCGCCGGCGAGCTCGCCGACCTGGTGGCCGGTCGACCGCCCGCCGCGCCGGCGGATCCCTTCGCCGACCCCACGACGTCCTTCGAGGACCTGCTGCGCGGTGGCGGCACCTGAGCCGGGCCTGACCCTCCACCTGAGGGCGAGGGTCAGCCGACGGCGTCCTCGGAGGGCGGCGCGCTGCCGCCCTGTGGTGCCTCTCCGGTCATGAGCGCGGCGATCGCGGCGCGGTCGGCGGCCGAGGGCATCCCCCAGCCCGGCTCGTAGCCGTACACCTCGTGCAGCGGCGTGGACGCCGTCCGCCCGGTGAGCACCTCCACCGATCCGGCGTCGATCAGCCCCGGGTGCTCGACGCCGCACGCGCCGGCGACCTTGAGCAGGTCCCGGCGCAGGGTCTGGATGTACCCGGCGGTCCGGACCGACTTCAGCTCCGGGTCCAGCCCTCGGGTGAGCCAGGCGTTCTGCGTGGCGACGCCGGTCGGGCACGTGTCGGTGTGGCACTTCTGGGCCTGGATGCAGCCGATGGCCAGCATCGCCTCGCGGCCCACGTTGACCATGTCGCAGCCCAGCGCGAAGGCGACGGTCGCGTTGTCCACCAGCCCCAGCTTGCCCGCCCCCACGAAGACGACGTCGTCGGTCAGCCCCTTGCGGGCGAAGGTGCTGTAGACGCGGGCGAAGCCGAGCTGGAAGGGCAGCGAGACCGAATCGGTGAAGATCAGGGGTGCCGCGCCGGTGCCGCCCTCTCCCCCGTCGATCGTCACGAAGTCGACCCCGCGATCGGTCGCCGCCATCCGGTCGGTGAGCTCCTCCCAGAAGGCCATGTCGCCGACCGCGGACTTGATCCCGACCGGCAGCCCCGTCTCGTCGGCCAGCAGCTCGACCCAGTCCAGCAGGCTGTCGACGTCGGAGAACTCGGCGTGCCGGGACGGGCTGATGCAGTCCTCGCCCTCGGGCACGCCGCGGGTCGCGGCGATCTCGGCGGAGACCTTCGCCGCCGGCAGCACGCCGCCCAGTCCCGGCTTGGCGCCCTGGCTGAGCTTGATCTCCAGAGCGCGCACCGGCGCACCGGCGACGAGGGCCTTGAGCCGGTCCAGGTCGAAGCGGCCCCGTTCGTCGCGGCAGCCGAAGTACGCCGTGCCGAGCTGGAAGATCAGTTCGCCGCCGTGCCGGTGGTGCGGCGACAGACCGCCCTCGCCGGAGTTGTGCAGGCAGCCGGCCAGTGCGGCGCCGCGGTTGAGCGCCTCGACCGCGGCGCCGGAGAGCGAGCCGTAGCTCATGGCCGAGATGTTCACGACCGACCCGGGCCGGAAGGCGTGCCGGCGCCCGCGGGCCGCGCCGAGCACCTTGGCGGCAGGCAGGTCGGCGCCGCGCCCGGCGTGCACGTCCGTCGCCGGCACGGCCCGGCCGAAGGTCCGGTGGTTGATGACCGGATAGCCGGCGGTGTACTCGAGGTCGTTGTCCGTGCCGAACCCGAAGTAGTTGTTCTCGCCCTTGGCCGAGGCGTAGACCCAGCGCCGCTGGTCGCGGGTGAAGGGGCGCTCCTCGTTGTTGCCGGCCACCAGGTACTGCCGCAGCTCGGGGCCGATCGACTCCAGCAGGTACCGCGCCCGCCCGATCACCGGGTAGTTGCGGAGCAGCGAGTGCTCGCGCTGCAGCAGGTCACGGGCGGCAACCGCCGCGAGGGCGGACAGGCCGGCAGCGGCAGCACGCTTCATGGACGGATTGTTCACCCGGTGGCGTGCCCCCGCCGGATGACGTAGCGCCGCGCCTGCCAGTGGGACTCCGGCTCGGCGACGGCGACGGCGTCGACGACAGCCCCGCCGTGCATCGCGACGAGCTCGGCCACCTTCTTCTCCGACACCCCGGTCATCCTCATCGGCGCCGGGTAACCGAGCAGCCGTCGCTGGGCCCAGCGGATCACCGGGGCCGGCGCCGCGCGCCAGACGAAGCCCCGGAACGACCAGGTCGGTCGGGTCGTGCAGTGCACCCAGGCCACGCCGCCGGGACGCAGCACCCGCAGGAACTCGGTCAGGTAGGTCTCGAGCGCCTCGGGCGGGAGGTGCTGCAGGACCCGCTCGGTGAAGACCAGGTCGAAGGACGCGTCCGGGAAGGCCCGCAGGTCCGGATGCTGGTTCAGCACGAACGTGACCCGGCCACTGCTGCGGTCGAAGCTGCGCGCCTTGTCCAGCATCGGCGGCGACACGTCCACCCCCACGACCTCGGCGGCGTGCTCGGCCAACGCCTGACTCAGCCGGCCGGTGCCGCACCCGAAGTCGAGGACGCGATCCCACGTCGCGGGCAACCCGAGTGCGGACAGCTGCTTGCGCGCGCTCGCGACGTCATCGCGGCCGAGTTGGAGGAAGGCATCGGTGTCCCAGCGCCCGCCCCGCTTGCCCTCGGCGACGAGCACGGCCCACAGCGGGTCCTCGCCCCCCAGGGTGATCCAGTCCTTGCGCACCTGCTCGAAACTCATCGCACCGCCGCTGTCGTGACCCCTCGGGAGGCGGACGGTACCGGACGGGAGCCATCGGGCTCCGTGTGGCTCCGGTCGCAGTGCTGGTCAGGGGTACGCCGAACCACCCCGGAGGCGGGCACGCACCGCGGTGGCCAGCGGCGCGAGGACGACGCCGTCGCGCGCCAGCCGCGCCCGCAGTTCGCGCCGGTGCCGCAGGACGCCGGCCAGCCCGATGGCCCAGAAGACGTACTGGACGGCGAAGGCCGCCCGGAAGGCGCTGAGCTCGTAGTCGGCCGAGGCGCCCGGCGTGAGCAGGTCGAGCACGGCACCGATCCCGAGGATGGTCAGCAGCGACGCGACGAAGCCACCCACGTTCACCACGCCGCTGGCGCTGCCCATCCGCTCGGCGGGGTTCTCCGTGCGGGCGTAGTCGAAGCCGATCATCGAGCCCGGACCGTTCGTGCCCAGCACGACGACGAGCGCGACGAGCAGGGGCAGCGGCGCGCGCCCCGGCCACAGCAGCACGACGGTCCACGTGGTCGCGGTGGCCCCCAGGATCGAGAACACCAGGATCGACCGGCGCAACGGCCAGCGCCCGCACAACCGGCCGAGCAGCGGACCGACCGCCATGCCCACGAGGACGAGCAGGGTGAGCAGGCCCGCCGCCGTCCCCGGTGAGAGTCCCTGGCCCACCACCAGGAACGGGTAGCCCCACAGCAGCGCGAAGACCGTGCCGGAGAACTGCGTGACCAGGTGCGTGTAGAGCCCGATGCGCGTGCCCGGTTCCCGCCAGGTGTCCACCAGCGTGCGGCGCAGCTCCGCCAGGCCCACGGCAGGGGCGCGGACCGTGCCACCGGGTGCGTCCCGCAACGCGACGGACACCAGGACCGCGACGAGCAGGCCGGTGGCCGCGGCGCCCAGGAAGGTCGCCTCCCACGAGGTGCCGTGCAGCAGCGCCACCAGTGGATAGGCCGCGAGCACCGAGCCCAACTGGCCGAGGATGCCGGTGAGCTGGGTGAGCAGCGGGATCACCGGCCCGGCGAACCAGAACGAGACCACGCGCAACACGCTGATGAAGGTCATCGCGTCCCCGGCGCCGACCAGCACCCGGGCCGCCACCGCGGTGGGCACGTCTCCGGCCAGCGCGAGCACCAGCTGCCCGGCGGCCATCGTGACGGCACCGGCGAGGATCAGCCGCCGCGACCCGAACCGGTCCAGCGCCACGCCCACCGGGATCTGGAGGCCCGCGTACACGGCCAGCTGGAGGACGAGGAACAGCGAGACCGCCGAGGCGCCGGCGGAGAACCGCTCCTGGGCGTCGACGGCGGCCACGCCGAGGGACGCCCGGTGGAAGACGGCGACGACGTAGGACAACAGGGCCACGCCCCAGACCGCGTAGGCGCGGGCAGGCGTGGCCGAGGTCATGACTGTCCTGACACCGGACACGGCGCCGATCTTCCGGCGCCGGCGGTGACGTCGCTCACCGGGCCGGCCCGGCGGCCTGCCGTCAGGGGCGGGGGACCTCGGTGAACAGGATCCGCCCCAGCTGGGGGAACTTGACGAGCTCCTCGAGGCCGGTGGTGTTCCGCGACACCGAGACCAGCAGGCGCCCCGAGGGCGTCTGGATGTCGGGATGGGCCAGTGGGGTGTACTGGAGGTTCCCGGAGTCCTGACCGCTCGGCGAGCGGCCCACCTCGGCCGCCGTCCAGGGCCCGTAGGGCTGGTCGGAGGTCCACATGGTGATCTCGTCGGCGAGGTCGCCACCGCGCTTGGAGATCGCGGTCCACGTGCCGTCCACGAGGTCGACCGACAGGGTCTGCGAGGTCCCGTCGACCGCACCCATGATCGGCACGACCCGGCCTGCGTCCGGCTGCCACTCCGAGCCGTCCCAGTACATCATCGCCGCCGGGTTCGCCGGCTCGTCGGCCGGCACGCGCGAGACGTACAGCTCCCGGCCGTAGACGCTGGCCTCGCCGGTCTGACGGGTGCCGTAGAGGTACAGCCAGTCCCCGTCGACCGCGGCCGCGGCGCCCCAGTTGATCTGGTCGAAGGACACGCTGTCCGGCGTCAGGTGCTGCATGCTCGCCAGCCGGGGCACTCCGTCGGCCCCCACCTCGAGGACGGCCACCGACGTGCCGCGGAACATGAAGTCCCACTGCCGCTCCCCGCGCTGGATGCGCGAGAGGTAGACGGCGACGACGTCCCGCACGTCCTCGCCGTGGGCCTCGGTCGGCTCCAGCCTGACCAGCGACATGGGCCAGTGGCTCAGCTCGCCCGGGTCCCGCGGGAAGACCGCTCCGAGGTCGTCGGTCACCAGCTGGGACATGCATGTCCCGGACGTGACCACCACGGCGTTGTCGATCAGCTGCGGCCGCGTCGGCCTCTTGCGCAAGGTGTCCCCGAAGACCCAGAGGACGCGTCCGTCGCTCAGCACGGCGCTCGCGCCGACGTCGGCCGCCTGCCAGAACGGGAGGTCGGAATCGGTGACCATCTGGTTGAGCTGGTCGGCCGACAGCACGGGGGTCTGCTGCTCGGGCGCCGGGCAGCTCGGCTCCAGCCGGGCCGTGTCGGCGTCGCCGGCCGGCTCGACCTCCAGCAGCGGAGGCGCCTCCCGCCCCGGCTGGACGTCCGGCGCCGGCGCCTCGAGGCGGAGGCAGCCGGTCAGGACCAGACAGAGCGCCGGGACCACGGCGGCAGTTCGACGGAGCACACCCCGATGGTGCCTCATGGATGCCACCTCATCGGCCAGGCACCGCGGTCCCGGGCGATCCGCGGTGGCCCGGCAGCCGGCCGCGGGGCAGCTCGGGCAGGACCCCCGCCACGACCGCGGACACCGCCACGACGGCCAGGAGCTGGCGCGCCCCGCCCGTGCCGTCGGGATCGGCGAGCAGCAGGGCCCCGGCGACGAGGAGGGCTCCGGCCGCCACACCCCCGAGCACCGCGGGCGCCGTCCGTGGCAGGAACGAGCGCAGGAGCCACAGGCCCAGGAGCGCGGCCAGCCCGACCGGGCCGCCGACGAGTGCGGTGCCGAGCAGGGCCGCCCCGACGACGAAGCCGGTGAGGAGAGCCGCCGACAGGCCTGCGCCGAGCCGCGGGCCACGGCGGGTGCGTTCCCGCGACGGGCGCGCGGGGAGCACCGCCACCAGGACCAGCAGCAGCACCAGTCCGGCGCCGACGGCGAGCGCGGCGCGGTAGTACGGGCCGGGCCGGAAGTCCAGCTCCACCGTCCCCGCCGCCCCGGGCGGGAGGATGTAGCCCTGCTGCCATCCGTCGACGGCCACCGGGCCGAGGACCTCCCCGTCGAGGGTCGCCCGCCAGCCGGGGTTGGTGTTCTCGGGGATCACCAGCAACGTGGGCTCGCTGCGGGCGCCGACCTGCACCGCGCGGTGCTCGGCCTCCCACGCGGTGGTCTCGGCCGCCTCCCGGTCCCCGCGGTCGGTGTCCGCGGGCCACCCGACCCGCAGCAGGGTGGCCGAATCGATGCTCAGGGCATCGCTGCTCCGGGCCAGCAGACGGTGCTCACCGGCCGGTAGCCGGAGGGTCGGCACGGCGTCGCAGAACTCCAGCGCGAGCTGGTCCTGCGACTCCAGCTGGCGCAGGGTCGTCCGGACCGTGGTCAGCAGCACCGCACCGTCGACCCGCACCTCGGGCCCGGCGCCGCACTCGAGGACGACGGGGGTGTCCGGCCCGGCGACGGGGTTGGGGCCGCCGATCTCCAGCTCGCTGACGCCCACGCCCAGCTGCTGCTCCCAGCGGGTGAAGGGATCGATGGACTCGACCTCCTCGGGCAGCAGGAACGTGACCGCCAACCGGTCGGTGACGACGGGGGCGAACCGGGCGGTGCCGTCCTCGGCGAGCCGCACGGTGCGCGGCAGACCACCGGGGGGATCGACGGTGACGGCGGTCGGCGTGGCAGCGGCCAGGCCCGGGGTCGTGACCACCCGGAGCGAGTCCACCGTGCGGGGCTCCGGCCAGGTGAGCTCCAGCGTGGGCCGGCGGTCGTCGCCTCCGGCCAGCCAGGACGTCGTCGGGTCACCGTCGACGGCCGCCACCGCACTGCCCCGCGGGTCGGCCACCGGCGCGCTGCTGGCCGCCACCTCCGGGGCACCCCGGATCTCGGTGAGCAGGTCGTCGAGCGCCGGTCCCGGGCGCGCCACCGCGGTCGCGAAGATCTCGTAGTCGAACCAGGTCGGCGTGTTGAACCCGCGGTCCAGCCACACCGCCTCCTCGGCTCCGTTGACCAGCCCGGGGGCGCACCGGGACACGTCCTCGGCGCCGGTCACGCAGCCCGGCCGGCCGCGCAGGGTGTCGAAGGCGAACGCCGTGACCGGCCCGGCGACCGGGGTGACCGCCGAGCGGTGCACGTTGAGCCCGGGGACCCGGACCTCCGCGAGCGAGAAGCCGGGGGCTCCCGGGGCGTCCGCCGGCGCGAGGGGGCTGATGGTCACCTGCGAGGCGAAGCCCTCCGGCAACGGCAGCGCCTGCTCCTCGCCGGTGTCGGCCACCGGCACGACGAGCTCTCCGGTGTCGGTGGTGATGCGCAGCTCGGCCGGTCGCGCCACGCCGGGCTCCTGGCCGAGGGACACGATGATCTCCCCGGCCGCGATCGGCCGTTCGGTCGTCAGCCGCCACCACGGGGGTTCGCCGCTCTCGTTCCACGGGGCGGGCCGCCAGGCGGTCAGCGGGTCGCCGTCCACGGCCGCCCAGGGCTGGGTGTCCACCCGGGCAGGGGTGAAGCCGTCGGGGTCCGAGGCCGAGCTGGACGCGGTCGGGGTGCCGCCCAGGTACTCGATCACGGTCTCCGCGGCACCGAGCGCCGGGATCACGTAGTCGCGCGCCGGGTTGTCCATCCGCAGCGGGTCCTCGTCGGACAACCCGCCGGACGTGGCCCCGATCAGCCGGCCGTAGTTGCGTTCGCGCCGGAGCAGCGCGTCGCTGACCATGGCCGGCTCCAGCGGGGCGCCGGGGGTGCCGGCCATCAGGGTGGGGCGTTCGGTGACCAGCCCGCGGTCCTCGAGCGCGAGGACCGCCTCGGGGCCCCCGTGCACGGTGACCACGGAGGACATCGGCGCCGTCCAGGCCTCCGGCACGACGTCGGCCACCGAGTACACCTCGATCGCCGGCGCCGGCTCGTCGAGCCCCGCGTCGGCGACGGTGCCGTCCCTGACGTCGTCCTCGGCCGACACCGGCCCGAAGGTGGCGACCGGGCGGATGCCGGGCGACTCCCGCAGCGCCTGGCGCACCAGGACCGCGCGGGTGGATCCCGCCGTGCCGGTGTCCAGGTCGTTGCGGAGCACCAGGTGGGAGATGCCGGCCCGGGCCAGGTACCTCGTCAGGCCCTCGGACCCCTCGCCCACCTCGAGCCTTGCCTCGATCGCGTCGAGCATGCGGATGTGGCCCTCGGGGGTCAGCGGGATGGCGTTGCGGACGTCCCACGGCGACTCGGCGAGCGCCTGCATCGGCTCGTCGATCGGCGTCCCCCACTCGTACTGGGGGAAGGACGACCCGGGGACCAGCAGGGCCCGCCCGCTGGGCTGCTGCGCGGCGAGGTAGTCCGCCGTCTCCTGCCAGTAGCCGGGGACGTCGGTGAAGCCGGTGGGCGGCGCGAGGCGGCCGGCCAGCGCCGGGGAGATCGAGGCCACCAGCGCCAGGACGAGCGCGACCAGCACCGCACGCGAGGCGACGGTTCCCGCGCCCCGCCGCCGGTTCCGGGGAGCCGATCGCTCGGACCGGGCGCGCTGCACCCGCCGGAGCGCGACACCACCGAGGTGCGCGAGGCCGAGGACCAGCGGCAGGCGGACGACCGGGTCCCACTTGTGCACGTTGCGCAGCGGGGCCAGCGGACCGTCCAGCCAGTCGTGCAGCTGCTCGGCCAGGACCCCCTGGACGCCGGCGAGGTGGCCCAGCGACACCAGGCCGACGCCGGCCAGGAGGCCGAGGACGAGCCAGGTGCGCTCGGGCATGTCGCGGCGGCAGAGCGCGGCCACCCCGGCCGCGGCCAGGACGACCGTGCCCGCGATCGGGACGATCTCGTGCACGAGGGCCCAGCCGGCCGGCCAGTTCGGACCCGAGGGGAAGGCCAGGGTCGCCAGCCAGTGCGTGGTCCCGCGCAGCACGCTGAGGACGTCGGTCGGACCGGTCGTGGCGTCGGCCGTCTCGATGTAGTACAGGAACGAGGAGCCGAACCGGCCCAGCAGCACCAGGGGGCCGGCCCACCAGGCGGTGGCCAGCCCGACTGCGACCACCCACCAGGCGATGAGCCGGCGCTTGAACGGCCCGGCGGGCCGGGTGAGCAGGTACAGGACCGCCAGCGGGAGGACGGCCGCGGTGGCGACCGCGTTGACACCGCCGACGCAGAAGACGGCCAGGCCCGACAGCGCCGCGGCCCGCCTCGCGGAGCCTCGCTGCGCCGCACCGACCAGCGGGATGAGCACCCACGGCGCGATCACCAGCGGCAGCGTCTCGATGGAGAGGGCCCCGACCGCGCTGACCATGCGCGGGGAGAGCGCGTAGGCGATCCCGGCCACCAGCGCCGTCGCCGGCGTCCCGACGCGCAGCCGCCGGGCCAGGATCACGATGCCGAGGAAGGCGACGCTCATCAGCGCCGCGAACCAGAGCCGCTGCACGATCCACGCCGGGATGCCGGCCAGCTGCCCGAGGGCGAAGAACGGCCCCATCGGGAAGAAGTAGCCGTAGGCCTGGTTCTGGATCTGGCCGGCTGCCCCCTCGGGCTCCCAGAGCGTGAGCGCCCGGCCGAGGAACGCCAGCGGGTCGACCACCAGGTCCGACTTCGTGTCGCCGAGGATCTCCCCCGGCGCCTGCAGCATCGCCAGCACCAGGAAGCCGGCGCAGACCAGCGCCAGCCGCCACCGCCGCAGGAACGTCCACACCCGCCCCGTCAGGGGCTCGCGCGGTCCCCCCGACGCGTCGTCCGCCGGTGACGGTGCGGCGGACGTGCCGGTGACCATCGTCGCCATGTGCAGCAGTGCCCCTGTCGTCAGGCGCTGGGGACGGGGACCCGAACGGGCTCGTCCTGCGCGTCGTGGGGCTGGGTGGGGCTGCGCCGGGTCGCCAGGAGTGCGCCCAGGGCGAGGAGCGCGGCGCCGGTGCCGGCCGCGGCCCACCGCACGCCGGTGCGCAGGTCGGCCCGCTCGTCGCGGACGTCCTCGGCACGGGCGAGCGCCTCCCGGACGGAGGCCTCCGACCAGGAGGACGTCCCGCTCAGGAGCACGGCTCCGGACGTGCCGTCGGGACCACGCAGCGCGGTCACCGGGCTCTCCTCCTCGGACACGACGACACCGCTGAGCGGCTCGACGAACACCGTCCTCGTGCTGCTGTGCACGACGTCGGCGAAGACCTCGTCCTCGAGGGAACCGACCAGGCGTCCGGGGACGGGGACCGAGCGGATCACCTGCTCGGGGACCTCCTGCTCGAAGCGGTACACCTGCCGGCCGTCGAGGCGCTCGACACCCTCGAAGCGGGCGGGGAACGGCTGCCTCGCCGTGGTGTCCCAGAGATCGTAGTCGCGTCGTTCGGTGTCGGCCGGAAAACGCACCGTGAGCCCGCGGATGTCGGTGGGCTCTCCGTCGACCGACTCCCCGGCGCAGTCCACGGCCTCGGCGGTCCACCGGTCCAGGCACACCAGCGTGGTGCTCGTGGCGACCAGCGTCCCGTCCGCGTCGCTGGTCTCCGACACGTACTCCCACACGGCGGTGCGGTCACCGGCGGCACCGGTGTCCTCGTCGCCGCGGACCCGGACCGACGTCGCGACGTCCTCGCTGGTCACGGGGGCCAAGGTGACCGGGTCCAGGTAGGTGACCTCCCGGCCGAGCGCCTCGGTCCCGAAGCTCTCGTCCAGCGGCAGCTGGACCGGCAGCAGCGGGACCCAGGACCCCGCCGTCACCGACGCGACGACCGCGAGACCTCCCAGGCCGATTCCGGCCAGCCCGACGACACGCGCCCGCATGCAGCTCCCCCTCGCCGCTACGGCTCGCGCGGCACGGACATCGACGGTACGGGACGTCGTCGACCCCACGGCGGACGACGCCCCGGCACCCGGGCCCGGATCCGGCCCCGCACCGACACGCCCGGGAGGCGCCGGGGACGCGCGGGACGCAGGCGGTTCCCGGGCTCTCCCGGGCCGGTCGTTGCGTCCGTGACGCGGGTGCCCGGCGGGGAAGGCGGGGTCAGCTGTTCCGGCGCAGCACCAGCAGCATGTTCCAGCTGGCGAACTCGCGCAGGCCCGGGACGCGCGCCACCCAGGTGGCCCACCACGGGTGGTACCGCGGCAGGGCGGCGATCAGCTCGGCGTCCGGGCAGGCCCGCGCCCAGCGCAGCGCGGCGCCGGCCGACGCCGCGAACAGCGACTCCCCGAACTTGTTCTTCGGCTCGGCACCCGTCTTCTTCCGGAACCGCCGCCGGGCCCGGTGCCCGCCCAGGTAGTGCCACGGCGCCGTCTCGTGCCCACCCCACGGCGAGAGCCAGGGGGTGAAGGAGAGGTAGATGGTGCCGCCCGGCTTGGTCACCCGCACCATCTCGTCGGCCATCGTCCAGGGGCGCCGCACGTGCTCGAGGACGTTGGACGAGTAGCAGACGTCGACGGCGCCGGTGCGGATGGGCAGTTCCTCGCCGCTCGCCCGCAGCGTGCCGGGCTCCGGCTCCCCGCGCGCGGCCATCTCGCCGGCATCCGGTTCCAGGCCGACGTACGTCGCACCGGCACCGCGGAACGCGTCCGCGAAGTAGCCGGGACCACCGCCCACGTCCAGCACCCTGGCACCCGAGAGGTCGACCCAGCGGGACAGCTGGGCCACCGAATCGGCGGCCAGCACGCTGTAGAAGCGCTGCGGATCGTCCTGCTCGTGCAGGAAGGCCTGGAAGAGCGAGACCGACCGGGAAAGGGTGGCCGATCGGTTCATCTGTGTACTCCAATGGGTCGTGGGCCTCGTTGCGGGTCGAAGCCGCCGCTCGGGTGCATTAGTGTGCCGCGGGTGTTGTACCGAACGACGGACATCGATGTTCTCTTCGTGAACTGGCGTGATGTCAGCCACCCGGAGGGCGGCGGATCGGAACGGTACGTGCAGCGGATCGCGGAGGGTCTGGCTGCCGCCGGGCTCCGTGTGACCCTGTTCTGCGCCGAGCACGGCCGCGCACCGAGGGAAGAGACCGTCAACGGTGTCCGGATCGTGCGGCGCGGCGGCCGGCTGAGCATCTACCCGCGGGCCATGGCCTTCGTCCGGCGGCACAAGCCGCGCCTGGTGGTCGACGTCCAGAACGGCATCCCCTTCTGCAGCACCCTGGTGACCCGCTCCCCGGTGACCACCGTCGTCTTCCACGTGCACAAGGAGCAGTGGCCCATCGTCTTCGGCCGGATCGGCGGCCGCATCGGCTGGTGGCTGGAGTCCGTCGTCGCCCCGAAGGTCTACCGCCGGGTCCCCTACGTGACGATCTCCGACGCGACCGGCCGGGAGATGGCCGGCCTGGGCATCGCCCCCGAGCGGATCACGCTGGTGCCCGTCGGCACCGAGCCGATCGTGGACGTGCCGACGCCGCGCTCCGAGTCCCCCCGGCTGATCACGCTGGGCCGGCTCGTGCCCCACAAGCAGGTCGAGCACTCGCTGAAGATCCTCGCCCGGCTGAGCGACCGCTGGCCCGACCTGACCCTCGCCGTCGTCGGCGAGGGCTGGTGGGAGGACACCCTGCGGGCCCAGGCCGAGCGGCTCGGCGTCGCCGACCGCGTGGAGTTCCTCGGCTTCCTCGACGAGACCGGCAAGCACGAGCAGCTGGCCGCGGCCTGGGTGTTCGTCTGCCCCTCGATCAAGGAGGGCTGGGGCATGGTGGTCATCGAGGCCGGTGGCCACGGCGTGCCCACGGTCGGCTACCACTCCTCCGGCGGCCTGCAGGAGTCGGTCGTGGACGGCGTCAGCGGGCTGCTCGTCGACGACCTGGACCAGATGACCGACGCCGTCGCCCGGCTCCTGGACGACACGGACGCCCGCCGAGCCATGGGCGAGGCAGCGGTGCGGCACGCGGCCACCTTCGAGTGGTCGGCCAGCGTCCGCGAGTTCGCCGGGGTCCTGGCCCGCTCCGTCCGCGAGTCCCCCCGCCCCGGCGTCCGCGAGGGCGCCGCGGAGCTGGTCGCCCGGCTGGAGGGCATCCAGCACAGCACCGGCGACCCGGCCCGCGAGCCGGCCGCCCGCCTCGAGGCGTCGGTGACCGGAAACGCACCGTTCCGGGAACCCGCTTCCTCAGGACTGCCGTGATCCGGGGCGGCTCCCCGGACACCCGGCGGCGAGCGGTCCTCCCGGGCCCTCGGTGCGGGGTGCGGGGATGACCGCCGTCGAGGTCCCGCCGGTACCCAGCGCCGCCCGCCGCCGGCGCGAGGCCGCCGTGCCGGCAGCACTGGTCTCGCTCGCGCTGCTGGGCGTCAACGGGCTGGCCTACGTCATGACCGTGGTGGCGGCCCGCCTGCTCGCCCCGGAGGCGTTCGGTGAGCTCGCCGCCCTGCTGGGCGTCATGTTCATCGGCGTCGTGCCGGCGACGGGGCTGCAGACCTCCGCCGCGCTCACCCTGGGCGCGAACCCCGCGGACAGGCCCGCCGTCCTCGCCCGGCTGCACACCGCCACGTGGATGGGCGCCGCGGCCGTCGGCGTCCTCGGGCTGCTCGCCGTCGCCCCGCTGGTGTCGCTTTTGCACCTGTCCGGCCCCACGACGGTGCTGTGGCTGATCGCCGTCCTCGTCCCGCACACGCTCGTGGGCGGCTACGACGGGCTGCTCCAGGGCACCCGCCGCTACCGCCGGCTGGCCCTGGTCAACACCACGTTCGGCCTGCTGAAGTCCGGCGGCGGCATCACGGGCCTGGTCGTCGGCGGCACGCCCGAGGCGGCGCTCATCGGGATGGCGGTGGGGTGCGCGGGCACCGCCGTCGTCGGCTGGACCTTCTCGGGTCGGCCTGGCTTCGCCCGCGGCCTGCGCCCCCACATCGTGTCCGCCGCGAAGGCGTCCGGTGCGCTGCTCGGCCTGGTGCTCATGGTGAACCTGGACCTGCTGCTGGCCCGCCACCACCTGCCGGCGGAGCTCGCCGGCGAGTACGCCGTCGCCTCGATCTTCGCCAAGGTCGCCTTCTGGCTCCCGCAGGGCATCAGCGTCGTCCTGCTGCCCCGGCTGGCGCACGCGGGCGGCCGGCGGCGGCTGCTGCCGGTGGCCGCCGCCCTCGTCGCGCTGGTGGGGGCCACCGTCACCGCCGCCACGGCGGTCCTGGGCGCGCGCGCCCTCCCGCTGGTGGGCGGCGCGGAGTACGGGGACGCCCTCGGGGGCGCCACCTGGGTCTTCGCGATCCTCGGCACCCTGTTCGCGCTGGCCCAGCTGCTGCTCTACTCCGGCATCGCCGCGGCCGACCGCGTCGCGGCGGTCGCGGTCTGGTGCGCGGTCACCCTGGAGGCCGTCGCCGTCGAGGTGCTGGCCGTCCGGGACGGGCTCACCGTGCTGACGATCGTCGGCATCGCCGTCGCGGCCAGCGTGCTCCTGGTCGGCACCGGGCTGCTCCGGCTGTGGCACTCCCACGGCCTCCCCTTCCTCGGCCGCTCCAGGTCCGCCACCGGCTGAGCGGTCCCCGCCGACCGCCTCCCGCGACGACACGACCGGCGGTTCCACCTCCCCGGGAAGATCAGCGAACCGGGCGAGGGAGGACTACTCCCCCGGCTCCGCGGGCAGGACCTGCACAGTCGCCCGTCGGGTCGCTCCCGGTGGGCCGCCCAGCAGACGAGCCGAGACGAGAGGAGCGCCGTCCATGGCGTCCGTCATCCACTACACGATCGCGACCGAGGCCGAGAAGAGCCCCGACTTCCGCCGGGTCCTCTGGACCGGCAAGAACACCCAGCTGGTGATCATGACGATCCCCAAGGGCGGGGAGATCGGCGAGGAGACGCACGAGGACATCGACCAGATCCTCACCTTCGTCAGCGGCACCGGGAAGGCGATCATCTCGGGCTCGGAGAAGAACGTCGCCCAGGGCGACCTCGTCGTCGTCCCCGCCGGCACGAAGCACAACTTCGTCAACACCGGCGAGAACCCGCTCATCCTCTACACGGTCTACGGCCCGCCGGAGCACGCCGACGGCGCGGTGCACCAGACCAAGGAGGAGGCCGACGAGCTCGAGGAGGCCGGCAAGGACGAGCCGCCGACGTCGGACTGACGCACCACGCCCGGAGGGCCGCCGTTCCCGTGACGGCGGCCCTCCGGCGCGTCCCGGCCGCTCAGGCGGGGACGTGCCGGCCGCTCGTCCCCGACCCGGGGACGACCATCACCGGGCACCGCCCGGCGAGCACGCAGTGCAGCGCCACCGACCCCATCAGCAGTCCGCGGACCGCACCCTGCCCGTGCCCGCCGACGACGAGCAGCCGGGCGCCCTGTGCGGCCTCGACCAGCACGTCGCCGGCCGGCCCCTCCAGGCACTCGATCCGCACGGGCACCCCGTCCGGCACCCGGGCCTCGGCGACCTGCTGCTCGGCCACGCCCCGGACCTCGCCGGCCAGCTGCTCCGGCGGCGGGAGGGCGACGGCGTAGGCGTCGCTCCAGTACCCCGTCACCGAGTAGGCCGCCACGGCCACCAGCTCGGCGCCGAGCAGCTCCGCCTCGCGGCCCGCCCGCTCCAGCGCGATCCCCGACGCCTCCGAGCCGTCCAGGCCGACGACGACGCGCGGCGGGCCGTCGTCACGCCCCTCGTCGGCACCCGCGTGGACGACGACGACCGGCACGCGGGCGTGGGTGACGGAGCGGAGCGCGACCGAGCCGAGCACGAGGCTGCGCACGGCGCCGCGCCCCCGGCTGCCCACGACGAGCCGGCCGGCGTCCTCCGAGGCGGCGAGCAGCATCTGCGCCGGCGGCCCGGCCACCGCGAGGACGTCCAGCGGGACGCCGGTCTGCCCGGTCTCGGCGCGCACCTCCTCGACCTGGGCACGCGCCCGCTGCAACGTGTCCTCCCGGACCGACTCCAGCTGCGCCTCGTCGAGAACGAAGGGGTCGGACAGGCGCAGCTCCACGGGGAAGCTGCTGACGACCTCGAGGGACGTCCCCCGCCGGGCGGCGTCCCGCAGCGCCCACACCAGCGCCTCGCGCGCCCCGGGGGAGCCGTCCACGCCGACGACGGTCCGCTCCGCGCCGCCCTGTTCGCTGTGCGCCACGACCACTCCTGCCGTTCGCCGATCGGTTGCCCGAGGCTCCCCCGGTCCGCCCCCGTCGCACAAGGGCCGGTCAGGCGGCCAGCAGCTCCCGGACCTGCCGCCGGATCTCCGGAAGTCCAGGGCGGTGGGCGTCCCCGGTGGCCTGCAGCCGCGGCTTCACGTGCTCCGGTCGCAGCGGCTCGCGCAGCAGCGGGTTGCCCATGAGGTAGATCTGGCCCACCGAGAGGTAGGCGGCGGCCCGCCACCACGCGTCGAGGGCGGCGAGCTCGTCGGGGCCCAGCGGGCCGGAGGTGGGACGGCATCGGACGTCGGGTGCGTGGAGATGGCCACCTCCCGGACGCTCACGAGCCGGTGGCCGGGTGCGCGAGGCTCGTCGCCCCCTGGTTGCATGACGGCCATGAGCCGTACCACCGCGGTCGACCTCGCCGCAGCACTGCGCGCGGCCGGACTGACCGACGTCGACGACTCCGGGCTGGCCCGAGCGCTCTACTCCTCCGACGCCTCGATCTACCGGGTGCTCCCCCGGGCCGTCGTCCGCCCCCGCGACACCGACGAGGTCCTCGCGACGCTCACCGTCTGCCGCGAGCTGGGCGTGCCCCTGACCGCCCGCGGGGCGGGCACCTCGATCGCCGGGAACGCCGTCGGGACGGGCGTGGTGCTCGACACCAGTCGGCACATGAACCAGGTGCTCTCGCTCGACGCCGGGGCGCGGACCGCCACGGTGCAGCCGGGTGTCGTCCAGGCCGCCCTGCAGACGGCGGCCCGCCCGCACGGCCTGCGCTTCGGCCCCGATCCGAGCACGCACAACCGCTGCACGATCGGCGGCATGATCGGCAACAACGCCTGCGGCTCACGGGCGCTGGGGTACGGGCGCACCTCCGACAACGTCCTCGGTCTGGACGTCGTCACCGGTGGAGGGACCCGCCTGGACCTGGGCCCCGGCACGGTGCCGGAACCCGGCGTGCTCGCCGACCTGCAGCGCCTCGTCGGCGCGGAGCTCGCGACGATCCGCACCGAGCTGGGCCGCTTCGGCCGCCAGGTGTCGGGCTACTCGCTGGAGCACCTGCTCCCCGAGCGCGGCTTCGACGTGGCCCGCGCCCTGGTCGGGAGCGAGGGCACGCTGGGGCTGGTGCTCTCCGCCACCGTGCGACTGGTGGCCGACGCGCCGTTCCGCGGGCTGGTCGTCCTCGGCTATCGCACGATGGCCGACGCCGCCGACGCCACGCCCGCCCTGCTCCCCCACGAGCCGACCGCCGTCGAGGGGCTGGATCAGCGGATCGTGCAGCGGCTGCGCGACGTGCCGGCCGCCGTCGTGCCCGACCTCCCCCGCGGCGACGGCTGGTTGATCGTGGAGCTGACCGGCGACACGGTGGCCGAGGTCGAGGCCAAGGCCCGCGGGGTGCTCGCCGACGCGGCCGCCCTGGACTCCCTCGTCGTCACCGATCCGGCGGAGGCCGCCGCGATCTGGCGGATCCGCGAGGACGGCGCCGGCCTGGCCGCGCGCACCTCGGACGGGCGGCCGGCGCACGCCGGCTGGGAGGACGCCGCGGTCCCGGTCGAGCGGCTCGGCGACTACCTGCGCGGCTTCGAGGCGCTGCTCGACGGCCACGGCCTCCAGGGCGTCCCCTACGGGCACTTCGGTGACGGCTGCGTGCACGTGCGCATCGACTTCCCGTTCGGCGCCGACGGCGGACCGGACCGGGGGCGGGCGCGGTACCGGGCCTTCGTGGAGGACGCCGCAGGCCTGGTCGCCGGCTACGGGGGCTCGCTGTCCGGGGAGCACGGTGACGGCCGGGCCCGCAGCGAACTGCTCCCGCTCATGTACTCCCCCGCCGTCATCTCGCTCTTCGAGCGGGTCAAGGCGCTCTTCGACCCCGACGACGTCCTCAACCCCGGCGTCCTGGTCCGGCCGGCCGCCCTCGACGACGACGTCCGCACCGCGGCCGCGCCGGTCGTCAGCCGCGACACCCGGCCCACCCTCGCCCTGGCCTACCGGCACGACGGCGGCGACCTCTCCGCCGCCGTGCACCGCTGCACGGGCGTCGGGAAGTGCCGCGCGGACCTGCAGTCCAGCGGCGGGGTCATGTGCCCCTCGTGGCCGGCGACGCGGAACGAGAAGGACACCACCCGCGGCCGGGCGCGCGTGCTGCAGGAGATGCTCGCCCCCGGCGGACCGGTGACCGGCTGGCGCTCGCCGGAGGTGCACGACGCGCTGGACCTGTGCCTCTCGTGCAAGGGCTGCTCCTCGGACTGCCCGACCGGGGTCGACATGGCCGCCTACAAGTCCGAGGTGCTGCACCAGTCCTACCGGCGCCGGCTGCGTCCCCTCCCGCACTACACGCTAGGCCGGCTGCCGCGGTGGGCCGACCTCGCGGCCCGGGCGCCGCGGCTGGTCAACGGATTCCTGGGCTCCCGGCTGGGCGGCCGGCTGGCCAAGTGGGGTGCGGGCATGGACCAGCGCCGCGCCGTCCCCGCCTTCGCCGTCCGCACCTTCCGGCAGCAGTGGCAGGACCGGCCCGCAGCCGCCGGGGACGGCCCGCCGGTGGCCCTCTGGGTCGACTCCTTCACCGACCACTTCGACCCCGACACCGCCCTGGCCGCCGCCGAGGTCCTGGAGGCGGCCGGCTACCGGGTGCAGGTGCCCGGTTCGGACACCTGCTGTGGGCTGACCTGGATCACCACCGGGCAGCTGGACGCGGCCCGCCGCATCCTCGGGCACACCGTCGCCGAGCTGGCACCGGTCGTCGCCGCCGGCATCCCGGTCGTCGGCGTCGAGCCCTCGTGCACCGCGGTGCTGCGCGGCGAGGCGCTGGAGGTGGTGGGCGGCCCGGACGCCGAGGCCGTCGCCGCCGGCACCCGCACCCTGGCCGAGCAGCTCGCCGCCACGCCCGGCTGGGAGCCGCCGTCCCTGGCGGGCCTGCAGGTGGTCGCGCAGCCGCACTGCCACCACGCCTCGGTGCTCGGCTGGTCGGCCGACGCCGCGCTGCTGCGGCGGGCCGGCGCGGAGGTGACCCGGCTGGGTGGCTGCTGCGGGCTGGCGGGCAACTGGGGCGTCGAGAAGGGCCACCACGACGTGTCGGTGGCGATCGCCGGGCAGCAGCTCCTGCCGGCCGTCGAGGGCCTCCCCGACGACGCCGTCGTGCTCGCCGACGGGTTCTCCTGCCGCACCCAGCTGGACCAGCTGGCCGGGCGCCGCGGCATGCACCTGGCCCAGCTGCTCGCGGGGCGCCCGGGCTGACCGGCCCGGCCGGGCGACCGGCCGGCGGGGCGTCTGCGACGATCGCGGCGTGGACCTCGAGGAGACCCTGCTGCCCGGTGTCGGCGTGCGCTACGAGCTGCGGTGCAGCTCGGGGCAGGTGCTGGGCATCGTCGTCCAGCGCGAGGGCGGGGCCGAGATCGCCGTCTACGACCGTCGCGACCCCGACCGCGCCCAGGGGATGTTCCGGCTCAGCCCCGACGAGGCCGACGCCGTCGCCGAGGTGCTCGGCGCGCCGCGGCTGACCCAGCGCTTCGCCGACCTCTCCCGCGAGGTGCCGGGGCTGGAGTCCGGACGGCTCACCGTCGCACCCGGCTCGCCGTTCGACGGCCGGCCGCTGGGCGACACCCGCGCCCGCACCCTCACCGGCTGCTCGATCGTGGCCGTCGTCCGCGGCGTCGACGTCGTCCCCTCCCCGGGCCCCGAGCACGTCCTGGCCGGCGGCGACGTGCTCGTGGCGATCGGCTCGGACGCCGGACTGGTGCAGCTCGAGCGCCGCCTCGCCGGCCAGGCCTGACCTCGCCGGTGGACCACGTCGCGACCCTGCTGGTCGAGCTCGGCCTGCTGTTCCTCGGCCTCTCGCTGCTGGGCATGCTGGCCCGCAGGCTCGGGCTCTCCCCCATCCCGTTCGTCCTCGTCGCCGCGCTCGCCGTCGGCAACGGCGGACTGATCCCGCTGGACACCGCGGAGCCCTTCCTCACCTCCGCCGCCGAGATCGGCGTGGTGCTGCTGCTGCTCACCCTCGGGCTGGAGTTCTCCGCCACCGAGCTGTTCAGCTCCTTCCGGCGGCACGCACCCTCGGGGCTCGTGGACCTGGTACTGAACGCGCCACCGGGCTTCGTGGCCGGGCTCCTGCTCGGCCTCCCGTGGCAGGGTGCGCTGGCTCTCGCCGGCGTCACCTGGATCTCCTCGTCGGGGATCGTGGCCCGCCTCCTCGGCGACCTGGGCCGGCTGGCCAACCGGGAGACCCCTGCCGTCCTCGCCGTCCTGGTGCTCGAGGACCTGGCCATGGCACTGTTCCTGCCGCTGCTCGTGGTCGCCCTGGCCGGCGACGGACCGACGGCGGCGGTCGCCGGCGTCGCGCTGGCCGTCGGGGCCGTGACCCTGGTCCTGGTGGCCGCACAGCGCCACGGACACCGGCTGGGCCGGTTGCTCAGCCACGACGACGACGAGCAGGTGATGCTGCGCCTGGTGGGGCTGACCCTGCTGGTCGCCGGTGCGGCGCAGGCGATGGGGGCCTCGGCGGCGGTCGGCGCGTTCCTGGTGGGGCTGGCGCTCCCGGCCTCCTTCGCCGAGCGCGCCCGGGCCATCCTCGGTCCCCTGCGGGACCTGTTCGCCGCGCTGTTCTTCGTCGCCTTCGGCTTCGCCACCGACCCGGGCGCGATCCTGCCCCTCCTGCCCGCGGCGCTGGCACTGGCGGCCGTCTCGACGGTGACCAAGATCGGCACCGGCTGGTTCGCAGCGAAGCGGGACGGCATCGCGGTACCCGGGCGGCTGCGCGCCGGGACGGCCCTGGTCGCGCGCGGCGAGTTCTCCATCGTGATCGCCGGGCTCGCGGTGACCGCCGGGCTGGCCGACGTCGGCCCGATCGCCACGGCCTACGTGCTGATCCTCGCGGTGGCCGGCCCGGTCCTCACCCGCTTCGCCGAGCCGGCCGCGCTGCGCCGTCCGGCGCCCCTCGCCGCCTGAGGCTCAGGCCGCCGTCTCCCGACGGGCGCGGGCGGCGGCGAGGACGGCAGGGGTCAGCGCGGCGGCGATGCGGGCGTATCCCGCGGACGACGGGTGGAAGCGGTCGGCGGCGAAGAGGGCCGCATCGGCACCGAAGGCCCGGTTGACGTCGGCGACCGCCGCGACGGTCGCGCCGGTCGCCCGTGCCACGGCGGCCTGCCGCTGCTGCAGCTGCGCGCACGCCCCCTGGACGAGCGGGCGGAACGCGGGCGGCACGAACGGCACGCTGGACATGTCCGGTGCCGGCACCAGGACGACGTCGGTCCCGCCGGCCCTCAGCGTGCGGAGCGCCGCGTCCAGGGAGGCCGCTGCCTGCTCGGGCGGGACGAGGCGGACGATGTCGTTCGCCCCGACCACGATCAGCGCGAGATCGGCTGCCAGCGGCGCGGCCGCGCGCACCTGCCGCGGGAGGTCCGCAGAGACCGCGCCCGGCACCGCGAGCACGTGCAGGTCGACGTCGTGCCCGTCCCCGGTCAGCGCGGCGGCCAGCCGCGGGCCGAGGGCGTGCTCGGCGCGCAGCGCGCCGGTGCCGAAGGCGATCGAGTCGCCGAGGACGAGGAGGCGGACAACGGAACGGGCCACGGACGGCACAACGCCGTCCGTGGCCCGCTGGATTTCGTGCAGGGGTCCTGCGGTCAGCCCTTCGGGCCGCCCGCGGCGTAGACGACCTGGCCGGAGATGAAGCCGGCGCCCTCGCTGGCGAAGAACGACACGAGGTGCGCGATGTCCTCGGGCTGGCCGACGCGCTGCACCGGGATCTGCGACCCGGCGCCCTTGATGAAGTCGTCGAAGGGGATGCCCATGCGGTCGGCGGTCGCCTTGGTCATCTCCGTCTGGATGAAGCCGGGGGCGATGGCGTTGGCGGTGACGCCGAACTTGCCGAGCTCGATGGCCAGGGTCTTGGTGAAGCCCTGCAGGCCGGCCTTGGCGGTGGAGTAGTTGGCCTGGCCGCGGTTGCCCAGCGCCGAGGTGCTGGACAGGTTCACGATCCGGCCCCACTTGGCCTCGATCATGTGCTTCTGGGCGGCGCGCGACATCAGGAAGGCACCACGGAGGTGCACGTTCATGACGATGTCCCAGTCCGAGTCGCTCATCTTGAACAGCATGTTGTCGCGGAGGACGCCCGCGTTGTTCACCAGCACGACCGGCGCGCCGAGCTCCGCGGCGATGCGGTCGACAGCGCCCTGGACCTGCTCGGCGTCGCTGACGTCGGCCCCGACGGCCAGACCCTTGCCCCCGGCGGCCTGGATCGCGTCGACGGTGCCCTGGGCGGACGCCTCGTCGAGGTCCAGGACGGCGACGGCGAACCCGTCCTTGGCCAGCCGCTGCGCGGTGGCGGCACCGATGCCGCGCGCGCCGCCGGTCACGATGGCCGCCCGGGTGCTGTTCACTGCCTCGCTCATGAATCTTCCTCTCGTCAGGTCTGCTCGTGCGTCGGTCCCCGACCGAGCGGGGACGACAAGCTGCCCGGCACCTTACGGCCAGGGCGTGAGTCGCCCGTCACACGGGGGAAGCAGCCCCCGTCAGGGCCAGATGGAGGCGACGATGATGGCGGCGACCGCGAGCTGGCTGGCCGCGCTCACCAGGCTCGCCGGGTGGAACCGCACCTGGACCAGCGACGATCCCAGGGAGCCCGGCGTCACCAGGTTGAGCACCAGGAAGGCCACCGCCTGCAGGAGCACGCCGACGACGCCGAAGACCACGGTCCACCACAGCGCCCGGCCGAAGCCGTCGGTCGCGTTGGTCCAGATCGTGGTGAACGCGATCGCGCCCTGGCCGAGGAACCCCGCAGCCAGCACGATGCCGGCGTTGATCGATCCCTCCTGGTAGATGTGCCGCCCCAGGTGGCCCGGGGTGAGGAGGTCGAGCGCCACGAAGCCGAGGGCCAGGAGCGCGATGCCCACGCCCGTGTAGGCGGCGGCGTAGCCGATGCTGGCCAGCACGAGGGGGACCTCCGGGACGTCGGGGGGAACGGCCTGCCGTGTCTACCGCACGCCCTCCCCCGTCGCATCCCTCGGGCCCTGCGACGGGCCGAGGACGTCGACCCGGTCGAACCCCTCCGCGGTCGTCGGCGGCTGGAACCGGGCGACGGCGGCGTGCACAGCCACCAGCGGCACGCGGGTGCCCTCGGGGCGCCTGGCGTTGCGCGCCAGGCAGACGTCCAGCGGCGTGTCCAGCCAGACCGCCTGCACCGGCACGCCCGCCTCCCGGGCCGCCGCGATCAGCGGCGCGCGCTCGGCGGCCGAGGGGTTGGTGTTGTCCACGACGACGCTGCGGCCGGCGGCGAGCAGCTCGGCCACCACGCGGCACTGCCGCGCCTCCCGCCTCGGGCACGCGTCAGGCCTCCGTGCAGGGGCCCGTCGCGAGCCTGCGAGCGGTGGGGGGGGCAGGGAGGTCCTTCTGTTGCCGGCGCCCTGCAGACCGACCACGACCACCAGTTCCGGCACTCAGCGCACCGGCGTACCGGCGTCGCCCACCGGTGCGGGCGTACCGGCGTCGCCCACCGGTGCGGGCGTACCGGCGTCGCCGGCCGGCGCGAGCTCCTCGCCGGGCAGCCGCCGGGGCTGGTGCAGCCGGCGCACGGAGGCGAGCGCAGACCGCCGGGCGTGCATCCGGCGCCGGGCACGGGAGGTCCTCGGCGCCCGCGGCTCCTCCCGGAGCAGGGCGTCCAGCCAGTGACCACGCGGGTCGACGTCGACCAGCAGCGCCTTGACCAGCAAGGTCAACGGGATCGCCAGCAGCGCCCCGAGCGCCCCGAGCACCCAGCCCCAGAACAGGAGGGCGATGAAGGTGACGGTCATCGACAGGCCGACCGAGTCCCCGACGAACCGCGGCTGGATCAGCGTCTGCACGACGAAGTTGAGCAGCGTGTAGATCACCAGGATGGCGATCAGCTCGCCCCAGCCGCCGGCGAGCAGCCCGAGCAGCGCCGGGGGGACGACGCCGAGCACGAACCCGATGTTCGGCACGTAGTTGGTGATGAAGGCCAGCAGCCCCCACAGCGGCGCGGCCGGCACGGCGAGGATGGCCAGGGCGATCGCGTCGCCCACCGCGACGACCGCCCCGAAGACGGTGCTCACCAGCAGGTAGCTGCGGGTGCCCTGGGCGAAGAGGCTGAAGGCGACCGGCAGGTGCGGCCGCTCCCGCGCGATGAGCACCAGCCGCCGGCCGTATCCGCTGGACTCGATGGCCATGAAGACCAGCGCGGAGAGCAGCAGGATCAGGGTGCTGGCCGCCGCGGTGATGCGCCCCAGCAGGTCGGTCGCCAGCCCCACCACCTGCCCGTACTCGATCTGCTCGACGAGGTCGGAGAGCTGTCCCGAGACCAGGCCGGCGTCGTTGAGGTCGGCGACCACCCCGTCGAGGAGTTCCTCGGCCCGGTCGGCGTAGTCCGGGAGGAGAGCGGCCAGCTGGGCGACGCTGGCCACGAGCAGCGCGACGAACCCGAGCAGGACGGCCCAGACGAGGAGCAGCAGGACGGTCGTCGCCACCCAGCGCGGCGCGCCGTGACGACGCAGCCAGCTCGAGACCGGCATGAGGCCGACGACGACGACGAGCGCCAGCAGGATGGGCGCGGCCAGCCAGGCGACCTCGCGCAGCCCGGCGATGGCGATGGTCGCTGCGGCCAGCCCACCCAGCACGAGCAGCCAGCGGGGCAGGCCGGTGGGCGATCCACCCAGGGCCTCGGTGGCGGTGGTGGCTCCCGTGGCGGTCGGAGCAGCCGCCCCCGCGTCGGCCGCGGCCAGCAAGTCGGCGTCGTCGGCCGGCCGGCCGGCGTCGTCGTCGGCCTGCTGTCCGGCGTCGTCGGCCGGTGGCTGCACCTCGGCGGCGCCGTCGACTGCCGAACCGGTGGACAGCGGGTCGGAGGTGGGCGTGGCGGCGGCGGGCGGCTCGGCGGGGCCCTGAGCGCTGGGGTCGAGCGCGCGGGACGGCTCCTGCCCCCTGCCGTGCACCGCAGGTCGCGCCACCGGGCCACCCCCTCCCCTGGATCGCGGGCTCGTACCCCTGGAGTGTCCACCCATGCCCGCGCATCCCGGCGCCGGGCGCGTGCGTCGACCGACGTCCGGGACGGGCGGCAGCCGACGTCCCGGACCGGCACCGGAACTCCCGCCCGCATCGGGCGCCGGCGTGCCAGTGTCGACGCATGGATGCCGTCGCGGTCCGCCCGGCGACGCCGGCCGACGCCGATGCGGTGGAGGACTACCACCACCGCTGCTTCGTGATGACCTACGCCGGCCGGCCGTCCGCCGGCGGGTTCCAGCCGCCCGACCGCGCGGGCACCCGGCAGCAGCTCCACGACTGGTTCCGGCCGGGCTCCGACTGCACGACGCGGGTGGCCGTGGCACACGGCACGCCGATCGGGCACGTCACGATCAGCGGGCACCGGCTGGTGCACCTGTTCGTCGATCCCGACCACCACGGCACCGGTCTCGGCCGGCGCCTCCTCGCGCTGGGCGAGGCGATGCTCGCCACTGTCGGCCACACGGAGCTGGAGCTGCACACCCGGGTCGAGAACCACGCGGCGATCGCCTTCTACGGACGTGCGGGGTGGGTCGTGACCGACCGCGTGATCCACACCGTGGAGCACGGCATCAGCTACGACGAACGGGTGCTCGTCAAGCACATGTCCTGACGCCGACCCGGCATCGCGCCCCGGCCACCGTTCGCCGGGCGGAGGAACCGGCCTCACAGCGCAGGCGTCGATCCCCGGGCACCGGGCACCGGACACCGGGCACGGCAAAACTGTCGTACCTCGAACGTATGTTCGGTCCATGTCGGCGACCGTGGTGCAGCGCTCCGTGGTGGAGGGCGTCCTGGTCGGCTGGCTGATGCAGCGTCCGCCGTCGGTGCAGCGGCTGCCGGTCGAGCTGCTCTCGGCCGAGCAGGTGGCCGTGGAGCTGCAGCGGGTGCAGGCCCGCAAGGCGATGGACGCCGCCTACGAGGCCGAACTGGTCATGGCGCTGGCCGCCGCCCGGCCCGACACCGATGATCCGCCGCCGGGGCATCCCGGTGCGCGGCGGCGCGGTGGCGGGTCGCCGGTGCCGGGCACCTCGGAGTTCTTCCCCGACGAGCTGGGGATGGTGCTGAACTGCTCCCGGTCGTTCGCCTCCCGGACGGCCGCGCAGGCCTATCAGCTGGTGGAGCGCATGCCCGCGGTGCACGCCGAGTGCACGGCCGGCCGGCTGGACCGGTACCGCGCCGGGGTGTTCGCCGACGTCCTCACCACGGCCTCGGACGAGGTCCTCGCGGCCGTGGTGCCCGCGGTGCTGCCCCTGGCCGCGGGCCTGTCGCCGGGGAAGCTGCGCAACCGGCTGGTCGCTGCGGCGGAGGCGGCGGATGAGGAGTTCGCCGAGCAGCGCCGCATCGACGCCGAGCAGCGCGCCGCGGTGCGGCTGTACCCGACGACCGACGGCATGTCGGCGCTGACCAGTGAGCTGCCCGCGCCGGTGGCCGCGGCGATGTGGTCCACGATCGATCAGGCCGCGCAGCTGGCCGCCACCGGCGGGGACGACCGGCCGATCGGCGTGCTGCGCGCCGAGGCGCACGCCGCGCTGGTGCTGCGCTCCTGGAACACCTCCCGCCCGGCGATGACCGGCCACCTCACGATCACCGCACCGCTGTCGGCCCTGCGCCGCCCGGACTGCCCGGACTGCCCGGGCACACCGGACCAGGGGCATGCGGTGGGCAGCGCCTGGAGCCGAGGGGCGGAACGGGCCCGTGGTCAGGCGGTGGATCGAGCGGCGGCCGGCGAGGCGACGCCGACCGTGGACGGCACCCCGATCACCGCCGCCCACCTGCGCGAACTGCTCACCCAGCTCAGCGCACTCGGCGTGCAGGCGCCACCCGGCGGCAGCCTGACGGTGGCCATCACCGACGACGACGGCGCACTGCTGGCCACCGCCACCGCCACCGAACTCGCCCGGCTGGCCCGCGGCTGCCGGATGCACGGGCGGGACGTCGCCTGCGAGTGTCCGGTGCTGGGGCCGCCGCCCGAAGCGACCGGCTACGTACACACCCCCGCGCAGGAACGGTTCATCCGCATGCGCGACCGCACCTGCCGTCACCCCGGCTGCGGGCAACCCGCCGGACGCACCGACGCCGACCACGTCCTCCCCTACGACTGCGGCGGCCGCACCACCTGCCAGAACCTCTGCTGCCTGTGCCGCACCCACCACCGGCTCAAGACCTTCGCCCGCGGCTGGCGCTTCCAGATGCGCCCCGACGGCACGCTCAGCGTGACCACCCCGTCCGGCATCACCCGGACCACCCGACCACCCGGCCTGGTGCACGCACAACGCGCGCTCCCGGCGCCACCACCCACACCGGCCGACGACACCCCGCCGCCCTTCTGAGGCCGCTGCGGGGGGTACGCGTGGTGCCGGGTTCTCTGGGGCGCCGAGGGCTCCGTTCACCTGGGTGCGTCGAGGAGTTCCGTCATGGCCGTCAGGCCGAAGAACCGGGCCGTGTCCCGCGCCGTCTGGTCGCCACGGTCGGGGTCGGCGCCGGCAGCCAGCAGCCAGCAGCCAGCAGCCAGCAGGTGCCGGATGCCGCCCTCGGCCTGCTTGAACATCGCCGCGGCCAGCGCCGTCTACCCCTTGTCGCTGACCCGGGCGTGGTCCGCACCCCGGGCCAGCAGGGCCGCCACCGTGTCGCCGTGACCGTGGTACGCAGCGAGCGTTAGGAGGGTGTCTCCCGCGTCGTTCGTCAGGTCGACCGGGACGCCGGCGTCGACGTAGGCCGCCAGCACCTCGGTCTCGCCCTGCCGCGCCAGGTCGACGAGGTGACCCGCCTGGACGGTTCCGGTGGACGAGCCGCCGATGCTCGTGGCGGGCATCGTAGGAGGCAGCGGCGGCGCGGCGGACGGCCCGGACGGGCGTACTCGGCGTCCGTCCGACGGGCCGGACACGCGCGCACCGCGCCCCGCCGGCGTCTGGAACGGAACGCGCCCGGTCGGCGCCAGGCGCGGACCGTGCCCGGGTCAGGCAGAGGCGGGTCAGCGAGGCGCGTCGAGCAGCTCGGTCATGGCCGTGAGGTCGAAGAACTGCGCGGTCGCCCGGGCGCTCTGGCCACCCAGGTCCGGGTCGGCACCGGCCGCGAGGAGGTGGCCGACGGTCTCGGCCGACTGCTTGAACACCGCCGCGGCCAGCGCGGTCTGCCCCTTGTCGTTGACGCGCGAGTGGTCTGCCCCGCGCGCCAGGAGCGCCGCGACCGTCTCCGCGTGGCCGTAGTACGCGGCCAGCAGCAGGAGCGTGTCGCCCTTCTCGTTGGTCAGGTTCACCGGGGCACGCCGGTCGATGTAGGACACCAGTTCCTCGGTGTAGCCGAACCGCGCCAGGTCGAACATCCGGCGGGCCACCTCGAGCAGCTGGGGGTCGATCTGTCCGCTGGTCACGTCGCCCACCCTAGGAGTCCAGGCCCAACTTGTAGCCCCGGTGCGACGCGACGAAGCCGAGCCGCTCGTAGAAGCGGTGCGCGTCCGGACGCGCCTGGTCGGTCGTGAGCTGCACCACCGCGCAGTCGCGCCGGCGGGCCTCCGCGAGCGCCCAGCGGAGCAGCGCCTCCCCCAGTCCGTCGCCCCGGCGGTCGGCACGGACGCGGACGCCCTCGACCTGCGCCCGCAACGCCCCGCGGCGGGAGAGCCCCGGCAGGAAGGACAGCTGCAGGGTGCCCACCGCCTCGGCGCCGGCCAGCGCCACCACCAGGAGGTGGGCCGGATCGGCGTCGACCAGCGCGAACGCCCGCCGGTAGGGCTCGAGGCCACCGTCGGCGGATTCCCGCAACGCCCCCAGGGGGTCGTCGGCGAGGAGAGCCACCAGCGCCGGCAGATCCGCGGACACCGCCCGGCGCACCACCACCCCGGGGACACCGGGCAGCGGCCCCCACGCGACGTCGTCCACACCGCAGAGTGTCCCGCAGACGGCCGGAGCGGCATGCGCCCCGGCCGGCCGCGGGAGCGGCTCAGCCGGTGGCCGGGCGGATGCCCCGCTGGTCGGCGTTGGGCGCCGCCTTCGCGACCAGCCCGGGGAGGACGTCGTCGAGCTCCTCGACCGTCCACCGCGCGCCCTTGTCGACGCCGGGACCGGCCTGCCACCCCTCGGCGACGCTGATCATGCCGCCACGGACGTTGAACACCCGGCCGGTGACCTCCCGCGCCGCGGGCCCGGCCAGCCAGACGACCAGGGGTGCGATGTTGTCCGGCGCGGACGGGTCGAACGCCTCCGGATCCGGCTTCTCCCGGTCGGGGCGGAGGTTCTCGGTCATCCGGGTGAGCGCGGCGGGCGCCACCGCGTTGACCGTGACGCCGTACCGCCCCAGCTCCATCGCGGTGATGACCGTGAAGGCGGCTATGCCGGCCTTGGCGGCGCCGTAGTTCGACTGGCCCTGGTTGCCGTAGATGCCCGAGGACGACGTCGTGTTGATGACGCGGGCATCCACCGGGCGGCCGGCGCGGTGCTCCTCCCGCCAGTAGGCGGCCGCGTGGCGCAGCGGCGCGAACGTGCCCTTGAGGTGGACCTGGATCACCGAGTCCCACTCCTGCTCGGACATGTTCACCAGCATCCGGTCGCGCAGGATGCCGGCGTTGTTGACCAGCACGTCCAGTCGGCCGAAGTGCTCCACGGTCGACCGCACGAGGCGCTCCGCGGCGGCGAAGTCCGAGACGTCGTCCCCGTTCGCGATCGCCTGACCGCCCAGGGCCCGGATCTCGTCGACCACCTCACCCGCCGGGCCCGTGGACCCACCCGTGCCGTCCACGTCGGCGCCGAGGTCGTTCACGACCACGGCGTAGCCCTGCCGCGCGAACTCCAGGGCGTGTCCGCGCCCGATGCCACGGGCCGCACCCGTCACGATGACCACGCGTTGCTCGTCGGACTGCATCAGGCAGCCTCCTTCTCGTCGGTGTCCCCTAGAATCCTGTTCCAGGATTGCCGGCGTCAACCGGCTGGGCCGCCGTGAGGGCGACCGCTCGACCTCCGAGGGGATGCATGGCTGCCGACGCGCGCACCACGAGCAGCGAGGTCGCCGCACCCTCACCGGCCGCTCCGGAGCCGGTCGGCGTCGAGGCGCCCGACGAGCGCGCGGTCATGAAGGAGGCCTGGCGGGCGCTCTCGGTCGTCAGCCTGGCCAGCGTCTTCTCCGGGATGTCCGGCAGCGCGCTCAACGTGGCCCTGCCGACCGTCGTGCGCCACTTCGACGCCAGCGCCACCGCGGCCAGCTGGATGTTGCTGGCCTTCATGCTGGCCAACACGGTCATGATGATCTTCTTCGGGCGGCTGGCCGACATGTTCGGCCGCCGCCAGATGTACCTCATGGGCCTGGCCACCTTCACCTTCGCCAGCTTCCTGTGCGGTCTGGCCCCCAACGCCTGGGTGGTCGTCGGGCTCCGCGTGCTGCAGGCCGCGGGCGCGGCGATGCTGCTGACCAACAGCGCCGCCATCGTCACCGCCGCCTTCCCCCGCGCCCGCCTCGGCCAGGGCATGGGCATCTACCTCGCCTCCTTCTCCGTCGCCCAGCTGCTGGGCCCCACCGTGGGCGGGGTGCTCGCCGAGCACGCCGGCTGGCGATGGGTCTTCTGGTTCAACGTGCCGGTCGGGCTGATCTGCCTGGCCTGGGGGGCGTGGGCGCTCCCCCGCGTCGCCCGGGCGGGAGAACGCCAGGGCATCGACGTGACCGGGAACCTGCTGATCCTGGTGGCCCTGGGCAGCGGCCTGGCGGCACTGTCCCAGGCGACCACGCTCGGCTGGACCAGTTGGCTGGTCATCGGCGGGCTGGTCGTCTTCGTCCTGGGCATGCCGACGTTCGTCCTCTTCGAGCGCCGGGTGACCCACCCGCTGGTCGACATGACGCTCTTCCGGAACCGGCCGTTCGCGCTCGGCCTGATGGCCTCCTTCCTCAACTCGACGTCGCAGGCGGGCGTCCTGCTGCTCTTCTCGCTGTACTTCCAGGCCGTGCAGGGCGTGGATCCGCTGACCGCCGGCCTGCGCGTCCTGCCACTGGCGGTGGCCACGCTGGTCTTCTCCTCGTCCTCGGGCCTGTTCCAGCGCTGGATCGCACCGCGCGCGCTGGCCGTGGTGGGTAACCTCTGCACCGGCGCCGGCCTGGTCGTGCTCGCCTGGTCGGTGATCACGGAGGCCGACTACGTCGCCATCGCCGCCGGTCTGGTGCTCGCCGGTGCCGGGTCGGGGCTGTTCATGCCGTCCAACACCACGGCGCTCATGGGCGACATGTCCCACGAGCGGCTGGGCATCGCCAACGCGATGCGGCTGATGCTGCAGCAGAGCGGGTTCGTGCTCGGCACGGCCGTGGTCCTCTCCGTGCTCACCGCGCCGCTCGCCCCCGAGCTGCGGCAGTTCGCGTTCGCCGGCACGTTGTCCGACGTGTCGGCCGAGGGGTTGGCCGACCTCCTGACCGGCTACCGGTGGACGCTGTTCACCATGCTCGCGCTCAACACCGCGACCGTCCTGACCTCGCTCGCCGCGCTGCGCGCGAGCAGGCGGCGACTCCGCGAGGAGGTCACTCCCCCCGAAGGTCCGACAACCGCCGGATGATCGCCAGGGCGCTCTCGGTGACCGCCACGGCCTGCTCCTCGGTCTCGCAGCCGATGATCTGACGGCCCGCCTCGCCCATCGCCGCGGTGAGGATGGAGACCAGGAGCCGGTCGGCCGGCCCGGTGCCCACCGCGAGGAGCACCGCGTTCTGCCGGACCCAGTCGTTGCGCCGGCGGCTGCGGACGAGGAAGAAGCCGGGCGGCCCGTCGCCGTCCAGGAACAGGCGGGCCAGCGCCCGGCGCTCCCACGTGGTCTCGAGATAGGCCCGCGCCCCCACGAGGAACAGCTCCGCCGGGGCGGTCGTGCCGCCACGCCGGGCCAGGGCGACCGCGGTCGCCGCCTGCTCCTCGTACGCCGCCTGGTGGTCCTCCCACACGGCGAGGAAGAGCTCGGACTTGCCGCCGTAGTGGTGGTACAGGCTGCCCACGCTCAGCCCGGCGAGCTCCACGACGTCGGCCACGCTGCACTCGGCGAAGCCCTTCTGGGCGAAGACCTCTCCGGCTGCCGTGATGAGCGTGCGGCGCGTGTCGGCGGTCCGGCTCCACTGCCAGGCACTGCCCTGCGGCTGCTCGCTCGTCCGCACCCGGCCCACACCCCTCGACCCGACGACACGCGACTGCCGCGAGACTACTGGCGCGTAGCGGTCTGCGTCACCTCTGCGTCACGGAACGCGGTCCCTGGGACTCCGACGAGCCCCTTGCAAAAGAAGTTAGAAACCTGAATGGTTAGCGGCTGTGATCGAAGCCACGCCCACCGGTGCGCGGACGGTGGCCCGCCTGGCCCGGTTCGTGGAGGTGGCTCTGGCCGAGTGCGATCTCTCCATGCCGCAGTACCGGCTGCTCAGCCTGCTGTCCGAGGGCTCGGTGAACGCCTCCACCCTCGCTCGCCGGCTGGTCGTGAGCCGTCCGAGCGTCACCGCACTCGTCGACGGCCTCGTCGCCCGCGGGATGGTCGAACGCGGCACCGACCCGGCCGACCGCCGCCACGTCACCCACCTGGTGACCGCGCGCGGGCACGAGGTGCTCGCCGAGGCCGACCGCACGGCCGCGGCGCGGCTGCAGGACCTCTCCGCTCACCTGTCCCCCGACGACGTCCCCGCCGCGCGCGCGGGTCTCGCCGCCTGGGGCCGGGCGCTCGACTCGTACCGCGAGACCGCAACGCGCGCGCGCCACTGGCCCTCGACAGGAGACACCATGCTGCCCACCGCATCCCAGCAACCCCCCGCCGCCGCACCCTCGGCCGACGTGCAGGCCCTCGTGGAGCGCGCCGCGGCCACCGGCACGCTGGGTGCCCTGTGGGCCGCCCGGCAGCCGGACGCCCCGGCGATCCGCTCCGCGCACGGCGACCGCAGCTTCGCCGAGCTCAACGGCCGGGTGAACCAGCTCGCCCGCGCGCTGCGCGCCCGGGGCCTCGGCGCCGGCGACTCGATCGCCCTCATCAGCGCCAACCGGCCCGAGTCCGTCGAGACGCTCTACGCCGCCCAGCGCTCCGGGCTGCGGCTCACGCCGGTCAACTGGCACCTCACCGCCGACGAGATCAACTACATCCTCCGCGACTGCGGCGCCCGCGCCGTCGTCGTCGACGGCCGGTTCGCCGACACCGTCGGCTCGGCGCTGGACGGCGTGGAGGCCCGCGCCCTGCTCGTCGTCGACGGTGCCGGCGAGCGGTTCGAGGACTACGAGCAGGCGCTGGCCGGCGAGTCGGCCGAGAACCTCGAGCACCCGGTGCTCGGCACCACCATGGCCTACACCTCCGGCACCACCGGGCGCCCCAAGGGCGTGCACCGCTCCGCCGCTCCGGCCGCCGGCGCCGCCGCCTCGGAGTTGGCCACCCTCGTGGCCGAGGCCTCCGCCTACGTGCCCGGGCAGGACCTCAACCTGGTCACCGGCCCCCTGTACCACTCCGCGCCGCTGCTCTTCTCGCTCAGCATGCCCCTGTCCCGGGGCGCCGGTGTCGTGCTCATGGACAAGTGGGACGCCGAGGAGACCCTGCGGCTGATCGAGCAGCACCGGATCACCCACACCCACCTGGTGCCCACGATGTTCCACCGGATGATCTCGCTGCCGCAGGAGGTCAAGGACCGGTACGACCTCAGCAGCCTGCGCAACATCTGGCACGGGGCCGCCCCCTGCCCGGTCCCGGTCAAGCAGGCGCTCATGGACTGGCTCGGCCCGATCGCGTGGGAGTACTACGCGGCCACCGAGGGCTTCGGCTCGGTCGTCTCGCCGCACGACTGGCTCGCCCGCCCCGGCACCGTCGGGCACCCGACGCCCGGGCACATCCGGATCCTGGACGAGGCCGGCGAGGACCTGCCCGCCGGCGTGCCGGGCACCATCTACCTGCGGGCGCCGGAGACCGGGCGGTTCGTCTACCTGGGCGACGAGGCCAAGACCTCGTCGTCCTACCTCGGCGACTACTACACCCTCGGGGACGTCGGCTACCTCGACGAGGACGGCTGGCTCTTCCTCACCGACCGCAGCGTCGACCTGATCATCTCCGGCGGGGTCAACGTCTACCCGGCGGAGGTCGAGGCCGCGCTCATCACCCACCCGTCGATCGGCGACGTCGGCGTCATCGGTGTGCCCGACCCCGAGTGGGGCGAGTCGGTGAAGGCCGTGGTGGAGCTGCAGCCCGGCTACGAGGCCTCCCCCGAGCTCGCCGAGGAACTCAAGATGTGGGCCCGCGAGCGGCTCGCCCACTTCAAGTGCCCGCGCACGGTCGACTTCGTCGAGGAGTTGCCGCGCACCCCGTCCGGAAAGCTGTCCAAGCGCGTCCTGCGGGAGAACTTCCGCCGGCAGGCCGCCGCCGGCGCGGACGCCTGAGAGGAACGACATGCCCCTGACCGTCCGACCGATCCCGACGCTCGACGAGCGCATCAACGACATCCGGATGCGCACGGCCGAGATCGTGAACAACGACATCCTCCCCAACGAGCAGGCGCTCCGGCGCTCCGGCCACGGCGGCTACGTCGACGACACACAGCCGGCCGTCATCGACGCCAAGGCGCTGCGCGAGGAGATCAAGCAGAAGGTCCGGAGGGCCGGGCTCTGGGCGCCGCACCTCCCCCCGGAGTACGGCGGCATGGGGCTGGACTTCCTCGCCCACGCCTACATGAACGAGGTCCTCGCCTACGCCACGGGCGCCGCGGCCCTGTTCGGCGTCGTCGCCCCCAACTCGGGCAACCAGAAGATCCTGCTCAAGTACGGCACCGACGAGCAGAAGGAGCAGTGGCTGCGCCCCCTCGTCGAGGGCGAGATGGAGTCCGGCTTCTCGATGACCGAGCCGGAGAATCCCGGTTCGGACCCGCGCTCGCTCACCACGACCGCCGTCCGCGACGGAGACGAACTGGTGCTCAACGGGCACAAGTGGTTCACCTCCAACGGCCACGCCGCGGACTTCTTCATCGTCATGACCCGCGTCGTCGAGGCCGACCACGACCCGGCCTCGGGCCGGGGCCAGATGGCGCAGCTGATCGTGCCGACCGACACCCCTGGCGTGAACATCGTCCGGGGCGTCGGCATCTGGGGCCGGTCGACGTCGGACCACGTCGAGGTCCGCTACGAGAACGTTCGGGTCCCGGCCTCGAACCTGCTGGGGGCCGTGGGCCAGGGCCACCAGGCCGCCCAGGACCGGCTGGGCGCCGGCCGCGTCTTCCACTGCATGAACTCGATCGGCCAGATGTGGCGCGCTTTCGATCTCATGGTGGAGCGGGCCACCACCCGGACCGTGCACGGCGGGCCGCTCCAGGACAAGCAGTTCGTCCAGGGCTTCATCGCCGACAGCTACATGGACATCAGCGCCGCCCGGCTGATGACCATCCAGGCCGCCGAGCGCGTGGCCCGCAACGACCGGGGCGCCCGCACCGACATCTCGTCGATCAAGGTGTTCGTGCCCGCGGCCTACTCACGGGTCGTGGACCGGGCCATCCAGGTGTGGGGGGCGGCCGGGGTCTCCAGCGACCTCCCGCTGTCCAGCATGTACCTCGGCGCGCGCACTCTGCGGCTCGCCGACGGACCGGACGAGGTCCACAAGGTACTGATCGCCAAGCACGTGCTCGACCGGTACGCCACCGAGGGCGGCTGGGACTTCGGCAACTGACGACCCGCCGGCCGGACGCCCGTCCCCGGCAGATGACTTGTCCACTCCGTACGACTCCTGAGAGGTTCACCCCATGCTGATGCAGTTCGACAAGGAGCAGGAAGAGCTGCGCCGGACCCTGCGCCGCTTCCTCGAGACCAAGTCCTCCTCGGAGGAGGTCCGCCGCCTGATGGAGACCGAGGAGGGCTACGACCCCGCGGTCTGGAAGCAGATGGCCGACCAGCTGGGCCTCCAGGGCCTGGCCATCCCCGAGGAGTTCGGCGGCTCGGGCTTCGGCATCCTGGAGACCGCCCTGGTCACCGAGGAGATGGGCCGCGCGCTGCTGCCCGCCCCCTACCTCGCCACGGTCCTCGGCGCGAACCTGCTCCAGCTGTCGGACGACCAGCAGGCCAAGGCCGATCTCCTCCCCGGCATCGCCGACGGATCCGCCATCGCCACCGTCGCCCTGGCCGAGGCCGACGGCGCCTGGACGGCGGAGAACCTGCAGACCCGCGCCACGAAGTCCGGTGACGGCTGGACACTGGAGGGCCAGAAGTCCTTCGTCCTGGACGGCGCCACCGCCACGCTGCTGCTCGTCGTCGCGGAGACCCCGGGGGGGCCCAGCGTCTTCGCGGTCGAGGGCTCGGCCGCCGGCCTCTCCCGCCGGGCACTGACCACCCTGGACATGACGCGCAAGCTGGCCGAGGTCGGCTTCTCGGGCACGCCGGCGCGTCTCGTGGGCGCCGAGGGCGACGCCGCGACGCTGATCCCCCAGCTGATGCGCATCGCGGTGGTCCTGCTCGCCACCGAGCAGGTCGGCGGCGCCCAGCGCTGCCTCGAGCGGACCGTCGAGTACGTCAACATCCGCTACCAGTTCGGCCGCCCGGTCGGCAGCTTCCAGGCGGTCAAGCACCGCTGCGCCGACATGCTGCTCGAGGTGGAGTCCGCCCGCTCCGCGGCCTACTACGCCCTGTGGGCGCTGGCCGAGGGCGCCGACGACGCCGAGATCTCGGTCGACCTGGCCAAGGCGTACTGCTCGGAGGCCTACTGGATCGCGGCCTCGGACTCGATCCAGCTGCACGGCGGCATCGCGTTCACGTGGGAGCACGACGCGCACCTGTACTACCGGCGCGCCAAGTCCACGAGCCTGCTGTTCGGCACCCCGACCGAGCACTGGGACGCCGTGGCCGAGAAGCTGCTCGCCTGACGCACCGCGCCTCCCGGCCCCCGTGCCCGCCTCCGGGCGGGCACGGGGGCCGTCGCACGTCCGGGGCCGGTCGCTGGTCCCGGCCGGCTCATCCCGAGCGGCTCATCCGGAGCGGTCGTCCTCCGGGCTGTCGTCGAACCGCGGATGGTCACCGGGCGCCCGGTGGGCCGAACGGCTAGAACGGGGGCATGTGCCACGACCACGACAGCCGGCCCCCCGCCCCACCGCGCAGCGGGGAGGTCGTCGAGCGCGCCTCCCTCACCCTGACCGCCGAGGACGGGACGCGGTTCGCCGCGGGCTACGCCGCCCCGGCCGGTACCCCGCGCACCGGTGTGGTGGTGCTGCCGGACATCCGGGGGCTGCACCCGTACTACGTGGCGCTGGCCGAGCGCTTCGCCGAGGCGGGCGTGGCCGCGGTCGCGATCGACTGGTTCGGCCGGACGGCGGGCGTGCCGGAGGACGGGACGCGGGGCGAGGACTTCGGCTGGCAGGAGCACATCCCGCAGACCACCACCGCCGGCATCGACGCCGACATCGTGGCCGCGATCGCCGGCCTGCGGGATCGGCACGGCGCGGACCTGCCGGTCGTCACGGTCGGGTTCTGCTTCGGCGGGAGCCACTCGTGGCGGCAGTCCGGCGGCGACCTCGGCCTCGCCGGCTGCGCCGGCTTCTACGGCCGCCCGTCGCTGGTGGGCGACGCCGCCGCCCGGGCCGCGCTGCCCACGGTGATGCTGATCGCCGGCGACGACAAGGCGACCCCGGTGGAGGACCAGCTCGCGCTGGCCGAGACGATGCGCGCCGCCGGCGCGGACGTGGACGCCCCGGTGTACGACGGCGCGCCGCACTCCTTCTTCGACCGCGCCTACGGCGACTGGAGCGACGCCTGCCGGGACGCCTGGGAGCACGTCCTGGCACTCACCGACCGGGTCGCACGAGGCTGAGCCGGTCCCTCGGTCCGCCGCGGAGTGCCCCGACTCACGACCGCGGCCGGACGGACCAGTTGCCTGGTCCGCCCGGCCGCGGGACGCGCTCCTTGCTGCAGTACTCAGGCGGTGGCAGTGGCTCCAGCCATGTGCCGGCCACCTTCGGACGCCTGCTCCCCCACCAGCGGGAAGTGGCAGGCGACGTACTGCTCCGGCGCGACCTCGCGCATCTGCGGCTCCTGCTCGGCGCACAGATCCTGCGCGCGCGGGCACCGGGTGCGGAACCGGCACCCGCTGGGCGGGTTGACCGGCGAGGGCAGCTCCCCGGACAGACCGGCGTCGGTGTGCTTGGCCTCCGGGTCGGGCTCGGGGATCGAGGCGAGCAGTGCAGCCGTGTACGGGTGGGCCGGATGCGCGTAGAGCGTGTCCGACGGGGCGACCTCGCAGATCTTGCCGAGGTACATCACCGCGACCCGGTCGCTGATGTTCTTCACCACGGCCAGGTCGTGGGCGATGAACACCATGGTCAGCTCGAACTCGGCCTTGAGGTCCTCGAGCAGATTGAGGATCTGGGCCTGCACGGAGACGTCCAGCGCGGACACCGGCTCGTCGCAGATCAGCACCTCCGGCCGCATGATGAGCGACCGCGCGATCGACACCCGCTGGCACTGACCACCGGACATCTCGTGCGGACGCCGCCCGCCGGCCCGCTCCGGGTCGAGCCCGACCTCCGCCAGCATCTCGTCGACCCGCGGGTCGTCGGCGCCCTTGCCCTCCCAGATCGACAGACCCTCGGCCACGATGTCCTTGACCCGGCGCCGCGGGTTCAGCGACGAGATCGGGTCCTGGTAGATCATCTGCAGCTTCGTGCGACTGCGCCGGAGCTCGTCGGCCGACAGGGAGCGCAGATCCTTGTCGTCGAACACGATCTTGCCGCCGGTCGGGCGGGGCGCCTGCATGATCGCCCGCCCGGTCGTCGACTTCCCGCAACCGGACTCCCCGACGAGACCCAGGGTCTCGCCCTTGGCGATGTCGAAGCTGATGCCGGAGACGGCGTGGACTTTCTGCCCCTTCTCCAGGGGGAACTCCACCACCAGACCTTCGACGCGCAGGACGATGTCGTCCTGGTCGTCCCGCAGGTGGGCGGTACCTGTGCCGGCCATCAGGCTGCTCCTGCCGTCGCGAGAACCGTGCTGTCCAAGGGCGTCCCGGCCGCGGTGCGTCCGGCGGCCACGTTGCGCGCGAGCGCTTCCTGGCCGGCCGTCGTCCCCACCGGGAAGTGGCAGGCCGCCTCGTGCCCGGGGGCGTGCGGCGCGAGCAGCGGCGTCTCCGTCAGGCACTTGTCCTGGGCGTAGTTGCACCGCGGCGCGAACGGGCAGCCGGCCGGCGGATCGACGAGGTCCGGTGGCCGGCCCGGGATGGCCGCCAGCCTGGTGTGGCTGGGCTGGTGCAGCCGCGGGATGGACCGCAGCAGACCCTCCGTGTACGGCATCCGGGTGCGGGCGAACAACTCGCGGGTGGGTGCCCGCTCGACGATCCGGCCGGCGTACATGACCGCGATCTCGTCCGCCCGGCCCGCGACCACGCCGAGGTCGTGGGTGATGATGATCAGCCCCATGTTGCGCTCGTGCTGCTGGGTCTCCAGCAGGTCGAGGATCTGTCGCTGGACGGTGACGTCCAGGGCCGTCGTCGGCTCGTCGGCGACCAGGAGCTTGGGGCTGCAGGCCAGCGCGATCGCGATGGTCACGCGCTGGCGCATGCCACCGGACAGCTGGTGCGGGTACTCGTTCAGCCGACGCTCGGCCGCCGGGATCCCGACCGACTTGAGCAGCTCGACGGCGTGCGCCTTGGCCACCTTGCCCTTCTCGCGCAGGTGGATCCCCAGGGACTCGGTGATCTGCTCGCCGATCTTGGTGACCGGGTTCAGCGAGGTCATCGGGTCCTGCAGGATCATCGCCAGCTCGGCGCCCCAGATCGTGCGCATCTCCTTGTTCTTCATGGTCGTGAGCTCACGACCCTCGAAGCGCACGGAGCCTTCACGGATGGTGTTCGACTTGGGCAGCAGGTTCATGATCGACCGCGAGAGCACGGTCTTGCCCGAGCCGGACTCGCCCACGATGCCCAGCGTCTTGCCCCGGTCCACCCGCAGGGAGACGCCGTCCACCGCCTTCACCACGCCTCGCGGCGTGTCGAAGTAGGTGCGCAGGTCCTCTACCTCGAGGAGCGGTTCGTTCGCCCGGCCTTCCAGCTGCGCGGTGGTCACAGGTTGCTCCCTCGGACATCGAAGCGGGTGCGGAGCTGGTCGCCGACCAGGTTGAGCGACAGCACCGTGAGGAACATGGTGATGGAGGGGATGAGCACGACGTGCGGGGCCTCGCTGAGGTACCGCTTGCCGTCGAAGATCATCCCGCCCCAGGTGGGCGCCGGCTGCTGGACGCTGAGTCCGAGGAAGGCCAGCGTTCCTTCCAGGACGATCACCACGCCCATCGCCACCAGACCGAACGCGGCCACCGGGAGCACCACGTTGGGCAGGATCTCCCGCGCCAGCACGCGCGAGTTCTTCGCCCCCATCGTCCGGGCGGCCCGGACGAACTCCCGCTCGGCGACGGCGAGCGTCGTCGCCCTCGCCACACGGGTGTAGATGGGGATCGAGAGGAACCCGACGATCAGCGAGATCACGACCAGGCTGCGGCCGACGAAGGCCAGCAGCAGCAGCAGCAGGACCAGCGCCGGGAACGCCAGGATGATGTTGATGATGGTCATCAGGACCGTCTCGATCCTCCCGCGGAAGAACCCCGAGATGATCCCGAGGAATCCGCCGACCACCATCCCGATGGCGACGGCCGTGACGCTGATCGTGACCGAGACCCGGGCCCCGTGGACCAGGCGGGCGAGGGTGTCCCGGCCGAGGCCGTCGGTGCCGAGCCAGTGCTCCGGCCCCGGCAGCGCCAGCTTGTTGATCACGTCGGGCGTCAGCGGGTCCTTGACCGGCAGCAGGTCGGCGAAGAGGGCGCAGATGAGCACCACCACCAGCCAGACCGTCGCCAGCCAGAAGACGAGGCCGAGGCCCTTGCGCTTCTTCCGGGCGGGCCCGGCGTTGACCGCCGAGGGATCGGTGTGGAGCGGATCCTTCGGATCGGCGTTGTCAGGGGTGCCCGGATGAGGAGCACCCAGCACTGGGACGGGGGTCTGCACCTCCGAGGCACCCTCGGCACGCGAGCCGGCGGGTGATCTCGGCGAATCGTCAGACTCGTGCCGCACTACGTCCATGAGAAATCCTCGGGTCGAGGTACGAGTAAAGGATGTCGACGGTGAAGTTCACGACGACGTAGCTGACGGCGATGACCAACGCCACGCCCTGGACCATGAGCAGGTCGCGCACCAACACCGACTCCAGCAGGAGGCGTCCGACGCCCGGCAGGGCGAACAGCGTCTCGACAACCACCGAGCCGCCGATGATCGCCCCGACCTGCACGCCTGCGACCGTCATCAGCGAGAACGACGACGGGCGCAGAGCGTGGCGGAACAGGATCCGCCGGTTGGAGACGCCCTTGACGCGGGCCATGGTCACGAAGTCCTGCTGCAGCGTCCCGATCATGTCCGTGCGGAGCAGCCGGGTGTAGACCGCCATCTCCGCCACCGCGAGCGACAGCGCCGGTAGCAACGCCGAGCGCAGGTTCTGCAGCGGGTCGTCGGTGAAGTTCACCCAGCCCGTGGCGGGCAGGAAACCCAGCCACACGGCGAAGATGAGGATGAGGAAGATCGCCACCATGAAGTTCGGCACCGCGAGCAGGCCGAAGCTCGTGCTGCTGATCAGCTTGTCGGTCCGCGTGCCGGCCCGGTAGGCCGACAGCATCCCGACCGGGATCGCGACCGCCAGCGCGATGAGGATGGCGAGGACGCCGATCTCGGCGGTGACCGGCAGCCGGTTGAAGATGGCCTCGCTGACCGGCTGGTTGGTCCGGTAGGAGCGACCGAAGTCGCCGGTCAGCGCGTCACCGATCCAGTGCAGGTAGCGCACGGGCAGCGGGTCGTCCAGGCCGAGATCGGCCCGGACGGCCGCGATCGCCTCGGGGGTCGCGGCCTCTGGCCCCAGGATCTGCAGCGCCGGGTCACCGGGCAGCAGGCTGGTCATCAGGAAGGTCAGCAGCGACACCGCGAACAGGGTGGCCAGGAGCGACGGAAGCCTGCGTAGGAGGTACACGGGCGCTTACTCCGTCGTCCAGACGTGACCCCACATGACCTGGGAGCTGGCCGCGCCGACGGTGATGGAGCCGCCCTCGAGCCCCACGGATGCGAGCGCCCGTATCCACGGGCCTCTCATCGGGCGCCGATGTCCTCGCATGTAATTACTCCTTGACCAGTGTTCGTACCGGCACAGCGACGAGGCCGGCGGATGGCGCGTCGATGTGCGAGCGCCCACAGCGCGTGCTGGGAGTCTGTCCTACCGGAGTGGGCTGCGTCACTAGGCGCCTCGCCACTCTCGCCGGGGGCCGGACTATGCGATGCGCACAACGTGGCGGTGCGGTCCGGAGAGGGCCGCGACGAGGCCCCCACCCGCTGCTCTCCCGGCCGCAGTCCCTCGTGCTCGCCGGTGTGCCGCCGCAGTCGCTGCGGCATGTCCTCGTGCGCCCGTCATGTGCCCCGGGATGCACGGCGGCCCGGGCGTGTCCGCCCGGGCCGCCGTGTCGAGCGAGGGACTACTCGGCCATCCAGACGTGGCCCCACATGGCGGTCGCACCGGGGACACCGTTGCCCGGTGTGCCGTCGGGGAACTCCCAGCCGCCGACGTTCTTCACCTCTTCCTGCACCGCGATGTCGGTGAGGGTGTAGCCGGTGAAGAGGTTCGGCACGTTCTCCGAGACGTCCAGGCTGATCTCCTCGACCGCCGCCTGGCGCTCGGCCAGGTCGGTGGTCGTGCGCAGGATTTCCAGGTTCTCGTCGATCACCGCGCTGGTGTAACCGGTGAAGTTCAGCGGGCCCGGGGTGAACGCCTGGCTCAGCGTGACGTAGGGATCCGACTCGGAGCCGACCCGCCAGCACTGCACGTCGTAGTCCTTCGCGATCCCGTTCTGGATGTGGGCGGCCTGCTCGACCGTGTTGAGCTCGACGTCGATGCCCAGGGTGCTCCAGAAGGACTGGTAGAGCTGGGACAGCTCGTTGAGGCTCGGGTCGGGCGGGCAGTTGTAGGTGAAGGAGAGGTCGGTCCCGACGGGCTGGCCGTCGGAGCGCTGCGGGTCGTTGATGTACTCGTCGTAGAGCTCCTGCGCCCGCTCCGGCTCGTACGTGGGGAAGGCTTCGGCCGCCTCTTCGGAGTAGAAGGGGCTGTCCGGGCTGAAGTACTGCGTCGCGTCCGGGGTCAGGCCGGTGCCGCCGACGACGTCGATCAGGGCCGGCTGGTCGATGGCGTATGCCAGGGCCTGGCGCACCCGCACGTCGTCGAACGGCGGCTTGCTGGTGTTGATGATCGAACCGCCGCTGTTGTTGCCCAGGTACTCGTAGTTGTCCACGCCCTCCAGGTCGCGGGCCCGGGCGATGGTGCCCTGCCGCAGGGACTGCATGGCCTGGATGTCACCGCTCTGCAGGCTGGCCAGCCGGGTGTCCTCGTCGGGGATCGGCCGGAAGGTGATCCCGTCCAGGTAGGGCAGGCCCTCCTGCCAGTAGTTCTCGTTCCGCTCGAGCTCGAGCGCGCTGTCGCGCTGCCAGCTGACGAACTGGAACGGGCCCGTGCCCACCGGGTTGGCGCCCGCATCGGGGCCGAACTCGGCCGCCGCGGTCGGCGAGAACGGCCAGCCGGGCGAGCCGGTCAGGATGTCGGGGAAGGCGGCATTGGGCTCGTCCAGCACGTACCTCACGGTGAGGTCGTCCACGACCTCCAGGGAGGCGCCGGCCAGGAGCGCCGTCACGTTCGACGTCGGGATCGTGAGGTACTCGTCCCAGATCGTCTTCAGCGCCTGGGCGTTCAGCGGGGTGCCGTCGTGGAACTGGACGTCCGGGCGGAGCGTCAGCGTCCACTCGGTGAGGTCCTCGTTGGGCTCCATCGACTCGGCGAGGTAGGGCTTGAGCTCGCCGTCCTCGGTGCGCTTCATCAGCGGGTCGTAGAGGGCGTAGGCCACCGAGATGCCCGGGTTGCTGAACGCCCCCTCGCCAGGCAGCCAGCTGTTGGTCTCCGCCTCCAGGCCGACCTCCAGGGTCCCGCCGGTCACCGGGTCACCCTGCTCGGAGAAGTCGTCCTGCCCGACGGCCTGCGGCGTGCCGCCATCGTCGCCACCGTCGTCGCCACCGCACGCGGCGGTAGCGAGCAGCAGAGCTGCCAGACCGGCGGCTGCCAGCGGTCGACTCCAGGGGCCTCTCGTCAAACGCCGATGTCCTCGCACGTGATCACTCCTCAACCAGGTTTCGCCAGCACGACGACGCGCCGGGGACCGGCGCCTCGCGGTGCGCGCCCACAGCGCGTTGGAGGAGCATGGACGAGTTCGTGAGCCGCGTCACCAGTTGTTGCCGTCCTGTTACACAACCGGGCCTGGAGCGCCTCGGGGACGACAGCGGCCCGAGCGATGTCTCGCTCGGGCCGCTGCGTGGATCTACCGGGTCAGTCGTTCACCGGATGAGTGGTTCACAGGTCACTCGGTGACCCAGACGTGGCCCCACATGATCTGGGCACTGGCGGCGCCGTTGCCCTCGGTGCCGTCCGGGAAGGTCCAGCCGTCCAGGTTCTTCACCGCGTCACGGGTGGCCATGACGGTCAGGGTGCCCGCGGAGAAGGTGTTCGGGACGTTCTCGTTGAGGACCTCGCCGATGGCCTCGACGGCCGCCTTGCGCTCGTCGATGTCGGTGGTGGTCTTCAGGATCTGGAGCTGCTCGTCGATCTCCGGGCTCTGGAACGCCGTCATGTTGAGCGGCCCCTCGGTGAATGCCTGGCTGAACACGACGTAGGGGTCGCGGTCAGCGCCGACACGGGTGCAGCCGGCCTCGTAGTCGCGGGCGAGCATGTCCTGGATCCAGGCGGCCTGCTCGGTCTGCTGCAGCTCCACCTCAGCACCGATCGCGCCGAAGAAGGCCTGGTAGAGCTGGGACAGCTCGTTGAGGCTGGGGTCCGGCGGGCACTGGAAGGTGAACGAGATGGGGTCGCCCACCGCCTTGCCGTCGGAGCGCTCCGGGTCGTTGACGTAGTCGTCGTAGAGCTCCTGTGCCTTCTCCACGTCGTACGTCGGGTAGCTCTGCTCGAGGGCCTCCGAGTAGTACGGGCTGTCCTTGCTGAAGAACTGCGTCTGCGGCTCCGTGACACCGGATCCGCCGAGGACCTCGATCAGGGCCTCCTGGTCCATGGCGTGCGCCATGGCCTGACGCACCCGGACGTCGTCGAACGGCGGCGTGCTGACGTTCATCGTCATGCCGCCGGAGTTGCTGCCCAGGTGCTCGAAGTTGCTGACCCCGTCGAGGTCGCGGGCGCGCACCACGGTGCTCTGCCGCAGCGACTGCATCACGTCGATGTCACCGCTCTGCAGGCTGGACAGCCGGGTGTCCTCGTCCGGGATCGGGCGGAAGGTGATCTCGTCCAGGTAGGGCAGGCCCTCCTGCCAGTAGTCCTCGTTCTTCTCGACCACGAGGTTGCTGTCGCGCTGCCAGCTCACGAAGCGGAACGGTCCGGTGCCCACCGGCTGCGAGCCGGCGTCCTCACCGGCAGCCGCGGCGGCGGTCGGCGAGAACGGCCAGCCGGCGGCGAGGACGAGGTTGTCCGGGAACGCGGCGTTGGTCGCGGCCAGGCGGTAGACGACGGTCAGGTCGTCCACGACGTCCAGGGACGTGACCTCGCCGAGCGTCGCGGCCAGGTTGGAGCCGGGGGCCGTGAGGTACTCGTCGAAGATCGTCTTCAGCGCCTGGGCGTCCAGCGGGGTGCCGTCGTGGAAGGTCACCCCCGGGCGGAGCTTCAGCGTCCACTCCGAGAGGTCCTCGTTGGGCTCCATCGACTCGGCCAGGTAGGGCTTGACCTCGCCGTCCGCGGTCCGCTGCATCAGCGGGTCGTAGATCGAGTAGGCGACGTTCACGCCGGGCTGGTTGAACGTGCCCTCGCCGGGCAGCCAGCTGTTCGTCTCGGCCTCCAGGCCGACCGTGATGGAGCCGCCGGTGACCGGGTCGCCGGCCTCGGCGACGTCGCTGACGGCGCCGGCCTCGACGTCCCCGCTCCCGTCGCCCCCGCTGCCGCAGGCGGCGCTGCCCAGCAGGAGACCCGCGAGGCCCACGGATACGAGCGCTCGCTTCCACGGGCCCCTCATCGGGCGCCGGTGTCGTTGCATGTCTGAACTCCTCGACCAAGTTGCCTGTGCCACTCCGACGGCATGCCGCGGCAGGCGCGTCGAGGTGCGGGCGCACGGAGCGCTTGATCGGAGTCTCTCCCGCGAGTGTGCGGAGAGTCATTGGGCGCCTCGCCATGGTTACCGAGGGTGACACCCGGCGATCCGCACAGCGGGGGCGATGTGCTAGATCGGCGCGCAGGGCACGGCGGCCCGGGCGTTGATCCGCCCGGGCCGCCGCGTGGTGCGAGGTGCTACTCGGCCTTCCAGACGTGGCCCCACATCGCGGTGCCGTCGGGCGTGCCGTTGCCCTCGGACCCGTCCGGGAAGACCCAGCCGTCGACGTTCTTCACGGCGTCGTCCACCGCGACGACGGTCAGCGTGCCGCCGGTGAACGTGACCGGCACGTTCTCGGCCAGCACCAGGCTGATCGCCTCGGCCGCCGCCTTGCGCTCCTCCACGTCCGTGGTCTCACGCATGATCGCGAGGTTCGCGTCGATCACCGGGTCGGTGAACTCCGTCACGTTGGGCACGCCGGGGGTGAAGGCGCGCTGGAAGACGTAGTACGGATCCCGGGCACCGCCGTGCCGGGTGCAGCCGGCGTCGTAGTCCCGGGCGACGACCTGCTGGACGTAGGCCGCCTGCTCCACCGCTTCCAGCTCGACCTGCATGCCCAGCGCGTTCCAGAACGACTGGTAGAGCTGGGACAGCTCGTTCAGGCTCGGGTCGGGCGGGCAGGTGTACGTGAAGGAGATGGGCTCTCCGACCGGCTTGCCGTCCGAGCGTGTCGGGTCGTTGATGTAGTCGTCGTAGAACTCCTGCGCCTTCTCGGGGTCGTTCGCCGGCCACGCCTCGGCCGCCTCCTCCGACCAGAACGGGTCGTCCGGCCCGAAGAACTGGGTGGACGGCGGGGTGAGTCCGGAACCACCCAGGACCTCGATCAGCGCCTCCTGGTCCAGCGCCAGCGCGAGCGCCTTGCGCACGCGCAGGTCGTCGAAAGGTGGCCGGGCGGTGTTGAAGTTCGACCCACCGCTGTTGTTGCCGAGGAACTCGTAGTTGTCCACACCCTCGACGTCCCGGGCGCGATCCACGGTGCTCTGCCGCAGGGACTGCATGGCGTCGATGTCACCGCTCTGCAGGCTGGACAGCCGGGTGTCCTCGTCGGGGATCGGCCGGAAGGTGATCTTGTCCAGGTGCGGCAGCCCCTCCTGCCAGTAGTCCTCGTACTTCTCGACGACCAGCGCGTTGTCCCGCTGCCAGCTGACGAACTCGAACGGTCCGGTCCCCACCGGGTTCGAGCCCGCGTCGTCACCGGCCGCAGCCGCGGCCGTGGGCGAGAACGGCCATCCGGCCGGGTCGCTGAGCAGGTCGGGGAAGGCCGCATTGGGCGCCTTCAAGGTGTACTTGACGGTGAGGTCGTCCACGACGTCCAGCGAGGTCACCTCGGCCAGGTTCGACGCCAGGTTCGAGCCGGGCGCCACGAGGTACTCGTCCCAGATCGTCTTCAGCGCCTGCGCGTTCAGCGGCGTCCCGTCGTGGAACGTGACGTCGGGACGCAGCTTCAGCGTCCACTCGGTGAGGTCCTCGTTCGGCTCCATCGACTCGGCGAGGTAGGGCTCGACGCCGCCGTCCGGGGTCCGCTTCATCAGCGGGTCGTAGATGGCGTACGCGACGTTGTACCCAGGGTTGCCGAAGTTGGCCGTCCCGGGGAGCCAGCTGTTGGTCTCGGCCTCCAGGCCCACGGTGATCTCGCCACCGTCGACGGGATCCCCCTGGTCGGAGACGTCGACGACCGCCCCGGCATCGGCGCGCTCGCTGCCGCTGCTGCCGCCCCCGCCGTCGCCGTCCTCGGAACCGCAGGACGCCGTCGCCATCAGCAGGCCCACGATCCCTGCGGAGGCGAGGACGCGACCTGACCGGCGCCACCCTCCCCGCTGCGTCTGTACGCGCATTGTCCACCCCTCGACGTTGCCCACCAGCAGGGACGGCGGCCCGCGAACGGCCGCTCCCCTGTTGTCCGCGCGCTGCTCGCGCTGGAGGGAGTGTCCTCCCTCACAGTGATCGACGTCACTAGCCGTCATGCCACTGACACGGGGGGTCGGACTATGCGGACCGCACAACGCAGGCTCGGCACGCGGGGCGGCGGTCGTCGATCAGGTGCTGCCGGCGTCGCCCAGGACGGAGGGCTCGAGCAGCCGCAGCGCCTCGACCGCGACGAACAACCGCGCCACGCTCCGCGGGTCCTCCAGGGACTGACCGCTGAGCTGCTCCAGCCGGGCCAGCCGGTTGCGGACGGTGTTGCGGTGACAGAAGAGGAGGCGTCCGGTCTCGGTCGAATTGCCGTTGGTCGCCAGCCAGGTGGCGAGCGTCGCCAGCAGGGTCTGCTGCTCCGCGTCCGGAAGCTCCATGACCGCGCCGAGCAGGAGCCGTGAGACCTCGGTCGAGGTCTCGACCGAGGAGGCCAGCAGCGCTGCCACCGGGTCGTCGTCGATGGCGGTCACGCCGACCGCTCCGGCCGGCAGGCAGCGGCGAGCCACCATCGCGCGGGCCATGGCGACGGAGCTGTGCAGGGCGTCGGAGTAGGAACGGCTCAGCCCGACCCGGCCCGTCGCCAGGGTGCCGAGCAGCTCGCGGATCGAGGTGACGGTGCGCCACTCGCCGATCGCGACGACGCCGACGGTGCCGTCCGCGGTCGTGCGCCAGGCCGAACGGACGCCGTGGCCGGCGAGGAACTCGTCGACGCCGGGGAGCGCAGGGCGGCCGGCAGCGTCCTGTTCCGCCGAGACCGCGACGTAGGGCCCCTCCTCTGGCAGGCCCAGCCGGGTCAGGCTGCCGCCCAGGCGCGACCACTCCCCCAGCCGGCCGTCGACCAGTGCGTCGAACAGGAGCCGGCGCCGCTCGCGGTCGGCGTCGGTGAGCGCGGTGAGCCCGGCGTCGTACCCGTCGGCCAGCGCCCGGGACTGCTCGTCGAGCAGCGCCCAGAAACCGGCCGACTGCTGCAGGAAGACCGCCATCTCGTCCGGGGCCCGTGCGGCCGCCCGCTCGGCGAGCTCGCGCCACACCACCGACGCCGCCGTCCGCACTCCGCGCAGGACGACCGCCAGCGGGACGCTCTGCTCCGCCCGGCGCCGGCCGAGAGCGGCCATGCCGGCGCTCCCGCGGGACGCCTCCCCCTGCTCGACGGAGAGCCGGCCCAGCGTGGCGTCGAGCTGGGCGCTCACCTCACCGGTCAGCACGGTGGCGTCGAGCCGCCGGCACGCAGGTTCCTCCGCCCGCAGCCGGTCGACCACCTCGCGGGCGAGCGCGGTCACGTCGCCGTCGAGCACCTCCAGGGCGATCGCGGCCAGCACCGGCGGAGCCGGCTCGTCGCCGGGACGCCCGGGCGCGCACGACCGCGCCCGGTCGGTCTCGAGCGGCTCGCGCACTGCGCCTCCGGAGGTGTGGCGCCCGAGGGGTGGGCGCGCGGCACGACGATGATGTCCGAGTGTTCCCCGGCGTCGGCCCGGCGCCGCGAGCGGGCGACGGAAGGACGATTAGTTAGAGCCTTGCACTTTTCCAGGGGAGCACTAGGTTCGGGAGACCCGAGCGCCCGAAGGAGTGCGTATGGCCACCGAGACCACAACGGACGAACAGCTGGACACCACCGCCCACGTTCGTCAGGCCGTCAAGGCTTTCATCGACGAGCACTGGGACCCGTCGGTGTCCCTCAAGACCTGGCTCGAGCGCCTGGCGGACTCCGGCTGGGCGGTGCCGCAGTGGCCCGCCCAGTGGTTCGGCAAGGGCCTGACCAACGACCTGGCCGCGACCGCCTACGACGAGTTCAAGAAGGTCGGTGCCCCGGGGCCGCCGGCGGGCCTGTCGCGGATGCTCGCGGCGCCGACGATCATCTCCCACGGCACGGACGAGCAGCGCGCCCAGTACATCCGGCGGATCCTCGTGGGTGAGGACGCCTGGTGCCAGCTGTTCAGCGAGCCCGGCGCCGGTTCCGACCTCGCCGCCCTGCAGACGCGGGCCGAGCTGGACGGCGACGAGTACGTCGTCAACGGCCAGAAGGTCTGGACGTCGGGCGCCATGGGCTCCGACGTGGGCATGCTCATCGCGCGGACCGACCCCGACGCCGTCAAGCACGCCGGGATCACGTACTTCGCGATCGAGATGGACCAGCCCGGCATCGAGGTGCGGCCGCTGCGGCAGATCACCGGCGAGGCGCACTTCGCCGAGGTCTTCCTCACCGACGCCCGCGTGAGCGCCGACAACATCATCGGTGGCCTCAACAACGGGTGGAACGTCGCCCGCACGACGCTGGCCAACGAGCGCGTCGGCCTGGGCGGTGGCGGCTCCCTCGGGTTCCCGCTGTCGGCGCCGGGCGGTCGCCGGTCGGCGGAGCTCCTCGAGCAGTCCGTCGGGGAGTACATCGAGTCGATCAAGCGCCAGGCGACCGGTGGTCGCGTGCCGGCCATGATGATGGTCCGCAACGGCGAGGCCCTCGCCAAGATGGCCAAGAGCATGGGCCGCGACCAGGACCCGTCCGTGCGCCAGGGCATCGCCCGGGTACACGCGCTCACCTCGCTCAACCGCTGGAACACGCTGCGTGCGCGTGCGGCGGTCGAGGCAGGTGGCCGTCCCGGGCCGGAGGCGTCGCTGGGCAAGCTGATGGTCTCGCGCATCACCCGGATGTCCCGCGACGTCGGCATGGAGATCGCCGGCCCGTCGGGCATGCTCGCCGGCGAGGACGGTCCGCTGCACGGCGCACTGGCTCTCCAGTTCCTCGGCGCTCCGGCTCCGTCGATCTACGGCGGGTCCGACGAGGTCCAGCACAACATCATCGGCGAGCGGGTGCTCGGCCTCCCCCGCGAGCCCGACGCGTCCAAGGACGTGCCGTTCCGCTCGCTGCGCACGGGCACGCAGTCGCAGTAGGCACCGCGCACCGGCACGGAGACCCGTGGCCCGTCCCCGCGAGGGGGGGGGCCACGGGTCTCCGTGCCAGTGCGGGCCCCGGCGGGCCCGCACGGCTCAGGTGTCGGCGGCGTCGCTCGCGGCCTGGGCTCGGCCGCCGAACACCTCGGCGGCGATCTCGCGGCGGGCCTCGGCCAGCCACGTGTGCTGGTCGTCGGCCTGGTCGATCAGCCGCTCGAACAGCCCGGCGTCGATCCGCGGGTCGACCGCGGCGAGCTCGCGCAGCGTCTCGAACCCGGCGCGCTTGGCCAGCACCGCCGTCGCGATGAACTCGAACTCGATGAGGTCGCTCAGGGGCGACCGGGAGACCAGCCGGCCGTTGAGCTTGGCCCGGGACAGCTTCTCCCCCATCCAGACGGCCAGCAGCTTGTACTGGCGGACCGGTGCCCCGAGTGCGGCCATCGTGGCGCGCAGGCCGTCCCGCTCCGCGCGCAGCTCGTCCAGCAGTTGTTCGAGCGGCTGCTCGAAGCGGGTTCCGTGCCAGCGGCCGAGCATCCGGACGACCAGCTCGATGCCGCCCCTCGCCGCGGCCAGGTGGTCGTTGCAGTAGACGCCGAGCAGGTCGGGGTTGCGCGGTGCGCTCCCGGTGGACGACTCGGACACGGTGCCTCCTGACGACGACGGACTCCCGCCATTGTCACGGCCGGATCGCTCCCGCGCGCGGCGTAGCGGCCGGTCAGACGCGCAGCAGGACGACCACGCCCGCGCAGGCGGCCGCCCACAGGGCACTGGCCAGGGTGCCGACGATGAACCGTTCCGCCGCCGCCGGAGAGCGCAGCTCGTCGAAGCGGCCCAGCCCTTTCACCGCGAGGGCGACGGCCAGCCCCTCGGGCCAGCCGGCCAGCAGCGTCGCGGTCAGCGCGGCGCGTTCCAGCACACCGATCCAGGCGCCGCCACGCAAGATCTCGGGGTCCTGCGCACCGCCCCCCACGCCGACGGCCGCCGGATCCGCGGCGTGCAGCACACCGACGGCCACGGGGCCGCCACCGGCCACGGAGGCCAGGACGGCCAGCACGGCGGCGCCACCCAGGAGGCCGTCCGTGGCGTCGCCGCCGGCCCAGGCGGTCCCCGCGGTGACCGCGAGCAGCGCCACCATGCCGGCTGCCCGGACCTGCGGGGCGGGCGACCGCCCGCCGAGGGCGAGGACCAGGCCGACGGCGCCCGTGAGGCCCAGCAGCACGAGGGCGGCGACGTTCATCCCGCCGCCCGGGCCAGCATGCGGGCAGCGGTCGGCCGGAGTTCGCGCTCGAGCTCCCACGACCCGGCGGCCAGGCGCTGGCCGACCGCCTGCCGGGAGATGCCGAGCGACGCCGCGGCCTCGGCCTGCGACCGCCCGTCCTCGACCAGGCCGATGGCTTCCCAGGCCTGGGAACTGCGCCGCTCGTAGATCATCGCCAGCGCGCTCAGCACGGCCTGCGCGTCCTCGGCGTCCATCACCGCCGCCCCGCGGACCGCGATCCGGGCGGACCGCTGCTTGGCCGCATCGACCGCTCCGCGAGCACTGAGGAACGCCGGGCCGGCCGCGGCACGCGTGCTGGACGGCAACGGCACCTGCACCGGTCCCGCCCCCACACCCACGCTCCAGGTGCCTTCGCGCAGCAGGTCGAGGACGACGTCGACGACGACTTCCGGATCGTCGAGCACGCCCTGGAACTCGTCACCGGCGGTCCGCTCGAAGGCCAGCACCGCGGGCACCGTGCCGTCGAGGCGACGCAGCACGCCGGCGACCCGGTCAGGGGTGCTGCGGCTGGCTCGCTGGTCCACCGTGAGCACGAAGGGCACGCCGCAAGGCTGACACCTTTCGGATACAAAAGCAAGTCTCAGAGCTTGTCGGTCACGTCCGGCGGGAATCCACCCGTCGCGACGGGTCCCCACCCGGTCACCGTGATCCGCAGCAACGACTTGCCCTGCCGGACCATGGCCGCGCGGTACCCGTCCCAGTCGGGGTGCTCACCGCTGATGGCCCGGTAGTAGTCGACCAGCGGCTCCAGCGCCTCCGGCAGGTCGAGCACCTCCGCCTCGCCGTCGACCTGGACCCAGGGACCGTCGAAGTCGTCCGACAGCACGCACAGCGACACCGCCGACGTCCGGCGGGCGTTGGTGACCTTGGCCCGCTGCGGATAGGTGGACACCACGATGCGCCCCTCGCCGTCCACCCCGCAGGTCACCGGCGAGAGCTGCACGCCGCCCTGACGGCGACGGGTGATCAGCACCGCCTTGTGGCGCGGTCGCAGGAACTCCAGCAGGGCATCGCGGTCGACCCGGTCGGCGGTGGCGGTCCTCGGCATGCCCCGACGCTACGACGCGGGTGTGACCATCGCCGCCCGGCCGGTCGGAGTGCGCCCCGTGTGCTGAGATCACCCGCATGAGGATCCGCCTGCCCGGCCGCACCGCCGAGTCCCCGCGGGAGGACCCCGCGGTCGACCGCGAGCCCGACGAGCTGCCCGAGGGCGGCGGCGTCGTCCCCGGCACCCACGCCCCGGCCTTCACGTCCCAGCGCGGGGCGCGCCTGCAGGCGGCGAGCAGGGCCCTGGCCATCGCCTCCGGCCAGCTGCTGCTGATCGTGGGCGGGCTGATCGTGGTCGGCTACGTCCTGGGCAAGCTCTGGGTGGTCCTGCTCCCTGTCGTCCTGGGGCTGCTGTTCAGCACCGTGCTCTGGCCGCCCACGAGGTTCCTGCGCAACCGCGGGATGCCCGCCGCCCTCGCCGCACTGTCGGTGCTGCTCTCGTTCCTCGCCGCCTTCATCGGCATCATCGCGCTCATCGCGCCGCCGGTCGTCCGGCAGGTCGAGGAGCTCGCCGACGGCGTCAGCGACGGGCTGCAGCAGCTGCAGGAGTGGCTGACCGGTCCACCGTTCGACCTCGGCGAGGAGCAGATCGGCACCGCCGTGGACCAGGCGATCAACAGCATCCAGGGCAACGCCCAGAACATCGCGCAGTACGCGGTCACCGGCGCGGCGACGATCGGTGGGCTGCTGATCAACCTGGTGCTCGCGCTCGTCCTGACCTTCTTCTTCCTCAAGGACGGCCCCCGCTGGGTGCCCTGGCTGGCCGCGCAGACCGGCCCCCCGGCCGCCCCCCACGTCGCGGCGCTGTCCTACAAGACCTGGTCGACGCTCTCGGAGTTCATCCGCCAGCAGGCCATCGTCGGGTTCGTCGACGCGTTCTTCATCGGCCTGGGGCTGTGGATCCTCGGGGTCCCGCTGGTGCTGCCGCTTGCCGTGCTCACGTTCTTCGGTGCCTTCATCCCGATCATCGGCGCCTTCGTCGCCGGCGGTTTCGCGGTGCTGATCGCGCTGGTCGACAGCGGCCTGACGACGGCGCTGATCGTGCTGGGCATCGTGCTGCTGGTGCAGCAGATCGAGGGCAACGTCCTGCAGCCGATCCTGCAGGGCCGCGGGCTGAACCTGCACGCCGCCGTCGTCATCCTGGCCGTCACCGCGGGCAGCAGCCTCGCGGGCATCGTCGGCGCCTTCCTCGCCGTCCCGGTGACCGCCCTCATCGCCGTCAGCTACCGCTACGCGCGCGACCAGCTGGACGGGAAGTCACCGGAGGTCGACCCCGACGGGACCCGGGCCCAGGTCGTCGAGGACGAGACGGGCGCGCACCTGACCCGGGAGCAGGTCGCTCCGCCGGCGGACTCCGATGAGGAGGGCGCGACCGTCCGGAGCTGAGGGCGCCCCCCGTCCTGCGGCGGCGGGAATGCGGCCGGGCCCGGTGGGGCTGCACCGACAGTGGTTTCGACGTCGACGGAGGAATGATCACGTGACCCAGCGACCCGAGGATCTCGTCGAGCTCCTCCCGGGGACGGAGCGCTTCCTCGCCCGCGGTGCGTCGGCGGGTGGGGCCGAGCGCGACCGGGGGCTGGTGCTCGTGCACGACATCGCCGGGAACTTCGACGCCGCCTCCGCCGGCGCACTGGCCGGCGCGCACCTGCTGGCCGGGCTCCCCCACGAGGTCATCGCCCGCTTCGACGCCGATGTCCTCGTCGACTACCGGGCCCACCGGCCGCGCGTCACCTTCAGCGGCGACCGATACGAGACCTTCCACGCTCCGGCGATCGAGCTCTACGCCGTCGAGGACGACGCGGGTGTGCCGTTCCTGCTGCTGCACGGGGCCGAACCCGACTACCAGTGGGAGCGCTTCGTCGCCACCGTCCGCCGGCTGGTCGAGCAGCTGGGCGTGACGTCGGTGGTCGCACTGCACGCCATCCCCATGCCGGTGCCCCACACCCGCCCGGTCACGGTCACCGCGCACGCCACGCGCCGGGCGCTGATCGAGCAGTACCCGGTCTACTGGGGCGAGATGCGGATACCGGGAAGCGTCGCCGCGCTGCTGGAGGTCCGCCTCGGAGAGGCGGGCGTCGATGCCCTCGGCGTGGCCGTGCACGTCCCGCACTACCTCGCCCAGGCCACGTACCCGGCCGCCTCCCTGACGCTGCTCGAGCACCTCGAGCAGCTCACCGGCCTGCACGTGCCGGTCGAGTCGCTGCGCGAGGCCGCCGAGGCGCACCGCACGGAGGTCGACGAGCAGATCGCCCGGTCGGCGGACAACACCGCGGTCGTCGCCGCACTCGAGCAGCAGTACGACGCGTTCACCACGGCGCGGGAGAACAGCGACCTGCTCAGCGACGAGGGCGCGGTCCCGACCGCGGAGGAGATCGGCGCGGAGTTCGAGCGGTTCCTGGCCGACCAGGACCGCAAACACCCCCGTGGCGGCGAGTGACCCGGGCCTGACCGGGCGGGTGCACGGCCGCTTCGACGACCTGGCCACCGGCTCGGCGCTCGCCTTCCCCGGCGCGGACCGGGTGCTGGTGGCCCGCGAACCGGCCGACGTCGTCCCCCTGCTGGCCGAGGTGGAGCGGGCGACGGCCGCCGGCGCCTGGGCCTTCGGCTACCTGGCCTACGAGGCCGCGGCCGGGCTCGACCCCGGCGCGGCGGTGCCCCCGCGGGCCCCGGACGAGACCCTGCCCCTGGCCGTGTTCGGGCTCAGCGGGCAGGCCATCGCCGTTCCTCCCGTCGCTCCCCTCCCCGGCCGGGAGCGCGACTACGCGGCGGGTCCCTGGCGGCGCGACTGGACGCCGGACGGGTACCGGGACGCCGTCGCCGCCGTCCGGCGCTGGATCGCGGCCGGCGACGCGTACCAGGTGAACCTCACCGTGCGGATGCGGGCACAGGTCACCGGCGACCTGGAGCAGCTGTACGCCGACCTCGCCTGCGGGCAGCGGGGCTCGTGGGCGGCGTACCTGGACATCGGCACCCACGTCGTCGCCAGCGCCAGCCCCGAGCTGTTCTTCGACTGGACCGGCGACCGCCTGCTCACCCGCCCGATGAAGGGCACCGCACGGAGGGGCGGCACTCCCGAAGAGGACGACGACGCCCGCCGGACGCTCCTGGCCAGCGCCAAGGAACGCGCCGAGAACCTGATGATCGTCGACCTGCTGCGCAACGACCTCGGGCGCATCGCCGAGGTGGGCAGCGTCGAGGTCCCCGCGCTGTTCCGGGCCGAGCGGTACGAGACGGTCTGGCAGCTGACCTCCGACGTCACCGCGCGGCCGCGGAGCGACGTCGGGCTGGTCGACGTCTTCCGCGCCCTGTTCCCCTCCGGCTCGGTGACCGGCGCCCCCAAGCACCGGACCATGCAGCTGATCCAGGCCCTGGAGCCCGAGCCGCGCGGGGTCTACTGCGGAACCCTCGGGGTGGTCGCTCCCCCGGGGCAGGCCTTCCGCGCACGGTTCAACGTGGCCATCCGGACGGTCACCGTCGAGCGGGCCACCGGCGCGGGCGTCTACGGCACCGGCGGGGGGATCACCTGGGCCTCCGACGCCGACGCCGAGCACGCCGAGCTGCTGGCGAAGGCGGCGATCCTCGCCCGGCCGTACGAGGAGTTCGGCCTGTTCGAGACGATGGCCCGCCTGCCCGGGGGCGCCCTGCGCAACCTCGAGCGGCACCTGGCCCGGCTGGCCGGCTCCGCAGCCTGGGCCGGGTTCGCGCTCGACCCCGAGGTCGTCCGCCGGCGGCTGGCGGCGGTGACCGCGGATCCCGCACCGGCGCGCGTCCGACTGGTCCTGCACCGCGACGGCCGGGTGGAGGTCGAGGTCGGGCCGCCCCCGGTGCGGGTCGACGCACCCGTCCGGCTGATCGTGGACCCCGACCCGGTCGACGCCGACGACGTCTGGCTGCGGCACAAGACCACCCGGCGGGCCGTCTACACCGAGCGCGCCGCGCGATGGCCGGACGCCGACGACGTCGTCCTGACGTCCTCGCGGGGCGAGGTGACCGAGACGACGATCGCCAACCTCGCCGTCCGGCTCGACGGCCGCTGGTGGACTCCCCCTGTGTCGGCCGGCTGCCTGCCCGGCGTGGAACGCGCCCGGCTGATCGCCGAGGGCCGGCTGCACGAGCGCCGGCTCACCCCGGCCGACCTCGTCGCGGCCGAGGGGCTGGCCGTCGTCAACTCCCTGCGCGGCTGGCGAGACGCAGTGCTGCCCTGACCCTGGCCGCCGTGGCGAGCTGACGTCGTCCTCCCTCACCGCAGCGCGTCCTCCCTCACCGCACACCGTGAGGGAGGACGCGCTGGGATCAGGTCACCTGATCGTGGCCGGGGGCGATACCGGAGGCGGCGGCCCGCCGCGTGTTGCGTGCTGCTGTCAGGCCACCGTGACGTGCTCGTTGGGCACGCAGTGCGTCATGACCAGGCCTGTCACGTCGCGCGGACCGTTCTTGCCGAGGTTGGCGGCCCGCTGGAGCTCGGCCTCGGTGAGGGTCTGCGTCTGCAGCGGCGGCAGCCCCCGGACGTCGTCCGCGGAGATGCCGAGGCCCTCGCCGACCCGCTGACCGAGCTCGTCCTCGGCCATGAACAGGTGCCAGACCATCCGCTCCTGGATCGGGCGGTCGCACTGGGACAGCGCGTCGACGAAGTTGGCCACCACGTCGTCCTTCTCCCACTGCTCGGACAGCAGGTAGCGCTGACCGGCCTGCGTGTAGTCGTCGGTGCGCTCGATCCGCTTGCGGGTCAGCCGGCCGGTGATCTCCGGACCCTGCTCGTCGTGCGTGGGGTAGGCCGCCTCGCGCAGGCCGCCGGTGATCGACGGCTCGTAGTTGACGTGCGGGTTCTGCCCCGGGCCCAGGTCCACGGAGTAGGCCATCGCGCCGTCCCGCTGGTTGGTGGCCACGCGGGCGTTCTTGGCCTGGTTGACCGGCAGCTGCAGGTAGTTCGGGCCCACCCGGTAGCGCTGGGTGTCGGAGTAGGAGAACGTCCGGCCGACCAGCATCTTGTCGTCGGAGAAGTCCAGGCCGTCGACCAGCACGCCGGTGCCGAAGGCGATCTGCTCGTTCTCCAGGAAGAAGTTCTCCGGCGCCCGGTTCAGGGTCATGGTGCCGATCTTCCGCAGCGGGAACTCGTTCTCCGGCCACACCTTGGTGTCGTCGAGCGGGTCGAAGTCCAGCTCCGGGTGGTCGTGGTCGTCCATGAGCTGCACGTGCAGGTCCCACGACGGGAAGTCGCCGCGGCCGATGGCGTCGTAGAGGTCCTTGGTGTGCGCGCCGAGCTCGTTGGCCTGCACCGCAGCGGCGTCCTTGGCCGTCATCGACTTGACGCCCTGCTTCGGCAGCCAGTGGTACTTGACGAGCTTGGTCTCGCCCTGGGCGTTGACCCACTTGTAGGTGTTCACGCCGAAGCCCTGCTGGGTGCGGTAGTTCGCCGGCAGCCCGCGCGGGCTGAAGACCAGCGTGAACATGTGGATCGACTCCGGCGTCTGCGAGGCGAAGTCGAACACCCGGTTGGCGACCTGCCGGTCGAAGGTGACCGGGTCGGGCTTCTGCGAGTGGATGAAGTCGGGGAACTTGATGGCGTCCCGGATGAAGAAGACGCCCAGGTTGTTGCCGACGAGGTCCCAGTTGCCGTCCTCGGTGTAGAACTTCACCGCGAAGCCGCGCGGGTCGCGCGCCGCCTCCGAAGAATCCCGGCCACCGGCCACGGTGGAGAAGCGGACGGCGACCTCGGTCTCCTTGCCCTTCTCCTGGAAGAGCTTCGCGCGGGTGTACGTGCTGATCGGCTCGTCGCCGACGGTGCCGTCGGCCACGAAGACCCCGAAGGCGGTGGCCCCGCGGGCGTGCACGACGCGCTCCGGGATGCGCTCCCGGTCGAAGTGGCTGATCTTCTCCAGGAACTGGTAGTTCTCCAGGGTGGCGGGGCCGCGGGAGCCCACCGTCCGCTGGTTCTGGTTGTCGTAGACCGGGTGGCCCTGACGGTTGGTCAGGACGGCGCGGTGGGCCTCGCTGGGAGCCGGGCCCTGCGATGAGACGTCGGTCATGCGGGTGTTCCTCCTCGGATGTCCTGCGCTTCGGACTGCACTGCTCCTGCTGCTGCCCCGCCCTGGCAGGCACGACACGAGCCCCAGAACACGACCTCGGCCGCGTCGACGACGAAGCCGGTCGCATCCGAGGGGGTCAGGCAGGGGGCCCCACCGACGGCGCAGTCGACATCGGCGACGGCGCCGCACGAGCGGCAGACCGGGTGGTGGTGGTTGTCACCCACCCGCAGCTCGAAGAGCGCGGGCGCACCGGCGGGTTCGATCCGGCGGGCGAGCCCTCCGGTGACGAGGGCATCGGCGTGGGGCTGGGCGGAGAGGACGTCGAGCACGGCCAGCCGCGGTCGGGTGACCCGCAGGCCCGCCTCGCGCAACCGGGGCGCCCACGTCGTCTCCATCGGGGGCCACTCTGCCGCCTTGTTTTGAACTAGTCCAATCAAGGATATGTACTCCCGGCCACGATCAGGTGAAGACGATGGTTCGCGGGCCTTCCACGATCACGCGGTCCTCCACGTGCCAGGTCACCGCCTGGGCCAGCACCTGCCGCTCGACGTAACGGCCCACCCTGCGCATGTCCTCGACCGTCGCGCGGTGGTCCACCCGCGCGACCTCCTGCTCGATGATCGGGCCGGCATCGAGCTCCGGGGTCACGTAGTGCGCCGTCGCCCCGATCAGCTTCACCCCGCGGTCGTGCGCGGCCTGGTAGGGGTTCGCGCCCACGAACGCCGGCAGGAAGCTGTGGTGGATGTTGATCAGCCGCTCCGGGAAGCGGCTGCAGAAGTCGGCCGACACGATCTGCATGTAGCGGGCGAGCACGACGAGGTCGACGTCGCCGATGAGCTCCAGGGCGCGGGCCTCGGCCTCGGCCTTGGTCGCCGGCGTCATCGGGACGTGGTGGAACGGGATGCCCGCGGCGGCCGCGACCGGCGCCAGGTCGGGGTGGTTGGAGAGGACGGCGACGATGTCGGCCCGCAGGTCGCCCGCCCGGACGCGGTAGATCAGCTCCTGCAGGACGTGGTCGGCCCTGCTGACGAACACCGCCACGGTCGGGCGGTGCGCGGCCTCGGTGAGCCGCCAGGTGAGCTGCCACTCCCCCGCCACCGCGGCCAGCCGGTCCTCGAGCCCGGCCCGGCGGTCGGCCAGTCCGGCCAGCACGAACTCCAGCCGCAGGGTGAAGGTGCCCCCGCTGGGATCGGAGGAGTGCTGCTGGGAGTCGGTGATGTTCGCGCCGGCCTCGGTCAGCAGGCCGCTGAGCAGGTGCACGATGCCCGGCCGGTCGGGGCAGCGGACGACCAGCCGCCCGACGTCGTTGGTGCTGGGGTCGAACGGGTCGGCGGCGGACATGGCGGGAATCGTCCCAGACCGGGGACCCAGGCCCGCTCAGCCCTCCGGCAGCGGGGCCCGGGTGGCACCGGCGACGTCGAAGAGGTCGCCGTACTCCTCGACCCGGGCCAGGACGTCGTCGGTGGTGAACCGCAGCGCCGCCGGGTCCAGCGATCCGTCGCGCACCGCGTCCACCTCGTCCCACCCGATCGGCGTGGACACCGTCGCACCGACCCGCGCCCGCAGCGAGTACGGCGCCACGGTGGTCTTGGCCGGGTTGTTCTGGCTCCAGTCGATGAGCACCTTGCCCGGGCGCAGCGCCTTCTCCATGCGCCACACGACGTCGTCGGGCGTCTCCGCCGACAGTTCCTGGGCCAGCTGCTTCGCGTACCGGCTGGGGTGCTCGCGGTCGGCCGGGGCCTCGATCGGCGCGTACACCTGCATGCCCTTGGACCCCGAGGTCTTGACCACCGGGTCCAGCCCGTCGGCCTCCAGCCGCTGCCCGAGCCGCTCGGCGACGGCGCAGCACTCGGCGATGCCCGTTTCCTGTCCGGGGTCGAGATCGAGGACCAGGAGGTCGGGGAGCGCCGGCTGCCCGTCGTCGTCCACCCGCCACTGCGGCACGTGCACCTCGAGCGCGGCCAGGTTGGCCGCCCAGGCCAGGTCGGCGGTCGACTCGAGGATCACCATGTCCAGGGTCTCCCGCCCGCGGGAGCTGCCCGGGCTCGGGATGGTCACCCGCCGGACCCACTCGGGGGCGTGCCGGGCGCTGTTCTTCTCGAAGAAGGTCTGCCCCTCGACGCCGTCGGGCCAGCGGGTGAACGTGACCGGCCGGCCCGCGACGTGCGGCAGCAGCACCGGCGCGATCCGGACGTAGTAGTCGATGACCTGCGCCTTGGTGAACCCCACCTCGGGGAAGAGCACCTTCTCCAGGTTCGACACCGACAGCGTGCGGCCGTCGATCTCCACCCGCTGCTTCGCCGGGCTCATGGTCCGTCCCGCATCCGCCGGGGGCGGTCGATCACGGAGCCGCTCACGGCTCGACCACCACGTCGTCGGGCTCCAGGTCGTCCCGCACGCCCTTCCACGACGGGTGCCGCAGCCGGTTGTCGGCCGTCCACACCGCGTAGGCCACCTCGCCGACCAGGTCCGGCTCGACCCAGTGCGCGTCCCGCGTCACCTCCCGCGGCAGCGTGCCGGCGAAGGGCGACGTCGTGCGGGGGGTGAGCGTGCGCCCGAGGTCGGCCAGGTGCTGGGCGCTGAAGCCGGTGCCCACGTGGCCGACGTAGACCAGCCGGCCCTCGTCGTCGGGGACGCCGACCAGCAGGGAGCCGATGCCGCCGGCCCGCCGGCCCTGACCGGGCCGCCAGCCGCCCACGACCACCGCCTGGGTGCGGACGTTCTTGAGCTTGCGCCAGTCGGGGCTGCGCAGTCCCGGCCGGTACGGGGAGTCCAGCCGCTTGGCGACGACGCCCTCGAGCCCGTTCTCCTCGCTCGCCGCCAGCACGCCCGCCCCGCCGCCGGTGAACCACGGGGTGGCCACCCAGCGGTGACCGGCGAGACCGAGGCCGTCGAGCCGTGCCCGGCGCTCGGCGTACGGGCGGGTCGTGAGGTCCTCGCCGTCCCAGGACAGCAGGTCGAAGACGAGGAAGCTGACCGGGCGTGCCGCGGCCATGCGGGGCACCTCGGGACCGGTGCGGTGCATGCGGTTCTGCAGGGCGCCGAAGTCGGGGCGGCCGTCGGCGTCCATGAGCACGATCTCGCCGTCGACCACGGCGTCGTGCCCGGCCAGGGCGGCGGGCAGCCGGCCCACCTCCGGATAGCGGACGGTGATCTCCGCGCCCTTGCGCGAGGTGAGGACCAGGGCGCCCCGGTGCACGGCGGCCACCGCCCGGACGCCGTCCCACTTGAACTCGTAGCCCCAGCGGTCGTCCTCCTCCGGCGGGGGCAGGACTCCCGCGGTGGCGAGCATCGGCAGGGGGGTCGGCGCAGGGCCCGGCGACGCCTCCGGGGACGGCTGCGGGGACGGCGTCGCGTCGAGCCTGCGGACGTTCCAGGTGCCGTCGGCCAGCCGGTAGATGACGTAGCGGCCGGTCAGCCGACGGCCGTCGAAGGTGACGGTGATGTGGTCGTCGGCCCACTTCTCCGTGGCGTAGCGCCCGGCGTCCCAGATGGTCACCTCTCCGCCGCCGTACTCGCCGGCGGCGATGGTCCCGGAGAACGACGCGTACTCCAGCGGGTGGTCCTCGGTGGCGACGGCGAGCCTGCGGGGCCCCTGCTCGGTCGGCGGCCCCTTCGGCACCGCCCAGCTCTTCAGGACGCCGTCGCGCTCCAGCCGCAGGTCCCAGTGCACGCGCTCGCCCGCCCGGCCGCGGGGCGTGTGGTGCTCGTGGACGACGAAGGTGTCGCCGTCGCCCACGGGCAGCGGCTGCCCGGCCGCGGGCACGGGTTCGGCCGTCCGCGCCGGATCGCGCTTGGCGCGGTACTCGGCGAGCGGGTCGTCCTGCCGGCCGCGCGGGCGCCCGGGCACGTCAGGCGCTGCGGCGGGCGCGCTTGGCCGGTGGCTTGTCGGCGCTCGCACTCTTCGTGGCCGCGGTCTTCGCGGCCGTCGTCTTCTTGGCGGCGGTCGGCTTCTTCGCCGCGGGCGACTTCGCGGCCGGCTTCTCGGCGGGCGCCTTCGCGGCCGCCGCCTTCTTCGCCGGCGCCCGCTTGGCCGGGGTCTTCTTGGCCGGCTTCTCCTCCGCGGCCGCGTCGTCCGCCGCAGCGGCGTCGTCGGCACCCGCGGAGCCGCCGCGGGCCCGCTCGACGCTGCGCCGCAGCGCGCTCATCAGGTCGACCACCGCGGCGCCGTCGTCGGGGACCTCCGGTGGCTGCTGCACGTCGCCGCCGCTCTGCTTGGCCTCCAGCAGCGCGGTCATCGCCTCGCGGTAGTCGTCGGTGAACTCGGTCGGGTCGAACGCGCCCGACATCGACGAGATCAGCGCCTCGGCCATCTGCAGTTCCTGCGGCCGCACGGAGACGTCCTCGTCGAGGAACGCGAAGTCGGGACGGCGGATCTCGTCGGGCCACCGCATGGTGTGCAGCACGAGGATGCCGTCCCGGACGCGCATCGCCGCCAGGGACTCGCGCTGGCGGATCGCGATCTTGGTGATCGCCACCTGGCCGGCGTTCTCCAGGGCGTCGCGCAGCAGCACGTAGGGGCGCGTCGCCGGGCCGTCGGGCTCCAGGTAGTAGGTCTTCTCGAACTGGATGGGGTCGATCTCGGCCTGGTCGACGAACTGCAGCACCTCGATCTCGCGCCGGGTGCTCAGGGGCAGCTCGTCGAAGTCCTCGTCGGTCAGGATCACCACCTGGCCGTCGGGCAGCTCGTAGCCCTTGGCGATGTCGCGGTACTCGACCTCCTCGCCGTCGATCGAGCAGACGCGCTTGTACTTCACCCGGCCACCGTCGGCGGCGTGCACCTGGTGGAAGCGGATGTCCTTGTCCTCGGTGGCGGAGTACAGCTTCACCCCGATGCTGACCAGCCCGAAGGACACGGCCCCGCGCCAGATCGATCGCATGCCGCCCCTTCCCGAGTGGTCCCCGACGGGAGCCCCGACCGACCCACGACCGGGTCAAGATCACACGATAGGGGCGCGGGGCCACCGGCGGCAGGTCGGCGGACACGCCGCCTCCCCCGGTCGGAGGACACGGCGGGACACGCCCGACACGCCCGGCGGCTCAGGGGACGGGTGCCGTCACTGCCCGCCCGCGTCCACGCCCTGCGGCTCGTCGTCCTCGATGGAGCCGGTGAGGATGCCGTTCTGGATGGCGTCGTAGACGAACTGGAGGACGTCGGAGCCGGCCACCATGGTCATGGTCAGCGCGGCCAGCCGGGTGGCCCTCGGCGCGCTGACGTAGCCGAACACGAAACCGGTGCCGACCCACTGGGCCAGGCAGAACGGGCAGGTCAGCAGCTCCCCCACGGCGTGCTTCGCACCACCGTGCTCGCGGACCTCCTCGGCGACCTCCGCGTGCCCGGACGGGCCCTCGAAGCGGACGAAGGGCGCCCGCAGCGGCGCGGTCACCGGGTCCTTGGCGATCCGCCTCGCCAGCCGGAAGGTGGCCACCGTCAGCAGGGCGGCGTCGCCCAGCGGGATCCGATCGGGCAGCTCCCTGCCGGAGACGCGCACCGCCGCGGCGGCCGCCGACACCAGGCCGACGTAGACACCCATCGCGCCGAGGTCCGCGGCGAGCGGACGCGGCTCGCCGTCGGTGTACTCCCGCTTCTGCGTGCGGGCCCACCGTCGGACCGGGGCCCCGATCCGCTGCACCTCGTCTGCGATCGCCATGGGCGCGCGCTACCCGCGCGCCGCCCGGGCGAACCCGCCACGCCCGACCGTGCGCGAGCGCACACCGAGGCATGGCGACGGAGGCCACGGGTAGGGCCGTGGTCCGACGCCGGTCCGCACGGACCGGCTCCCGGTCCCCCCGGGGACGACGAGAGCGGGTGCACCCGCCCGACGAACGGAGAACCGCATGACCGACCCCGGCACGACCGACGGCACCACGCAGACCGAGGGGCAGACCGCCCGGGACATCTTCCCCGAGGACGACGGCATCCCTGAGGTGGCGCAGGACGACTCCCCCACCATGCAGCGCGCCGAGGATCCCCAGTTCGAGGCGCTGCCCGGTGAGCGGCCCACCGCCACCACCGACTTCGGCACCACCGCGTCCGAGCAGGCCGACGGCGAGTCGCTCACCGGCCGGCTGGACCGCGAGCTCCCCGACGACGGTCCCGACGTCCGCCCGGCCGAGGACCCGCAGCGCGCCGACGTGCAGCTCGAGCAGGACCTCAACACCACGCCCGACAGCGACTCGGGCACCAACCGCACGGCGGACGACATGGAGGCGACGGGCGACGCGGTGATCGGCGGCGAGGGCCCCGAGGAGTCGGCCGTCCACATCACCGACGGCTGACCGGCTCAGCTCTTCCCACCCGCCCGGGCGGACGCGGTCCGGCACCGCGATCTTGCCGGGCGGGTTGGCGCGTCCGCGTCCGGTTGTCTACGTTGAGTCAGCGGTTGAGCAGGCAGCCGCTCCGGAGCAGGTCCCACGAGGGCCCGTTCCGGCCGCGTCGACCACGCGCGGAACCGGGGTGATCCATACCCCGCGACGCGTCAGCGGTAGATTGACCGGGCGGTGCGCCGCCGCGCCGCCGCCGAGAGGAGCACCGTCCGTGACCACTTCCGACCTGCCCGCCGAGGGGCAGCCCGACGTGTCGAGCGAAGGCACCGAGGCACCCTTCGACGACGTGATCACGCTCTCCACCTCCACCGATGAGGACGGCGTGGTGACGGTGAAGGTCGTCGGCGAGGTGGACACCTTCACCGCTCCGGTGCTGCGTTCGACGCTGGACAGCCAGCTCGAGCAGTCCCCGCGCGAGCTGGTGATCGACCTGTCCGGGGTCCAGTTCCTGGGCTCTGCCGGCCTGGCCGTGCTCGTCGAGACCCAGAAGTCCGCCCGCAGCCGTGAGGTCGCCCTGCGCCTCATCGCCACGACCCGTGCCGTCACGCGGCCGCTCGAGGTGACCGGTCTGATCGACCTGTTCACGATCGCCGACAGCACCGCACGCTGAAGAAGGACCCCCTGCCCCCCACCGCTCGCTAGCTCGCGGCGGGGCCCTGCAGGGGGCCGGACGAGGGCCTCCCGGTTCGCCGGGGGGCCCTCGTCCCGTCTCAGGCCGACAGCAGCTGGCAGACCGCCTGCTCCAGGAGCCGCTGGGCATCCCGGTCCGCCTCTGCCTCCGCCGCCTCCCGCAGGGCCTCGGCCACGGTCTCACCGTGCTCGAACCGGTCGACCACCCGCGGGTCCACGTAGCTGGCCTTGCACACGGCCGGGGTGTTGCCCAGCTGCTCGCTCACCTGCTTGTAGGCGGCGCTGACGATCTTCTTGCGGGCGGTGCGCGACGTCGGCCGCGCCGCCTCGGCCAGCTGCGCCGCCATCAGTACCGTGGCGTTCCAGGTCCGGAAGTCCTTGGCGGTGATCTCCGCCCCGCTGATCTCCTTGAGGTAGGCGTTGATCTCGGAGCTGGTCACGTCCCGCCAGGTGCCGTCCTCGACCTGGTAGGCCAGCAGCTCCTCCCCCGTTCCCTCGGGGCGGTCGAGCAGCTGGCGGACGACGGTGGCCGTGGGACGGTCGGTGAGCTCCACCTCGCGCTCGATGCCGCCCTTGGCGGTGTAGGAGAAGAACGTCCGCTCCCCCCGCACCCGGACGTGCTCCCGGCGCAGCGTGGCCAACCCGTACGTGCCGTTCTCCTCGGCGTACTGCTCGCTGCCGACGCGGAAGGCGCCCAGGTCGAGCAGCCGGATGGCCGTCGCCAGGACCCGCTCGCGGTTGAGTCCCCGGGTGCGCAGCGCGGCGGTCACCTCGTCCCGGACGTCCGGCAGCTGGCGGGCGATCTCCAGCACCCGCTCGTGCTTCTCGGCGTCCCGGCGCACCCGCCACTGGTCGTGGTACCGGTACTGCCGCCGCCCGGCCGCGTCGACACCGGTGGCCTGGATGTGGCCGTTGGGCCACGGGCAGATCCAGACGTCCCGCCAGGCCGGGGGGATGGCCAGGCCGCGGATCCGGTCGAGCCGCTCGTCCCTGACCAGCGCGCCGTCGGTGTCGTAGTAGGCGAAGCCCCGCCCTGCCCGACGACGTCCGTAGCCGGGTCCGTTCACGTCGCTCCGCCGCAGTCTCACCGCCGGAGGATGAGCACGGGGACCGGCGCGCAAACCCGGGCGGGCGCGCGGTCACCCGTCAGCGGAGGTCGACGAGGCCGCCGAGGCCGCTGACCTCCAGCACGGAGCGGGTCACGCCGCTCTCGGCGGCGTGCACGATCAGCCGCCACCCCTCGTCCCGCGCGATCCGCGCCATCGCGAGGACGACGCGCACCGCGGCGCTGCTGAACAGCGTCACCTCGTGCAGGTCCAGTTCGACCTGCACGGTGCCGCCGTGGCTGGCCTCCAGGAGGCGTATCCGCAGCTGTCCGGCGCACGACTCGTCCACCGCTCCGGTGGCGCGGACGACCGGCCGCGGGCCGTCCCGGTCGACGACGACGGTGGCGCCGTCGGCACCGGCCGCCGACGACGGCTCGGGCTCCGGGCTGCGTCGCAGGCGCATCGACAGCGTCACCGTCGTGCCGTTCCGGTCGTCCAGCGAGACGCTGTCGACGAGCTGACGCATGATCAGCAGCCCTCGGCCGCGGTCGCCCGGATCGCGGTCCGGCGCCCGCCAGGTCCCGTCGTCGTGGATGGTGACCGACAGCACCCCGTCCGCGTCGACCTCCGCCCGCACCGACATGGGGCCCGGCTCCGTGCCGCGGTAGGCGTGCTCGGCGGCGTTGGCGCAGGCCTCACCGACGGCGGCCATCACGCCGACCCGGTCGTTCTCCCCCATGCCCAGCTCGGTCAGCCACGCGCTGAGCCGGCGCCGCACCCCCGGCAGCGACGCGGGCACGGCCACGAGGTCCAGCTGCAACGGCTCCAGGGCGATCTCGCGACGGTGGGCCACCAGCACGGCGACGTCGTCGGGCCAGTCGTGCGGCGGCCGGACCAGCTCGGCGATCTCCACGGCCAGCCCGGAGGCGGTTCCCGGGTCACCCGCACCCGGCCGGCCCAGCACCTCCCGCGAAGCGGCGACCAGCCGGTCCAGCGCGACCGCGTAGTCGCTGCCGCCCCCGGCGAGCGCCCCGTTGGAGAACAGCACGAGGGTGGCGCCCTGGGCGAGCTCGTACCCGTGCACCGGCGTCTCCGCGCCGGGCATGCTGCCCAGTGGCGGACGCGGCGTCACCGGGAGGAAGGAGGCGCTGCCGTCCCGTCGGACGACGAGAGGGGCCGGGTGCCCGGCCGTGGTGTAGGACAGCGCGCCGGTGGCGGAGTCGAGCACGCCGTAGAACACCGACGCGCCCTCGACGTCGTCCATCGGAGCCGCGAAGGCGTCCAGATCGGCCAGGACCGCCGGCGGGGACGGATCGCGCAACGCCGTCGAGCGCATGGCGCCGCGCAGCCGGCTCATCGCACCCGCGGCGGCGACGCCGTGGCCCACCGCATCCCCCACGACGAGGGCGACCTTCCCGTCGCCCAGCGGGACCGCGTCGTACCAGTCACCGCCGGCAGCCCGCACCGAGGTCGCCTGGTGGTAGCTGCCCGCCAGGGCCAGGTCGGGCAGCATCGGGAGGAACGGCGGCAGGAGCGAGGACTGGGCGGCCTCCACGGCGTGCGCGGCGGGCAACGGCCAGGGCACGGCGTCCGGGTCGTCGTGCTCGATGACGGCCATCGCGCCGCGTTCACCCGCGAAGGACATGGCCCGGACGACGACGGTCACCGAGGGCCCGTCCTGCCCCAGCGGGCCGCGGAGCGTGTCGGCCCGGCCCGTGCCGGTCACCGCGTCCACCACCCCGGCCAGGGGCCGGCCGTCGACGGGCGGCAGCCGGTCGAGGTCGGCGCCCAGGCGGCGGGCGCTGGCGTTGGCCCAGATCGTCCGCCCCGCACCGCCCACGCAGTAGATCGCTGCCGGCGCCGTCTCCATGCCCGCGAGCAGCGCAGCGGCCCCCTCCGGCCCGAGGGCGTCCGGAGGGGTTGACAGACTCCCCTGGTCGGTGCTCATCCATGGCCAGGGAACAACAGGCCCTCGACCTCGGCAACCGCGCCGTGTCGACCCCGCACGGGCGGGGCAGCGCACGTTTCGGCCGGTTCCTGCGGTGGTAGTAGAACCCGTCGGCTCTCGCCCGCCGAGGGCCTGTCGGCCCCCACCGGGGGCGGCGGGGCAGGATGGACACCGTGCGGCTCGACAGCCGAGTGCGCCGGGACGAAGGAGCGGATAGCGGATGGTGGACTCGAGGGGTGCCCTCGCGCAGGACGGGCGGCGTGCGGAACGGCTGGAGCTGCGGGTGCCCATCACCCCCATGCAGCTCCCGGCGGTCCGGGCGATGGCCGGTGACCTCGCCATCCGGATGGACTACGACCTGGACAGCGTCGAGGACCTCCGCCTCGCCGTCGACGAGGCCTGCGCGACGCTCGCCAGCGTCGTCGCGGGCGACGCGCCGCTGACGGTGGTCTTCGAGACCACGCGCTCCGGGCTGCACATCGAGGCCTGGGTGCCCACCACCGAGGGCGTCGACGTGCCGCGGGACGGATTCGGGTGGGCGGTGCTGGCCACGCTGGTCGACGCGGTCGAGGGCCGGCCCGCCACGCAGGGTCAGGTCCCCGGCGGGGATGGCTCGACCGCACCGGTCGCCGTGATCACCATGGACAAGTTCCTGCCGGGTCAGCGTCCCGCCGAGCTCACGGGCGGGGCGGGGCAGAACCTCTCGGTGGCCCGATGACCCGGTCTCCCGCCACCGACCCCGCGGGGATCAGGGTGGATTCACGGGACGGCGTCACACCCGAGCCGCGGGAGGCGCCGGAGGTGGATGTGGCGACCGGCGCCCGGCCCGACGCCGCCGACCTCCCCGTAGCGGAGCTCCCGGCCGTGGCCGAGACACCCGCCGAGGGCGAGGCCGTCGAGAGTGAGGCCGTCGAGAGCGAGGCCGTCGAGAGTGCGGCCGTCGAGAATGTGGCGGCCAACAGTGTGGCCGCCGAGGAGTCCCCTCCCACCGAGGATGCTCCGCCGATCTCGGACAACCGGCGCCGGGCCCAGCGCACCGCGCCGCTGTTCGCCGAGCTGGCCACGCTGGAGAAGGACGACCCGCGCCGGGAGCGGCTGCGGGAGATCCTCGTCGAGGAGCACCTGCCGCTGGTCCGGCACTTCGCCCGCCGGTTCAGCAACCGTGGCGAGCCCTTCGACGACCTGCTGCAGGTCGGCACGCTGGGTCTGATCGCCGCGATCGACCGGTTCGACCCGACCCGCGGCGTGGAGTTCCTCTCCTTCGCGGTGCCGACGATCACCGGGGAGATCAAGCGGCACTTCCGCGACCAGGGCTGGTCGGTGCGCGTGCCGCGCCGGCTGCAGGAGCTGCACCTGTCGCTCAACGCGGCGGTCGGGGAGCTGGCGCAGAAGAACGGCCGCGCGCCCACGCCGAGCGAGCTCGCGCAGCACCTGGGCATCCCGCGCGAGGAGGTCCTCGAGGGCCTCGCCGTCGCCAACGCCTACCGCAGCAGCTCGCTGGACGAACGGCTCTCCGGCGACGACGACTCCCCCACTCTGGCCGCCACCCTCGGCGAGGAGGACGCCGCGCTCGAGGGCGTGGAGTACCGGGAGTCGCTGCAGCCGCTGCTGGCCACCATCCCGGCCCGCGAGCGCCGCATCCTGATCCTGCGGTTCTTCGGCAACATGACGCAGTCGCAGATCGCCGCCGACATCGGCATCTCGCAGATGCACGTGTCCCGACTCCTGTCCCAGACGCTGGCCAAGCTGCGCGAGGGCCTGCTCAAGGACTGAGTAGCCACCGGCACGGCCGCGGCCCGCGACCTCTTGGTCCCGGGCCGCAGCCGTGCCGGGAGGCAGATCCGCTGCGACATCTGGCAACCCGGCCACTCGTGCCGGCGCTCCGTCCCGGCGAGGGTGGGCACATGACCACCGCAGCGGACCAGGACGCCGTCGCCCACTTCTCTGCCCGGCTGCGCTTCGGGACCGATCCCTCCGACGTCGCCGCCGCACGTGGTACCGGTGCGGACCTGCTCGTGCTCGACGTGCGCAGCCGAGCCGCCTGGGACCAGGGCCACGTGCCCGGCGCCCGCCACCTGCCGCTGCCCGAGCTGGAGGCGCGGCTGATCGAGCTGCCGGCACCGCAGGACGACCCGCACCTGGTCGTCTACTGCTGGGGTCCGGGTTGCAACGGCTCGACCCGCGGAGCGTTCACGCTGGCGCGGGCCGGCTACCGGCACGTGCAGGAGATGCTCGGGGGCTTCGAGTACTGGGCGCGCGAGGGTCTGGCCGTGGCGACGGCGTCCGGGCGCACCCGGCTGCCCGTCGACCCCCTGACGGCGCCGGCGTCGTCGGCGCGCCCGCCCGGGCCGGGCGGTTGCTGAGTCCCGGAGCGCGCCGGCCCGGGCACGGCAGGAGCCCAGGACCGCGGCGGTCCTGGGCTCCCGACGGTTCGTCACCCGGGGCCGCGCGACCGGCCCACCCTGCGACGGGCCGGTTCAGCCCTGCGGCGGGCGGGTGCCGTCGTCGTCCGCGGCGAACTGCTCGCGGACGGCGGGATCGGCGGCCGGCCCGCTGTCCCGCACGTCCCGGGTGAGCTGCGACAACGGCGGCGGCGCGGGCACGGCGGGTGTGGAGTCGCTGATGCTCGTCATCTCGATCTTCGCCTCGGGCTGGTCGGCGGCCCGCGGGAGCTGCGACTCGAACCAGCTGCTCGTGTCGATGCCGCCCTCGGGAGGAGCGGTGCGCCCGTCGGCCGACGGCTCGACGTCCATCCAGGACTTGCCGCCCTCGGCGCCGCCGAGGCTGGCCAGCCCCTCGAGCGCCTTGCTGAACTCGCTGGGGACGATCCACATCTTGTTGGCGTCGCCCTGCGCGATCTGCGGCAGCGTCTGCAGGTACTGGTAGGCCAGCAGTCCCTGGTCGGGCTTGCCGTCGTGGATGGCCTGGAACACCGTCTCGATCGACTTGGCCTGACCCTGGGCCTGCAGGAAGAGCGCCGCCCGCTCACCTTCGGCGCGCAGGATCCGGCTCTGCCGCTCGGCCTCGGCCTCGAGGATCGCCGCCTGCTTGCGCCCCTCCGCGGAGAGGATGGCCGAGGCCTTCTCGCCCTCGGCGGTGGTGATGGCCGACTGCCGGGCACCCTCGGCGGTCAGGATGATGGCGCGCTTGTCGCGGTCGGCGCGCATCTGCTTCTCCATCGAGTCCTGGATGGAGGCCGGCGGGTCGATCGCCTTGATCTCGACGCGGGCGACCCGAAGCCCCCAGGGTCCGGTGGTCCCGTCGAGCACCTCGCGCAGCTGGCTGTTGATGCCGTCGCGGCCGGTCAGCGCACCCTCGAGGTTGAGTCCGCCGACCACGTTGCGCAGCGTCGTGGTGGTCAGCTGCTCCATGCCGGTGATGTAGTTCGCGATCCCGTAGACGGCCAGCTTCGGGTCGGTGACCTGGAAGTACAGGACCGTGTCGATGCCGACCTGCAGGTTGTCGGCGGTGATCACCGGCTGGGGCGGGAAGGAGATGACCTGCTCGCGCAGGTCGATGGTCGCGCGCACGCGGTCGACGAAGGGCACCAGGATCGACAGACCGGGCGTGAGCGTCCGGCTGTAGCGGCCCAGCCGCTCGATGACCTTGGCCTGGGCCTGCGGCACGATGGTCACGCTCTTGGCGAGCACGAAGATCAAGAGCAGGGCGACGACGATCAGGGCGATCAGAGCGGCGTCCACGGGAGACTCCTTCGTCGGGGGCGGTCGGGGCCGACCCTTTCACGTCCCGCAGCGCCGGTCACGCGGCCGGCCGCTCGTTCACTCCAGGGCGTCCCCCACGACCGCCGTCGCGCCCTGGATCTGCAGGATGCGGACGGTCGTGCCGACGGCGTAGGCCTCGCCCTCGTACTGGGTGCGGGCCGACCACTCGTCGGCGCCCATGCGAATCCGGCCACCGGCGGCGTCGACCGCGCGGGTCACCGTGGCCGTGCGGCCGACGAGCACGTCCACGCCGTCCAGCTGGAGGGGCGTGCGCTCGGTCAGGTGCCGCTTGGCGATCGGCCGGACGACGGCGAGCAGTGCCAGCGAGACGGCGATGAAGGCGAGCAGCTGGAACGCCACCGCGCCCCCGGCGAGCGCGACGGCCATCCCGCCGAGCGCGCCGCCGGCGAACATCAGCAGGACCAGGTCGAGGGTGAACACCTCGCCGCCGGCGAACAGGCCGGCGGCGATCAACCAGAGCAGCCACGCAGCCATGGCCGGAGTCTGGCAGAGCCGGGGGCCGGACGTGGGACGGCGCACGCCGCGCACCCCGGCGGGACGACGCGCCGCCGACGTAGCCTCGCCCGGTGCACGACTTCCCCGCCGGCCGTCTCGCGGTGTGGGCCACCGCCTGGCTCACCGGCCGCACCTCCTTCGACGAGGCCCTCGACGCCGTCACCGGCGACACCGCCCACCGGGTGAGCGGGCTGCCGGGCACCGACGGCGCCGTCCCCCTGGGCGAGGCGCTCGCCGCGCTGCGCGGCCTGGGCGAACGCCGGCTGCGGCTGGTGCTCCCCGCCCCCGGCGACGTCCGCGGCCTGCCCGCGGTGCCGGGACTGGCACCGGTCGCGCTGGAGGTGGGGCAGGCCGCCGTCGGCGACCGGGTCGTCATGATCCCCGAGCCGCTGGGCCCCGAGGTCCTGCAGTGGACGGCGTTCCCGCTGGACGGCATCGCCCCGCCGCCCCCGCCGGTCGAGGGCACGCTGCGCGCCGCGGCCGGCGCCCTCGACCTCGCCGTCACCGACTCCGCCCGGACGCTGGCCGAGCTCGACCTCGCGCGCTGGCACCCCGAGGTGCCCGAGCTGCTCGCCGGCCTGGCCCGCCCGAAGCCGGCGCCGGGGCTGCCCGACGACCACGACCCACTCGCCCTGGCCATCCTGGGCCGGGCCCTGCGCGTGGCCGCCGTCCTCGACCTGGCCATGGCCGACGCGCCGGGCGGCGCGGTCAACCAGGCGCAGGCCGCCCGCCGGGACGCCGTCCTGCGTCCCCTGTCCGGCGCCGTCCGCGAGGCGGTGACGGCGGCGTACAACGCGCTGCCCCGCTGACCGTCGGACCCAGTGCTGCATGGTCATGCAGAGTCGTGAATACTTGTGCTCGTGTCCAAGGTGCTCACGTCTCTCCCGGTCGACGAACGCGTCGGCATCGCGTTCTCCGGCGGTCTCGACACGTCGGTGGCGGTCGCGTGGATGCGCGACAAGGGCGCCGTCCCCTGCACCTACACCGCCGACATCGGGCAGTACGACGAGCCCGACATCGGCTCGGTGCCCGGCCGGGCCACCGCCTACGGCGCTGAGCTCGCGCGGCTGGTCGACTGCCGCGCCGCGCTGGTCGAGGAGGGCCTGGCCGCGCTGACCTGCGGCGCCTTCCACATCCGCTCGGGCGGGCGCAGCTACTTCAACACCACGCCGCTCGGCCGCGCGGTCACCGGCACGCTGCTGGTGCGCGCGATGCTCGCGGACGACGTCCAGATCTGGGGCGACGGCTCCACCTACAAGGGCAACGACATCGAGCGGTTCTACCGGTACGGGCTGCTGGCCAACCCCGGGCTGCGGATCTACAAGCCGTGGCTGGACGCCGACTTCGTCACCGAGCTCGGCGGGCGCAAGGAGATGTCGGAGTGGCTGGTCGCCCACGACCTGCCCTACCGCGACAGCGCGGAGAAGGCCTACTCCACCGACGCCAACATCTGGGGCGCCACCCACGAGGCCAAGACCCTCGAGCACCTGGACACCGGCATCGAGACCGTCGAGCCCATCATGGGCGTGCGGTTCTGGGACCCGGCGGTGTCGATCGAGCCGGAGACGGTGGCGATCGGCTTCGAGCAGGGCCGGCCGGTCACCATCGACGGCAAGGAGTTCGACTCCGCCGTGGACCTCGTGATGGCAGCCAACGCGATCGGCGGCCGGCACGGCCTGGGCATGTCCGACCAGATCGAGAACCGGATCATCGAGGCCAAGAGCCGCGGCATCTACGAAGCACCCGGCATGGCACTGCTGCACATCGCCTACGAGCGGCTGGTCAACGCCATCCACAACGAGGACACCCTGGCCACTTACCACTCCGAGGGCCGGCGGCTGGGCCGGCTCATGTACGAGGGCCGCTGGCTGGACCCCCAGGCGCTCATGCTCAGGGAGTCGCTGCAGCGCTGGGTCGGCATGGCCGTCTCCGGTGAGGTGACGATCCGGCTGCGCCGCGGCGAGGACTACTCGATCCTTGACACCACCGGCTCCTCGTTCAGCTACCACCCGGACAAGCTGTCGATGGAGCGCACCTCGGACTCCGCGTTCGGCCCGGTCGACCGGATCGGCCAGCTGACCATGCGCAACCTCGACATCGCCGACTCCCGGGCGCGCCTGGAGCAGTACGCGCGGATCGGCATGGTCGGCGGCTCCGCCACCCATGCCGCGATCGGTGCAGCGCAGGCGGCGTCCACCGGGCTCATCGACGCCTCCGAGGCCGGCGGCGCCGAGGCGATCGCGAGCCGGGGCGAGGTCTCCGAGCACGACGAGCTGCTCGACCGCGCGGCGATGGAGTCCGGCACCGACTGACCCACCGCTCCGGGGCTTCTTCCCGCGCGCACGAACCCCTGCTCCGGCGATCGGGCCAGGGCTACGGTCGTCGGGCATGACCGAGCAGTTGACGATGAACCGGGTCATCCACGCCGCGGTACGGCGCGACCTGGACCGCCTCGACCAGGCGCTGGCCGGCATGGCCGACGGCGACCGGTCACGCGCCCAGGCGCTGGAGCGTGCCTACGCGAACCTGCGCACCGAGCTCACCCTCCACCACGAGGGCGAGGACACCCACATCTGGCCGATGCTCGCCTCGGTGGGCGTCGACCGGGGTCTGCTGGACACCATGGAGAGCGAGCACCACGCGATGGCCGAAGCGCTGGCGGAGACCGGTGCGGCCATGGCGACCCTCGCGGGCAGCGGTCGGGCCGTCGACGCCGCGGCGGCCCGGGACAGTCTGCTGCGCACGCGGGAGGTCACCGAACGCCACCTCCGGCACGAGGAGACCGAGCTCGAGCCGCAGCTCGCCCCGTTCCACGACAGCCCCGAGTGGAAGGCCGTGGAGAAGAAGCTGCGCAGCCAGCCGCTGCCCGTGACGGGGCGCTTCTTCGCCTGGCTCACCGACGGCATGAGCGCGGAGCACCGCGCGTTCCTGAAGCAGACGGTGCCCACTCCGGTGGTCACCGTGCTGTCGAGGACCTTCGGCCGCCGCTACTACAGGGACGTCGCCCGCACCTGGAAGTGACTCTCGAGCCCCATCGGCGACGGGTGTTCAGGGTGCCCCGCAGACGACTGTGGTCCGCGAAGGCAGCCGATGCAGGTGTCTGACCCGTGTGGCGCCGATCGGAGCGCCGGCGGCCCGACAGAACGCAGTCGCCCAGAAGGCGGCTTAAGGGACAGCCGTCACCATCCGCGGTTCGGTGTCAGGTCGTCGGTTGCCGCGACGGGCCAGGCTTCCAGGCCCGGAGCCTGGAGCAGGGCTTCGATGAGCTGGTTGGACCCGCCGATCACTGTGGAGTCGAAGTCTATCTCGCTGCCCAGGCACCAGGTGCGATCGGCAGGCCACAGCAGGTCGGGTGACTGCCGCTCCTCGTGCCCGTCGGGCTCCTGCACGCCGATGCTGAGCGCTGCCCGCAGGGGGCCTCGAAAGAGGAGGTAGTCGCGGCCGGGAAGGCGGAACAGCGGACCGGCCAGCAAGTCCTGCGGCAGGGCCCCGGAAGGCGCGACTGCTGGTGCCGCAAGCCCACCAAGGAGGGTCCTGCGCTGCAGGCGCATCGGGCCCGCGTTCAGCCACGACCATCCCTCCCAGACCGCGTGGTAGCAGTCCGACCCGGCAGGGGTGAAGCGGTCCAGCGCATCCAGCAGCGCGACCAGAGTCGACGTCGGGACGTTGCCTTCTGCGGGCTCGCGGCCGTGCCACGTCGCGGTGGACGACCGCGCCGTCTGCCGGAACGGCCAGCGGCCCGTCGTCCGCATCTCGTTGATGGTTGGTGCGATGGAGCTCCAGAGCATGGTGGCGTGCGGCGTCTGACCAGTCCGCTGGCACGCCTCTGTCCAGGTCACCGGATGACCTTGCTCATCCTGGGCGGGGTGTAAAACGCGGGCGTAGGCGTCGAACCCTGTCGGAACGACGTCGCACACCCGACTCCCGAAGTCGCTGATTCGAGCTGCGATCCAGTCGCCGACGGACACATCAGCGACCGGCTCAAGTCCATAGAAACTCACTCGGCCATCGTCCCTGGAAGATCGTCGCCAATGCCCAGATGCGAACAGAATGTCACCCCCGCGGATGTCCCTTAGTGGGCGGCGGTTTCAAGCGGTCGTCGCAACGACTGGCTTTCCGGGGTCGGACAGTAGCCGCTCCATGGCCTTGGCTGGACTGATGAACCCGAGGGTCTGGCGGGGCCGATCGGCTACTGGCCGGATCCCCGGACAGGAATATGCCGCCCAGGAGTCCGAGGGCCGGGCGGACCAATAGACGATCAGGAGCAGGGCGACAAGCACCAGCGCTCCCGCTGCAACGAGGGTGATCGAACCACGGTAGAGGCGCCGGAGGTGAAACTCGCTCCATCTCGGCGCGGATCTTCTCTAGTGTCATCGCATGCCCCCCGGTCAGCGCCCAGCCGTCGTGCGCCGAGTAACGCTGCTGACTCTCTTCGGAGGGGTCGCATTGATTGCGACATACGCTCTGTGCAAGACGTTCGAGATCGGCAAGATCGGAGCGCCCAGCGACATCGGCGGAGGATTTATCCTCCTCGCTGGCTACGCCTGTGCGGGCATCGGGGTCGCGCTAGCCATTGGCGACTTCCTGCAGTACCGGCGCGGCCGTCAGTCGTAGGCGCCAGAGGGGACATGCGGCGGGCTCGCTAGCCGCAGCCTTCCGACTCCTGATTACTGCGTTAGTCGTCGAGTTGAGAGCTCCGCGCGGTTGCACCTTAGTGGGCCGCACAGTGACACGCGCTGACTCACCGCTAAGGCGGCCTCGGTAGACAAGACGGCTCGAACCACCCCGGCGAGTTGCGGGGATGTGGGCCCAGCAAGGACCGGCATGGAGAGGGCACGCAGTGGCTCCATCGCCGACTCGCTCAGCCCCCGGCGGAGCACGCAGGCCGCCTGGCGCCATGGCGTCGCCGCCTCGTCCTCGTCCTCCTGACCGTGCAGGGTGTCGACCTGATCCACGCGGTCACTTCGCGGTGATGGGCTACCGAGCTGAGCTCAGCGTGCTTCGGGGCGGTGGCCCTGCACGCACTCGTTGCAGATCGCCGCAAGCGACAAGAGGACGGCACATGGGCAACGCACCCAGCGAGGTTCCTGGGACGTGACGTTCTCGAGCCGCGGGACCGGTCGCCCCTTAGGCAGTGGGGCGCTGCCGCGGCGGCACGAAGCAGCACAACGCGGGGCAGTTCGTGCCCAGCCGAGGCTCTCCGCCCGCACGGCGCTCGGCCAGCAGCTCGACCAGGGAGGCGACGAAGGCCGGGTGGGTACCGGCCGTACCGGCGCGGGCGAAAGCCAGCCCGAGCTCCTCGGCCGTCTCCTTCGCCTCGTTGTCGAGGTCCCAGATCACCTCGAGGTGGTCGCTGACGAACCCGACCGGGAAGAGGACGACGGCCGTCTCCCCCGCCTTAGCCAGCGCGCTCAGGTGGTCGTTGACGTCGGGTTCCAGCCAGGGCACCGACGGCGGGCCGCTGCGGCTCTGCCACACGAGGTCGAAGGCCCGGCCCGGCGCCACCAGGTCGACAACGTGGCGCGCGGCGGCCTGCAGCTCGGCCTCGTAGGCGTGACCCTGCGGGCCGGCGACGGCGGCCATCGAGTCCGGGATGCTGTGCGCCGTCGCGACCAGCCGGGCGGAGTCGCGCACGTCGTCGGGCAGCTCGGCCAGGGCGGCGGCCAGCGCGTCGGCGTTGGCACGCACGAAGCCCTCGGCGTCGAAGTAGTGCGGCAGCTTCTCCGCGGTCGGCCCGCCGGCCGCGCCCGCGTCCCCGGTCATCGCCGCGCGGGCCCGGGCGATGTCCTCGTGGTACTGCCGGCAGCCGGAGAACGAGGCGTAGGCCGACGTCGCCAGGACGTAGGCGTGCTGGATGCCGTCGTCGGCCATCTGCTGCCAGACGTCCTCGACGTAAGGCGCCCAGTTGCGATTGCCCCAGTAGACCGGCAGGTCGATCCCGGCCGAGCGCAGGCCGCCCTCGAGGGCTGCGAGCAGCGCCTTGTTCTGATCGTTGATCGGGCTGACGCCGCCGAAGTGGTGGTAGTGCTCGGCGACCTCCTCCAGCCGCTCGCGCGGGATGCCGCGGCCGCGGGTGACGTTCTCCAGGAACGGCATCACGTCGTCGTGGCCCTCGGGGCCGCCGAAGGAGAGCAGCAGCAGGGCCTCACGGCGTCCGGCCGGCGCCGGGGCGGACGACGGCTCGACGCCGCCGTTGTTGCGGACGGCCAGCGAGGGGTTCTCGTCGGGACGCTGACCGGCAGGGGTGATGTCGACGATGGCGCGGGGCACAAGAATTCTTTCCTGTTACGAGGTGTCTCCGGATGCAGCGTGGCTCTGTGAGGCGTCACACGCCGACGGCGTGGAAGCCTCCGTCGACGTGGACGATCTCGCCGGTCGTGGCGGGGAACCAGTCGGAGAGCAGCGCGACGACGGCCTTGCCGGCGGGCTCGGTGTCGGTGACCGACCAGCCCAGCGGTGCGCGGCCCTCCCAGGCCTCCTCGAACTGAGCGCTGCCGGGGATGGACTTCATCGCCATGCTGCGCAGCGGGCCGGCGGCGACGATGTTGGACCGCACGCCCTCGGGTCCGAGCTCGCGGGCGACGTAGCGGGAGGTGGACTCGAGGGCCGCCTTGGCCGCGCCCATCCAGCCGTAGACCGGCCAGGCGACGGTGGCGTCGAACGTGAGCCCGACGACCGAGGAGGGGTTCGCGAGCAGCGGGCGGCAGGCCTGGGTGAGGGAGGCGTAGGACCAGGCCGACACCTGGAACGCGGTGGCGGCGTGCTCCCAGGCGACCTCGGGGAAGCCCTCCCCCATCGCCTCCTGGGGCGCGAATCCGATCGAGTGGACGACGCCGTCGAGCGAGTCGACGCCCTGCTCCCGGAGCCGGTCGGCCAGCGAGCCGAGGTGCTCGGTGTTCGTCACGTCCAGCTCGACGACGGCGGCCTCCTGCGGCAGCCGCTTGGCGATCCGCTGGCACAGCGACAGCGCGCGCCCGAAGTTGGACAGCACGACGGTGGCGCCCTGCTCCTGGGCGATGCGCGCCGTCGCGAAGGCGATCGACGCCTCGGTCAGCACGCCGGTGACCAGCACTGTCTTCCCCGCCAGGATGCCCATCAGTACTCCACCTCAGGTCCGGTGCGGCTCGGGGCCAGCACCCAGCGAAGAGTCCCCATCAGTGCCCCATCCCCAGTCCGCCGTCGACCGGGACGACCGCCCCGGTGATGTAGCCGGCCGCGTCGCTCGCCAGGAAGCGCACGACGCCGGCCACCTCCTCCGTGGAGGCGTACCGCCCCAGCGGCACCTGCCCCAGGATCTCCTGCTGCCGAGCCTCCGGCAGCGCCGCGGTCATGTCCGTGGTCACGAAGCCCGGCGCCACCACGTTGGCGGTGATGCTGCGGCTGCCGAGTTCGCGGGCGATCGAGCGGGCCAGGCCGACCAGGCCCGACTTCGACGCCGCGTAGTTGGTCTGACCCGCCGAGCCGAGCAGGCCGACGACGGACGACACGAAGATCATCCGCCCCGAGCGGGCGCGGACCATCTTGGCGCTGGCCCGCTTGGCGACCCGGTAGGCGGCGGTGAGGTTGGCGTCGAGGACGTCGGCGAAGTCCTCCTCCTTCATCCGCATGAGGAGGCCGTCGCGGGTGATGCCGGCGTTGCTCACCAGCACCTCGACCGGGCCCTGGCGCGCCTCGATCTCGGTGAAGGCCCGGTCGACGTCCGCGCTGCTGGTGACGTCGCACTGCACGCCGAAGAGCCCGTCGGGGGCGCCGCTGCCGCGGTGGGTCACCGCCACGGAATCGCCCTGCTCGGCGAACGAGCGCGCGATGGCCAACCCGATGCCCCGGTTGCCGCCGGTCACCAGCACCGATCTGCCCACGTGCACTCCCCTGCCGACGACGCCGAAGTCCTGCATCGAACCTATCCCCTGGTCGCAGGTCACACCGCCTACCGGCGGGTACGAACCTGCCCCGAGTCGATCATCGGCATCGGGTCGGGCCCGGCGGCGTGTCGAGCAGCCGATCGCCGATGATCAACGACCGGCGGGGCCGCAGCCCGTCGTCACCCGCGCCGGTCGCGTCGCAGCCACCCGCCGCCGTACAGCGCCCAGAGCACCAGGAGGGGCTGGAAGAACAGCCGGACCAGTCGCTTGCGGTCGGTGTCCAGGCCGAACGCGTCGGCGCCCTCCACGTACTGCGCGACGTTGCCGGGGAAGATCGCGACGAAGAACGCCGCGAGCAGTGCGCCGACGAGTCGCTTCTTCCCCGGCAACGCGATGAACGAGGCGCCCAGCGCGATCTCCGCGACGCCCGAGCCCAGCACCGTCAGGTCCTCGTCCACGGGGAACCACGCGGGCACCTGCGCCCGGAACTCCTGCCGTTGCGTGGTCAGGTGCAGCACCCCGGCCCCCACCATCGTGGCGCCGAGCAGCAGGCGGGCCGCGGTGCGGGGCAGCGAGGTCATGGCGCCACCCTAGGCAGGGCTCGTTGACAGGCCGGGCGCCACGGCCGTAGACAGCCGGGATGGAGAACGAGGCACAGCACCGCGTGGCGCTCGAGGTGGCCGACGGCGTGGCGACCGTCCGGCTGGACCGGCCCGAGAAGATGAACGCCCTGGACACGCCGATGTTCGAGGCGATCGTCGCGACCGGCCGGGAGTTGATGGAGCGCGACGACGTCGGTGCGGTGGTCCTCTCCGGCGCCGGGCGCGCCTTCTGCGCCGGCCTGGACTTCAGCGGCTTCGCGGCCATGGCCGAGAGGAGCGGGCCACGCGAGGTCGTGCCCCGCGAGCCGCTGGGCGCGGCCGGCGTGCTGGCCCAGCAGGCCGTCCACGTGTGGTCGCTGGTACCCGCACCGGTCATCGCCGCGGTGCACGGCTACGCCTTCGGTGGCGGGCTGCAGATCGCCCTCGGCGCCGACATCCGGCTGGTCGCCCCCGACGCGCAGCTGTCGCTCATGGAGATCCAGTGGGGCATCTGCCCCGACATGTGCGGCACGCAGCTGCTGCCCGAGCTCGTCGGCCGAGACGTCGCCAAGGAGCTGGCGCTGACCGGCCGCCGGGTGTCCGGGACCGAGGCGGCCCGGCTGGGGCTGGCCACCCGCGAGGAGGCCGACCCGCTGGCCGCGGCGCTCGCCCTGGCCGGCGAGATCGCCGGGCACAGCCGGAACGCGACCCGGGCGGTCAAGCGGCTGGTCGACCTCGCCGGCCGGGTGCCGCTCGGCGAGGGACTGGCGGCCGAGCAAACCGAGATCGGGAAGCTCATCGGCTCCCCCGAGCAGGCCGCCGTCGTCCGCGCGCGGCTCGGGACCGCCTGACCGCCGTGCTCCGGACGGCTCAGAGGTTGCGGCCGCAGGTGGGCCAGGCGCCCTTCCCCTGCCCCGCGAGCACCTTCTCCGCGACGGCGATCTGCTGCTCCCTCGTGGCCAGGTCGGCCCGCGGGGCGTAGGCGGCGCCGCCGTATCCGGTCCAGGTCCCCGGCGAGAACTGCAGCCCGCCGTAGTAGCCGTTGCCGGTGTTGATGCTCCAGTTGCCGCCGGACTCGCACCGCGCCACGGCGTCCCAGTCGCGGCCGGGGGCCGGGGCCGGGACGGCCGCGACCGGAGGCGGCGCGGCTGCGGGTGGCCGGGCGGGCGACGGCGACGGCGACGGCGCCGGCGCAGGTGCCGGCGCGGGCCGCGGTGCCGGCGCCGGCGCAGGTGCCGGCGCGGGCCGCGGTGCCGGCGCAGGTGCCGGCGCAGGTGCCGGCGCGGGCCGCGGTGCAGGTGCCGGCGCGGACTGCGTCGACGGCGACGGCGACGGCTGCCGAGGCGGTGGCGGTGCCGCCGATGGCGCCGGCGGGGGCACGGCCCGCGCGGCGGCCTGCTCGCGCTGCAGATCCACGATCGTCGTCCGCGCCGACTGGAGGCTGGCCCGCAGCGCGGCCTGCCGTGTCTCGAAGGCAGCGGTCGCCCGGCGCGCCTCCGCCTGCGCCTCCTGCGCGGAGGCGAGTGCGGCCGAGGCCTGCCGCGCCCGTTCCGCGGCGTCGGCGAGGGCGGCTCCGGCCGCGGCTGCGCTCCCGTCGGCGTCGTCCCGGACGGCGGTGAAGCGGTCGACGACGTCGGACTGTCCCTGGCCGGCGGCTTCGAGGAGCGCGGCCCGCTCGATCATCTGTGCCGGGCCCGCGGAGGTGAGCATCGCCCGCATCCCCGCGGAGGTGGTGCCGTCCATGTAGCTGCGCCGGGCGAAGGCCGCCAGCTCCGTCCGCGCGGCGTCCACGGCGGATGCGGCACCCTCGGCGGCGGTCCGGGCACGCTCGGCGGCCGTCCGGGCCTCGTCCAGCCCGGCCCGCTCGGCCTCGTACCGCCCGAGGGCAGCCGCCGCGGCGGCCTCGGCGGCGTCCAGTTCCGCCTGGACGGCGCCTTCCTCGGTGAGCAGCTCGGTGACCTGGGCAGCGGCCTCGTCGGCGGCCCGCTGGGCCGCGGTGACCTCGGCGTCGGTGGGCGCCGCGGAGGCCGTGCCGGCGGCGCCCGCCACCGCGAGGGCGGCGGCCACGGAGACGGCGAACGAACGGCACGCCGTCCGTCGCGATCTGCTGTTCCGGTGCACCCGCCCACCCCTCGTCGACCCGCTGTCCCGGGCCAGCATCCCCGCGTGGAGGCGTCCCTGCAGGGGACGTCGACCTTCCCGACCCCGCTGCGTCCCGCTGACCAGCGAGTTGGCGACGTGAAGCGATCTGCACCTCGGGGCCCGGGCGGGCGGCGTGGCTCAGCCGCGGGTCGTGACCAGCAGGCGGTCGCGCGCCGTCGCCAGGGACGGGCCGTACCAGGTGAGATCGCGGCCGGAGACGAGCACGGACCGGACGCCCGGCAACGCCTCCGGGCCGTCCTCGGCGGTGAAGACGTACGGCTCGTCCGGCAGCAGCACCAGATCGAGATCGTGCGCGCGCAGGTCGTCGAGCTCGACCCGCGGATAGCGCTGCGGGTCGTCGGCGAACACGTTCCGCAGGCCCAGCCGGGTCAGCAGGTCGCCGGCGAAGGTGCGGCCGCCGACCACCATCCAGGGGTCGCGCCAGATCGGGACGGCGACCCGCAGCTCCGGCTGTGGCGCCGGGCGCGCCCACTCGTCGGCGGCGGTGCGCAGCCAGGACGGCTCACCCACGTCGAGGACCTCGGTGAACAGCCGGCGCATCGACGCCAGCGCCTCGTCGAGCGACTCGATGACGGTCACCCAGACCGGCACCCCGGCGTCCCGCAGTCGCTGCACGTCCAGCTTCCGGTTCTCCTCCCGGTTGGCGATGACCAGGTCCGGGGCGAGCGCGGCGATGGCGGCCCGGTCGGGGTTCTTGGTGCCGCGCACGCGGGCGACGTCGAGGCCGGCGGGGTGCGTGCACCAGTCCGTGGCACCGACGAGCCGATCGGGCACGGTGACCGCCAGCGCCTCGGTCAGCGACGGCACGAGCGACACCACCCGCCGCGGGGGGCGCAGCAGCCCGACCGGCGTCCCCAGGTCGTCGCTCAGCACCGGTGAGGGGCTGGAACGGCCGCCGTGCAGGGGCCCGCGCCGAGCCTGCGAGGTGTGGGGGGCACGGGGGTCCTTCGACTTCATACGTTCCGCCGGTACTGGCCGCCCACCTGGAAGAACGCCTCTGTGATCTGCCCCAGGGTGCAGCAGCGGACGGTCTCCATGAGTTCCGCGAACACGTTCCCGCCGTCCATCGCCACCTGCTGCAGCCGGGCCAGCGCGGCCGGCGCCCCGGCGGCGTGCTGTTCCTTGAAGGTGGCCAGCCGGTCCAGCTGCGACCGCTTCTCCGCCTCCGTGGCCCGTGCGAGCTCCACCGGCGCGGGTGGGGCGTCGCCCCGGTCCGGCGCCAGGAAGGTGTTGACGCCGACGATCGGCAGGCTGCCGTCGTGCTTGCGGTGCTCGTAGAGCATCGACTCGTCCTGGATGCGGCCGCGCTGGTAGCCGGTCTCCATGGCGCCCAGTACTCCCCCGCGTTCGGCGATCCGGTCGAACTCCGCCAGCACGGCCTCCTCGACCAGGTCGGTGAGCTCCTCGATCACGAAGGAGCCCTGCAGCGGGTTCTCGTTGCCGGCCAGCCCCCATTCCTGGTCGATGATCATCTGGATGGCCAGGGCGCGGCGGACCGACTGCTCGCCGGGCGTGGTCACCGCCTCGTCGAAGGCGTTGGTGTGCAGGCTGTTGGCGTTGTCGTAGATCGCGCACAGCGCCTGCAGCGTGGTGCGGATGTCGTTGAAGTCCATCTCCTGGGCGTGCAGCGACCGACCCGAGGTCTGCACGTGGTACTTCAGCTTCTGCGACCGCTCGCCGGCGCCGTACTTCTCCTTCATCGCGACGGCCCAGATGCGCCGGGCCACCCGGCCGATGACCGAGTACTCGGCGTCCATGCCGTTGGAGAAGAAGAAGGAGAGGTTGGGCACGAAGTCGTCGACGTCCATCCCGCGGGCCAGGTAGCTCTCCACGTAGGTGAAGCCGTTGGCCAGGGTGAAGGCGAGCTGGCTGATGGGGTTCGCCCCGGCCTCGGCGATGTGGTAGCCCGAGATGGAGACCGAGTAGAAGTTCCGGACGCCGTTGTCGATGAACCACTGCTGGATGTCGCCCATCGCCCGCAGCGCGAACTCGGTGGAGAAGATGCAGGTGTTCTGCCCCTGGTCCTCCTTGAGGATGTCGGCCTGCACCGTGCCGCGGACGTTGGCCAGGACCCAGGCGCGCAGCTCCTCGGCCTCCGCCGCATCGGGCTCGCGGCCCTCCTCCGCCCGGAAGGCGTCGAGCCGCTGGTCGATCGCGGTGTCCAGGAACATCGCCAGGATGGTCGGGGCCGGCCCGTTGATGGTCATCGACACCGACGTCGTCGGCGCGCACAGGTCGAAGCCCGAGTAGAGGACCTTCATGTCCTCCAGCGTCGCGATCGAGACCCCCGACGTCCCGACCTTGCCGTAGATGTCGGGACGCGGGTCGGGGTCGCGGCCGTACAGCGTCACCGAGTCGAAGGCCGTGGACAGCCGGGTCGCCTCGCTGCCGGCCGACAGCAACCGGAAGCGCCGGTTGGTGCGGAAGGGATCGCCCTCGCCGGCGAACATGCGGGCCGGAGCCTCGCCGGCCCGCTTGAACGGGAAGACGCCGGCGGTGAAGGGGAAGGCGCCGGGCAGGTTCTCCAGGCGCAGGAAGCGCAGCAGCTCGGCGTCGTCCCGCGTGCGGGGCAGCGACACCCGCCGGACCGCGCTCCCCGACAGCGTCGTGCGGGTCAGCGGTGTGCGGATCTCCTTCCCGCGCACCGGGTAGACGTACTCCTCCCCCGAGTAGGCCTCCACCCGCGCCGGCCACTCGTCGAGCAGCGCCCGCACGTCGGGCAGCAGCTCGGCCGCCGCGGCCTCCGCCGCGGCGCGCGCGGCCTCGGCGGCCGCACCGTCGAGGACCCCGGCGGCCGTGGTCAGGTGCTGACGGCGTCGGGCGACGTCGGCCTGCGCCTCGGTCGTCGCCGAGTAGCCGCGCACCGCCTCGCTGATCTCGGCCAGGTACCGCGCCCGCTGCGCGGGGACGACGCTGGTCAGGCCGGACGAGGCGCGGACGTCCACCCGCGGCAGCACACCGGGACCCGCCGCCAGCCCCTGCTCCACGAGCAGCTCGTGCAGATGCTGGTACAGCGCGGTGACGCCGTCGTCGTTGAACCGGGCGGCGCTGGTGCCGTAGACCGGCATCTGCTCCCAGGGAACGCCGAAGGCCTCGCGGTTGCGCACCAGCTGGCGGGCGACGTCCCGCCGGGCATCGTCCGCGCCGCGGCGCTCGAACTTGTTGATGGCGACGACGTCGGCGAAGTCGAGCATGTCGATCTTCTCCAGCTGCGAGGCGGCGCCGAACTCCGGCGTCATGACGTACAGCGAGACGTCGCTGAACGGGACGATCGCCGCGTCGCCCTGCCCGATGCCCGGCGTCTCCACGATCACCAGGTCGTAGCCGGCGGCCCGCACCGCAGCGAGGACGTCGTCCAGGTGCTCGGGCACCTGGGCCCCGGCGCTGCGGGTGGCCATGGACCGGAAGAAGGTGCGGTGCCGGTCGCCGGACTCCAGGGCGTTCATGCGGATGCGGTCGCCGAGCAGCGCGCCGCCCCCGCGCCGCCGGGTCGGGTCGATCGCGAGGACGGCGATGCGCAGCTTGTCCTCCTGGTCCAGGCGCAGCCGTCGCAGCAGCTCGTCGGTCAGCGAGGACTTGCCCGAGCCGCCGGTGCCGGTGATGCCCAGGACCGGGACGGGCCGCCGCCCGGCCGCCGCGCGCAGCTGGGCGGCCAGCTCCGGGGAGCGGCCGCCCTCGAGCACGGTGATCGCCCGGGCCAGCGCGGCCGGGTCGCCGCCGAGCAGCGCGTCCACGTCGGGAGCCCGGGCCGCGAGGTCGACGTCGCAGGCACGGACCAGCTCGTTGACCATGCCGGGGAGGCCGAGTCGCTGACCGTCCTCCGGCGCGAAGATCGTCACGCCGCGGTCGCGCAGCGCCGCGATCTCCTCCGGCACGATCACCCCGCCACCGCCGCCGAACACCTGCACGTGGCCGGCGCCGGCCTGGGCGAGCCGGTCGACGAGGTAGCCGAAGTACTCGACGTGCCCGCCCTGGTACGACGAGATCGCGACGCCCTGGACGTCTTCCTCCAGCGCCGCTCGGACGACGGCGTCGACGCTGCGGTCGTGCCCCAGGTGGACGACCTCGGCGCCCTGGCTCTGCAGCATCCGCCGCATGATGTTGATCGAGGCGTCGTGACCGTCGAACAGGCTCGCGGCCGTCACGAACCGCACCGGGTGGACCGGCACGTGCAGCGACGGCCGGCCCGTGCTCGTGGCGCTGGTGGGCATGGCGCTCCTGACCAAGCGGCCCGGATCGCGCCGGGCGGAGGACGTGGCTCCCCGAACCGTAAGGCCTTGATTAGTAGGACGTCCACGTACCTTGCGCCGGCCGGCGGCCCGCCGAGCCGGACGGGACGGCGAACCAGAGCGGCGTTCTAGCAATACCGATCCGGCGCCGGTACGTTCTGCGGCGTACGTCACGCGGCAGCGAGGAGTTCGGCATGACCACGATCGAGGCCCCCTCCGGCCGGACCACGACCCCCGACGTCCAGCACATCGACGTGCTGGTCGTCGGCGCCGGCATCTCGGGGATCGGCGCCGCCTATCACCTGCAGCACGAGCAGCCAGGGCGCAGCTTCCTGCTCCTCGACGCGCTCGACGAACGCGGCGGCACGTGGCGCACGCACCGCTACCCGGGCGCCCGGTCCGACAGCGACCTGTTCACCTTCGGCTACGGGTTCAAGCCGTGGCGCGGGCCCTCGATCGCCACCGCCGACGAGATCCTCGCCTACCTCGACGAGGTCATCGAGGAGAACGACCTGGCCCAGTACATCCGCTACCGGCACCGGGTCACCGCCGCGAGCTGGTCGTCGGAGGAGCGGCGGTACACCGTCGAGGTGACCCGCGAGGACACCGGTGAGCACCTGCGCTTCACCACCGACTTCCTGTGGATGTGCCAGGGCTACTACGACCACGACAAGCCGTTCCAGCCGAACTGGCAGGGCATGGATGAGTTCCGCGGTCAGACCATCCACCCGCAGCAGTGGCCCGAGGACCTGGACTGCACCGGGAAGCGCGTCGTCGTCATCGGCTCCGGCGCCACCGCGGCCACGCTGATCCCCGCGATCGCCGAGAGCGCCAAGCACGTGACGATGCTGCAGCGTTCGCCCACGTTCTTCATCTCCCGGCCGAAGGTCGCCGAGCTGGCCGCGACGCTGCGGGCGCTGGAGATCCCCGACGAGTGGACGCACGAGATCATGCGCCGCGCCTCCTTCGCGCAGGGCGAGGAGCTGTGGCGGATGTCGGTGGAGACCCCCGACGCGCTGCGCGAGTTCCTCATCGAGTCGATGCGCCCGCTGCTGCCCGACGGATTCGACATCGACAAGCACTTCAACCCGACCTACCGCCCCTGGCAGCAGCGCCTGGCCGCGGTGCCCGAGGGAGACCTCTTCACCGCGCTGCGCGAGGGCAAGGCCTCGGTCGTCACCGACACCATCGAGCGGTTCACCGAGACCGGCATCCGGCTGACCTCGGGCGAGGAGCTCGAGGCCGACATCGTCGTCACCGCGACGGGCTTCGACCTGTCCCTGTTCGGCAACGTCGCCTTCACCGTCGACGGCGAACCGGTCGACTTCACCCAGCAGGTGACCTACCGCGGCATCATGATCACCGGCGTGCCGAACATGGCCTACGTCTTCGGCTACTTCCGGGCCAGCTGGACCCTGCGCGCGGACCTGGTCAGCCAGTTCGTCTGCCGGCTGCTCACCAAGATGGACGAGCAGGGCACCCCCGTCGTCGTCCCGCAGCTGCGGCCGGAGGACGCCGACATGCCGCTGCTGGACTGGTCGGATCCGGAGAACTTCAACCCCGGCTACGTGATGCGGTCCCAGCACCGGATGTTCAAGCGCGGCGACCGGGAGCCCTGGACCCACCACAAGGAGTACACGGAGGAGCGGGACATCCTGCCCACGGCCGACCTCGACGACGGCCTCGTCTACCGCCGCTGAGCGCTGCACGTCGCCGCTCAGCCCCACCCACCCATCGCCCGAGGGACCCGCCCGACCCACCCCCAGGACAGGAGACCCATCCGTGCCGGTCGACCAGCACATCGCCGCCCTGCTCGCCATGGCCCAGCAGTCCGATCTGCCCCCGATGTACGAGGGCACCCCGGACGTCGGGCGCGCCCAGTACCTGGCGATGACCACCGGGCTGCGCAGCCCCGAGCAGGTCATCCCGGTGGCGAGCACCGAGGACATCACCGTCCCCGGCGGCGAGGGCGACCTGCGCGCCCGCGTGTACCGGCCCGAGGGCGAGGGGCCCTTCCCGACCGTCGCTTTCTTCCACGGCGGGGGCTGGGTCATCGGCGACCTGGAGACCCACGACAACATGGCCCGGCACATCTGCCGGGACTCCTCCGCCGTCGTCGTCGCCGTCGACTACCGGCTGGCGCCCGAGCACCCCTTCCCCGCCGCCGCGGACGACGCCATCGCCTCGGCCCGCTGGATCGCCGCGAACCGCGACCGCTTCGGCGGCGACGACCGGCTCGGCGTCGCCGGGGACAGTGCGGGCGGCAACCTGGCCGCCGTCGTCGCGCAGACCCTGCACGCCGAGGGCACCCCGGTCACCGCGCAGCTACTGATCTACCCGGCCGTCGACGCCGCGGGCGAGTACCCCTCGCGCGTGGAGAACGCACGGGGCTACTTCCTCGAGCAGCCGACCATGGACTGGTTCTACGGCCACTACGCCGGGGCCTGGGACGACGCCAAGGACCCGCGCCTGGCCCCGCTGCACGCCGACCTGACCGGCCAGCCGCCGTCGGTCATCGTCACCGCGGAGTTCGACCCGCTGCGCGACGAGGGCGAGGCCTACGGCGAGGCGCTGAAGGCCGCGGGCGTGCACGTCGACGTCACCCGCTACGACGGCCTGATCCACGGGTTCTTCGACATGGGCGGCCTCTCCCCCGCCGCCCGGTCGGCCATCGAGGAGACCTGCGGGAAGTTCCGCACGATCCTGCACGGCTGACCTTCTCAACCAACGCACCGGAGCCCGGGGACCCATCGGTCCCCGGGCTCCGGCACGCCCGCCTTCAGCCGGCCGAGCCGATCGCGCACTCGTCAGTTCCAGCAGGCCACCACGCGAGGTGGGAGCCGTCGAAGGGCGGCTCGCGATCGATGACCGCGCGGACGATCCGGTGGCAGGTGGTCTCGGCCGCGTCGATGAGTTCCTGCGGGTAGGCCCAGCTGCGACGGTGAGCGGCGAACTCGTCCTCGTCGAGGATCCTGACCTGGCCGTCGCCGAGTTGCTCGACATCGAGGTCGAGGTCGATGTACTCGATCAGGTCCCCTCGCCGCGTCGCGGGTGTCGTGATGTCGACGTACAGCTGCTTCGGACGTCGTCGGGAAGGCAGGGCCGGCACGAAGTACACCGACCACATCTCCCCCAGTGGGATCAACCGAAGGCCTGGGAGTGCCTGGTAACTCCCCGACGCTGTCTCGACCACGGTCCCGCCGGGCATCCACAGCCAGGTACCGAATGCATCCGTGCCCAGCTCGAGCGAGACCGTCCGGCGATGGAGGTCGCCGTTCCACTTCCGAGAAGCAACGACGACGTCCGCCATGCCGACCAGCCTGTCACCGACTTCCTGTCGCCAGGCGGTCCAGCAGCCGGCCCGGTCGCTGACGTGCTGCCCGCGCGCACCGCGAAGCGTCTACTGGTCAGACGGATCGGTGAACGAGATCGGCTTGCCCGTGGCGCGGGCATACGCGATCTCCCTGCTCGTGGACTCGCCGATGTACCCGCCTGGGTTGACGACCAGAACCCGGTCAGCCACGTCGATCTTGCGCAGGTGCAGCGCGTCCAGCGCAGTCTTCTGCTCGTCGGTCATCGACTCGCCTGCTTCGTGATCCGCGGCGCGCAGGAAGACGCCGGGCGCGAGGACGATGACGCCTGCGAAGGTCAGATCACGGTTCGCCGCGCTCATCTCGGTCGCGAACCGGGTGGAGCCGCAGATGCAGACGGTCTCAGGTCGGTCCGGCACGGCTCAGTCCTCCGGGTCGAACAGGAAACCATCAGTGCGCGGTGGAGACTGGTTCTAGGCTTGCGGGCGTGATCTTGTTGGTGGACCTGGACAACACCCTGGTCGACCGCGAACAGGCCTTCCATACCTGGGCGCAGCACTTCATCAGCGAAATCACCGCCGATCCCGCGGATCTGGACTGGCTGCTGGCCTCGGACGACGACGGCTACACACCGCGCGCCGAGCTGGCCATTGCCCTCAAGGAACGCTGGGGCCTGGACACCGGCGTTCCTGACCTGGTGGCTCGGCTGCTCTTCGACCACGTGCAGTTCATCGAGACCTACACCGGGGTCCCCGCTGCACTGGAAGCTCTGGGAGCGGCAGGCGTAGTCCTCGTGGTCGTCACCAACGGGATCGTCGCCCAGCAGGAACGGAAACTGCAGCGCACCGGGCTCGCCGCACTGATCACCGACTCCGTCATCTCCGAAGCCGTCGGGAGCAAGAAGCCGGACCCCCGCATCTTCCGCACCGCTCTCGAGGCCGCCGGGCGCCACGGCGGCCGCGGGCCGGCCTGGATGATCGGGGACCACCCCATGGCAGACATCGCGGGCGCCAGGAACTGCGGCCTGCTCACCGGATGGGTCAGTCACCATCGCGCCTGGTCCACGGGCGCACCCGCCGACATCGCGTGCCCACGGACCGTCGACGTCCTCAGGCAGATAATCGCCGCACCGCCTGGACGAGGGGCGCCGTAGTCGCGGTGACACCCTCCGCGCCATGGCTATCGAGGACGTGTTGCTCATCGGTGGCGCAGCCGGCGTGGGCAAATCGAGTGTCGGGTGGGAGGTCTCCGTTCAGTTGAGCCGCTTGGACGTAGCCCACTTGGCACCTGGAAGGGGAAGTCCTCGATGCCGCATGGCCGCGGCCCGCCGATGACCAGGACGGCCGGCGCATGACCGTGAACAACCTTGGCGCTATGGCGGGAGTGTTCGCGGCCGAGGGCTACAGGCGATGTGTGTACGCGCAGACCGCGAGTGTCGTCGACTACTCGCTGGTGACGCAGGCGCTGGGCGAGGTTCGCCTTCATGGCGTTCTACTGACCGCGTCGGGAGCGACACGCATCGCGCGGCTCTCTCAGCGCGAGATCGGTTCTGACTTCGACCGGCACCTGGTGAGCAGCCAACAGATGGCTGACCGACTCGAGCGGAAGGCACCCGCGTGGGTCACTCGCCTGCCGACCGACGATCAGACGGTGACCCAGAACTGACCGGCCGGCGGACGCGACACAGACGCGCCCGACCCCACGTCTACCGGTAGTCGGCCCAGACCTCGCGCGCGACGCCGTCCACGGTGATCTGTCCGCCGTAGGGAAGGAGCCACTGGGGGCGGGTGTGTCCGAAGGGCACGCCAACGCAGACGACGGCGTCGGAGTTGTACCGACCGACGGTGTCGATCGCCACGTGGCACTGTTCGTCGCGGTGCGCGGCCTTCTCCGCGGCGGTCGGCTGCTTCTCAAAGCTGGACGCCGGCGGGCGGGCGACGAGCACAGCATCGACGGCGGCCAGGAGTCCTCGCTCCCCAAGGGACCGCAGGATCCAACCGAACTCCCGGGACGGGATGAGGTCCTCGCTGGTCTCCAGGAGGAGCACCCCGCCGTCGAGGACCGCCGGGTCGGCGGGAAAGCGCCCAGCCGTCAGGATCCACTGGAGAACCTCGATGCAGCCACCCCAGGTCCGGCCGGTCACCGTGGCGGCCGGACCGGCCCAGGTCCAGGGCTCGGACGGCTCGCGGTCGCCATACGACGTGAGCGCTGCCGGGTCGGCCCAGTCCTTGCCGATGTCCTCGGACTCCCCCGGGTCCGTCACCTGGACCCGCTCGCCGGTCAGCAGAGCCGCCCGGAGCGCGGTCCGGTGGCAGGCGTCGACGGCCGGGCCGGGACCGAGGTGCACCTGGGTCGATCCGCCGTAGAACCCGGCGACGCCCAGCGTCCACAGCCACGACAGCAGGTTGGTGTTGTCGCTGTAGCCCAGGAACGGCTTGGGATCTGCTAGCACGAGTTCAGGGTCGAGGTGCGGCACCACGGTGATCTGGTCCTCGCCCCCCACCGTGGCCAGCACGGCCCGGATCTCCGGATCGGCGAAGGCCTCGTTGAGGTCAGCGGCGCGGTCCTCTGGGCTCGCTCCCGACCGCCGCGTCGTCGGGTATTCGACCGGGACGAGGCCGGTGACCTCGGTCAGCCGTCGCATCGCCTGCTCGTGCACCGCCGGTGCGACAGTCGGCGCCGCGAACGACGGCGAGACCACGGCCACCTTGTCGCCAGGACGAGCCTTCGGTGGATGAAGGAGATCGACGACCATGCCCCTATCGGACCAGCCGTCGCAGTCCAGCGGCAAACCGATTGCCGGATGACCGTCGCGGGGACGATTCCGTGCGCGACGGTGGCCGAGGGTGCGACGACGTTCGCCTTCATGGACATCGATCCGGGCTCGGACGGCCATCTGCGGGTGATCCCGAAGCGGCACAGCGCCGGACTCGTCGAATTCCCTCGACGACCTGATCACCGCCACACTGGCTGCCCAGCGGATCGCCAGAGCCGCGCTCTCCGAACTCGGCGCCGACGGTGACAACCTGCTCAACTGTTGCCGTGCCGAAGCCTGGCAGACCAGTGTCCGGGCATGCCCGTCGGTCACCCCACGCCCACACGGCTCGTCCCGGGTTCGCTGCCGTGAGGATGAGCAGGCTGCGGTGGGGGTATCTGGCGTCGTCGTGGGCCGCGCTGTTCGCGCTCCTGCACATCTTCTGGGCCTTGGGCGCCCCGTGGCTGCTGGCGTCTTCCGCAGGCACCGCGCTGGCAGCGGACCGGCCGACCTGGTTCGTGATCGCAGGCCTGTGGGGAGTGGCTGCTCTCCTCGTCGTCGGTGCGGTCATGGGGGTAGCCCTCGCGCAGCGGCGTACCGGTGGGCGCGCTGCTCGGTTCGTCGTCGTGCTCAGCTGCCTCGGTGGTGCGTGCCTCCTGCTCCGGGGCGTAGTGGTCCAGGTCGTGCTCCTGACCGACGCCGGCGGTGTGGCGAGCAACGTCGGCGAGGAACAGATGCGTGTGAGCCTGCTCCTGTGGAATCCGTGGTTCGTCCTCGGCGGCCTGCTCTTCGCCGCTACGGGCATCCAAGGCTGGCGCGACCTGCGAGGCGGGGCACCCCGCGACGAGGCGACACGAGGCTCGCGCGCTGATCAGCTACCGGCCGGCAACCACCGGCGAGGGACGCTCGGTGGAACGGGTTCGTGGGGCCCGCGCCGGTAGCCCCCCCTCCCGCGGGATCCACGTCAGTTTTCCGGTTGTGTGGACGATCGCTCGGCGAGCCGCTTGAGGTTGAGCAGTTGCCGGCGTGCCATGACGAGGTCACCGACGGACAGCAGCGGGGCGATCCAGCGGCCGTGCCCGCCGGCGATCTTCACGAGCAGACGGGTCGGTCCATCCGTCGCGTCACCGACAGGCACGAGCACGTAGGACATGACTGCGCCCATGATCTCGCCGGTGAGCTGAACCCCGGGGTCGACGCTCAGGATGCGCCCGGCCGGGCGCCCCCCGGCGGTCGTGAAGTGCTGACCGGGAGCGGGTTCGGCCAGGTCGCGCAACTCCTGTGGCGAGCGGTGGCCGAGGTTGTCGATCCAGTCGTAGGAGTACGGCGCGAGCCTGATCTGGGCGACCCACGGCCAGAGATCGGCTGCAGTGGCGTGCACGGTCACCCCGCGCCATGCCTGCAGGACCGGAGCCGGGACGAGGTCGTCGCAGGGGTAGTGACGGGCGACCTCCTCGGCACTCACACCCCAACGATCGCCGATCATCGCCCCTCCTCGTCCGCCGCACGCCCACGGAGTGCGGGCGAGTCGGTGAGCTGTTCTGAGCCGCCGCTACGGAGCCGGGCGACGATCGCGCTGCGACCCCGAGTCGCTGCTCAGACCCACCGTCCGCGAGCCGGCGCCCGAGTGGGTCGACGTCGGCGCAACCAGTAGCCGGCGGTGGCCAGGAGCTCCAGCGGCCCCCACAGCAGGATGGGCGCGTAACAGGCGACCATGACTGCCAGCGGCACGCCGGAGACCAGGTTGGCGTCCGGGCGTTGGCCGGCGAGGAGCGCGCCCACCATCGAGATGTCGAAGATCCAGACCACGGCCAGCCCGCCGAGCGTCGCCGCGAGGACGACCGGTGTCAGGGGTACACGTCGGCCGAGGAAGCATTCCCCCCATGGCCGGACGAGGCCGACGGCAAGGAAGCCTGTGGCGAGCTGAACGAGGCTCAATGCGAAGACGTAGCCGTAGGCCAGGACACCGTCGCCGTCGATCTCGAACTGCCGCAGTTCCTGCGTCCCGGGCATGAGCCCGACGATCATGAGCACTCGCCAGAGCGCGGACGGGACCGTCACGAGGAAGGCGCCCCACGCGGCCAGCACGGTCCACCGAGCCGGTTTCCGAATGGGGGTTCTAGTGAGCACGTTCGCAAACTAGGCCTACTCTGCAGCCGTGGCAAGACCTGCGAAGTTCACGGCCGACCAGATCCTCGACGCTGCTCGCGACGTGGCCGTGGAGCACTGGCGAGACACGACGATCGCCCACGTCGCGGAACGAGTCGGCGCACCGGTGGGCTCGATCTATCACCGCTTCCCCTCGCGCGATGCGCTCTTCGGGTCGCTGTGGGCCCGTTCCATCCGTCGCTTCCACGAGGGGCTCCTCACGGCCACCGAGATCGAGGACCCACGGGCAGCGATGGCAGCCATGGCGCGTCACATCCCCCGGTTCTGCCGCGAGAATCCCGCCGACGCGAAGGCGATGACCCTCTACCGGCTGCCGGACCTCCTGGAGAAGGTGCCGTCCGGGCAGCGTGCCGAGCTGGCGACCATCAACGATGGCGCCAACGCCGGGTTGCGTCGCGTCGCCGCTCGACGCTACGACCGGCTCACCGACCGTCGGTACCGCCTGGCACTGGTCGGCACCCGTCAGTGCCCTTACGGGCTCATCCGACCGCTGATAGGCGGCGACATCCCCCACGAGTTCGACGCGATCTGCGTGGCGGCGACCGAGGGAATCTTGGCCCTCGGCGACTGACAGCGCGGATGCACCGGCTCACCGTGGGCGGAGTCGACGCGGCGAGCTTCGTCGCGGCGCTGGTTGACTGACGGAGTGATCGTGCAGCTGCCGTCGCCGGATTCCCTCGCGTGGTCGGCAGGACGATCACACGACGGCCCTGCGCTGGCAGAGCTTCGTGCACTCGTGTTGCGAGCCAGCCTGGAACGGGTCGGCCGGTTCGACGAGGTGCGGGTGCGTCAACGATTCCTGGCGTCGTACGTACCCGGGGACACGCAGGTGTTACGTCGCGCCGATGAGGTGGTCGGTTCTCTCGCGCTGCGCACAGCGGCGGCCGGGACGTGGATCGAGCATTTCTACCTGCATCCTTCGCTGCAGGGTCGCGGATCGGGCTCAGCAATTCTGCGCGCGGTCACGAGCGTCGCCGACGCCACCGCCACGACGCTCCACCTCGACGTCCTGCGCGGCAGTGACGCTCGCCGCCTCTACGAGCGTCACGGCTTCGCACTCGATCGCGAAGAGGCCGTCGACATCTACCTGCAGCGGCCACCGGCGTCCTGAAGCCACTGACCGCTCACCGATCTCGCTTCGGCAGGTCGCGGACGGCGCCTATGGCGCTGAGCGTGTGTCCGGCGGCATCAGTCCGGTGCGGCGGACGATGTCCGCAAGGACCTCGCTCGGAATGTCCGCGGGCGAGACCGGGTGAAGGTCCTCCGGAGCGAAGACGCCGAGACCGGCGCCAGCCTGTACAACCAGAAGGCCACCGACAGGCAGGCTCTTCCCAACTTGCCCGAAGGGCGGATTGCCGTCCGCTTCGTCGAGAGCGGAAGCGCTTATCCGCACGTAATCCCCCTGCACGACGGCGGAATCCTCGCTCGTGCCTGGCTCGTCCACGTCGCGCAGGCTAACCCGCAACGGCGACCCTCGGCCGGGGTGAGCAGCCCGGTCGCCCGCGTCCGGCGGGGGATCTCCGCTCTCGTCATCCGGCGCTCTCGGGCGCCCCTCCTGGTGCGTCACGCGACGACGCGCCGGTACTCCAGGATCGGGACAAGGGCGCCACCGACTTCACGCGAGCCCGCCGACCCCCACAGGCGCCACCCGTTGCGCCGGTAGAAGGCCTGAGCGCGTTCGTTCCCCTCGATCACATGCAGGCGCGCTTCGGCAACCCCCCACTGGCGGAAGGCCTCGATGAGGACGTCCATCAGGGCCTGTCCTGCTCCAGTGCCCCGTTGCTCGGGAAGAACGTGAATCGCATTGAGCTCCGCGCCAGCTCGCGGGTCCAGTTGGGCGAGCGCGAAGCCGACCACAATCCCGCTGTGCTCGACGACGAGCCCCGCGTGCCGCTCAGGCAGGTCGGCGAGGCGCGCCTTCCAGACGATCACCTGCCGCTCGGGCGTTACTCGGGCGAGGGCATCGGCCGGCACCAGCCCTGCGTATGCCTCCTGTCGGCTGCGGGAATGCACCCAGCCGATCTGTTCCAAGTCGGCAGGCGCCCAGGAACGTACGGACGGAATCATCGACACGGTCCGATCATGCCGTCGGCTACCTGCAAGCGGATCCGCTACTGGCAGAGTTGCGAGCGTCCAGTCCGCCTCCTGGTAGGCCAGCTCGCGCCGGCGGTGGTGGCGTGGCGTCCACGCTCCCTGGTCGCGTCGACGTGACGGAGGATCTCGTCGACGACGTCGGCGACCGGGGCGGTGGCATCGATCGGCGTGCCGTTTCGGGGGACGCTCTCCCCCGTCTCGTGCCACCTCGCGATGAGCCTCCGCTCCGTCGGCGGTCCGCCACCCCACTCCTCGTCCGGTCGGTCGTCGAGCCGGCGGCTCAACGTGTCGAGGTCCACCTGCAAGACGAAGACGCCGTCGAACAGGTCGATGAAGTCGGGGAAGTTTCTGGAGCCGCCGCAGAAGAACGTTGCTGGTTCGCCCTGGTCAGCAACAAGTGCCTTGACCGCGTCCACGTTCCAGAGGTGGTGCTCATGCCCGGTGACGTCCGCCAGCTCACCAGTCTCCGGGTCGCCTGGGTAGGCCAGCTGGCGGTCGCCGTGGACGGCGTGGTGGCCGCGCCGCTGCAGCTCGTCGCAGACCGTGGTCTTGCCGGTGCCGGAGAGCCCTTCGACCAAGTAGTTCCTCACGCCCACCGCTGGAGGCTAGGACGCTGAAGGAGGATGCCTCAACGCGATTCCTCGCGGCGGGCGGTGCGCACGGTGGCCTGCATGAGGCTGCCGCTCGACGCATGTCCGGAACGCGATGCCCTTCTGGCACCGGCTCCGCGCGAGGAACCCCGTAGCCAGACAAGGATGGCCGCGTGCTCGAAGAAGATCGTCTCGCCGACCTGACGAGCCGCATGGCCGAGGTCCCCGGCGTGATCGGCGTGGTCCTCGGTGGCAGCCGAAACCGCGGCGAGCATGTGGAGGACTCCGACGTCGACCTCGGCCTCTACTACCGCCCGCCGCTGGACATCGACGCGCTGGCTGCTCTGGCCCGGGACGTCGGCGGCGCCGGTGCGGAGGTCACCCGACCCGGAGCGTGGGGTCCGTGGGTCGACGGCGGAGCCTGGCTGCGGATCGGTGGTGCGGCGGTGGACTGGATCTACCGTGACCTGGAGCGGGTGCGCGCCAGCTGGCGTGCGGCCCAGCGAGGAGAGTTCTCCTTCCACGCCCAGGTCGGCCACCCGCTCGGCGTGCCCGACTTCGCGTACGCCGGGGAACTCGCACTTGCCGTGGTGCTGGCCGATCCCACCGGGGAACTTGCCGCTCTGCAGCAGCAGATGGCTCTCTACCCGGCGGCGCTGGGCCAAGCCCTGGTTGCTGGCCTGTGGGAAGCGGACTTCAACCTCGACAACGCCCGCAAGGCGGCGTCACGGGCGGACACCGCCTACGTGGCCGGTTGCCTGTTCCGCGCGGTGCTCCTGTGCGCTCACGCCCTGCACGGACGGGCCGAACGGTGGCTGATCAACGAGAAGGGAGCCATCGCCTCGGCCGGGCGCCTGCCCCTTGCACCCGCTGGCTTCGTCACCCGGCCCACGGCGCCCTGGCGCACCTCGGTGACCGGCCCGACCAACTCAACGCAGCCATCGGTGCTGTGCAGGCGCTGCTCGACGACGTCCGCGCCGTCGTCAACCCCTCCCAGTAGCGGATCCCCTGACGGCCACTTTTGCGGGCGCGGGCCACCGCGTCGGGCCGCGGGCCATCCTGGCGCACGACAGACTCCCGGCCGGACCGGGCACGGGACGCTGTTATTGACAAGCCGAGCTGAGGTCACCGCACGCGGAGTCGGAGCCTTGGTTCACAACACCTGGAATCGGGTCTTCCTCTTCACCAATCTGACCTTGTCGGTCGCGGCGAGACGGTTGAACACCGTCGCTGCGGCGTCGCCTGCGGGCACGTCGCCTTCCTCGCCTGCAGGCTCAAGGTTGTCGTACGGCGGTCCGAGGAGGCGCAAGACCGCAACTAGTTCGTCGCCGTCGATTCCTTGATGGGCAGCCAGCAGCTCAACGACGGTGTCCTGGTCGGGGGCGTGGTTGGCAATCCGGACAATGCGCTCGATGCTCAGCTTCTCGCCCCGCCGCACGGCTCTGCGCGCTACGGCCCGGTATAGCCATTGTTCGGCTGACGTCGGGGCGATGAACGCGTCGAAGTCCTCGAACACCCGGTCGTGAAGCTCCGAGGGCGCAGCGTCGTCCTCGAGCAGTCCTTGCGTGAGCCAATCGTTCATCCGCAGAGCGGTCACGAACTGCCGGAGCTCGCTGTGGCGGGCCAGAGCGCCGGAGATTGCAGGCCAGCCAGCTGTGGCAAAGCGGGCGAAGGCCTCCTCACTAACCTTCAGCAGGCCTCGGTCGAGTGCTTCGGCGAGCAGGTCGTCGGGGGCGGGCTCGACCTCCGCGAGAGTCAGGTCAGACGGCCCGACGTCAAGCTGGGCAGCCAAGGCGACCCGGTCTGCAGCCCGGAGCTGCCCGTGAGCATTTAGCAGCTTCAGCGCTAGCGGCGTCTTCTGGGCGTCAGCCGCCTCCTCGATGTCGTCGGCGTCGTCCGTCCCGGGCCTGCGGTGTGTCTGGATGACGGCTCCGTCGGCGGTCAGGTGACTTGCCAACTCGGCGTCGACGCCGTGCTGCTCGATGTAGTCGGTCAGGTTGAGCACCGTCAGGGCGAACCGCTGCTTTTTGGCCAGCAGCTGCCAAGCTGACTGAGGAACGTGCGAGAGGTTCTCGATGGCACTGTCGGGGCCGCTGCGGTCCAGGATCGAACTCAGCTGGCTCGCGGACCACGCGTGGTCTTCGCCGAGCAGTCCGAGCAGCGTCTCGGGCTTCTCAACGGCATGAGGGGTGGCGGGGTCCTCGTCGATGACTCGGAGGTAGGCATCGATGTTCGTCAGGCAGTGGCGGTTGACAACCTCGTTCTTAGCTACGACGTCCAGCGACACCGAGTCTTCCACCCCGAGGGCGGTCCGCAGATTATCTGCGGTTAAGACGTAATCCTCCGACGCCACAAGAAGCTTCTGCAGCGGTTCTGGGACGGAAGCCAGCTTCTCCACCTGCACGCCGCACTTGCTGGCGAAGTCCTTGACGACCTTGGCCTGCCGCTCGGTGCGCTCCTCGGTGAAGGCCAACATCTCGGTGTAGTGGTCCGCGATGAAGCCGCGAATGTCCTGCCCCAGGTCGAAGTCGCCCACGGCCGTGGCGTCTGTCAGGGCGGCATCGACTAGCCGGAGTCGGAGGTTGTCGGGGACCTCCTCGGAGGCGAGGTGGTCGAAAAGGCCCCGCCAGGGGTGCGCGGCGAGGAGGCCTATCAGGGAGGCGTGCAGGGCGTGGTCATCGGCGAGGTAAGTAGCCATGAACTCACGGGCCTCGTCGTCGAAGTGCGTCGCGAGGAACCCCGCGACCTCTCGGGCCCGCTCGTGACGGTGTTCGAGGAGGTAGCTGACGATTTGCGGGTTGAGAGCGCTGACCGTGCGGTAGAAGTCCGGCTCGTCCGCGTCGAGCTGGTCGAGCAAGTTGCGTAGCGAGTCGTCGGTGTTGAAACGGTGATCAAGGAGCATCTCGTTGGGTTGGACAGCCCGGTAGTAGAACGTCTCGGCATCGATACCAGCGAACGTGCCGTAGAAAGCGGCCGAGTAGGTCGCGAAGTTCCGATTTATGTACCCCTTCTGCACGAGTTCTCGGGCGATATCCGACGTCAGGTGCGCCTCCAGCAGGTCGGAGAACGTGCGCCCCTGCACGTCGATGAATTCGGTACGTTCCAGCAGATCGGTGTACCCGGCGCCGGGAAGGAAGTCGAGCTCCCCGGCAAGCTTCTCGATGCGGCGGCCAGTTGCGTCGGTGTGTTCATTCGACCAGACGTTCTCGTCGAAGGCCTCAGGGAACCAGTCCTGCAGCGTCGCCTGGTCGAGTTGCCTTGCAGCCGCCACATAGGGCTGCTTTCCGTTGAGCGGGACGACGAAGATGCTCTGGTGCTGCACCACGGTTTGCCAAAAACCAATGGTGTACGAATCGGTCAGAGAGAAGGTCTCGCCGCCGACCCGGTATTGGGCTAGCTCTCTGAAGTTGGTCTGGAGCAGCACGGCTCGAGCCGCACCGATGAGTTCACGACCGAGCCGATCGGCGAGTTCGCTCTGCCTGGCTTCAGTGAGCACCAAGTCGCGGGCCTGCCGGCGGTCCCTCTGCCGGCTCGAGGCCGCGTGCCGGACCAGGTTCCGGTGGCCACGGTCCAGTTCGTCTAGAGCGCTCTTGCGGACCGGGATGTTCTCGAAGTCGGCGAGGTGGAAGTTCTTATAGGCAACCAGAGCGAAGAGCCGGTCCCCGGTCAGCTCAGGCGCTGGGTGCGACACCCACAGCAGCCGCTGGGCGTAGACGGTGAACTCATTGAGGATGTTCAGCAGCAACCGCATGTCGGTGGCATGGCGTGCCACCAATGAAAGCAACGCCCGCGACACTGTGTCGGCGGGGATGTTGCGCTGAGCGAGTGCCTTATCGAGTACGTCGCGGGCATTCCGGTGCGACAGGAACGGCACCATCGGGATGACGACGTCGAAGAACTTGGTCCGGTTCGAACGCTCCGCAAGAGACTCACGCAATGCCCGCACCTTGCCCCCAGATTCTTGCTGGGCCGTGGCGGACCTCTGGGCGCCGGCATGGTCGTCGGTCTCCCTCTGCTCGCCGTCGGCCTTCCGCTGCGCTTCGGGGTCCTGCTTCGGCTCCGACTGGGCGAGGCGTTCGAACAGGCTGTCCTTGATCGCGTAGATGAAGCACAGCTGCCGCTTCGACGCAGCCGCTATCCGGCGCGGTGAGGAGTTTAGGATGGTGTTCAGCTCGCGCAGCGAGTCGAATATGGCTGGGTCGTCAAACCGATCCAGATCCTCGAAGATGACGAAGTCTTCACCCCCGCGGTCGAAGTACGTCACGAGCTCGTCGAGGTAGGCGTCGAAGTAGGTGTCGTCGCGCTCTCCGAGCGTGATCGCGGTCCCGGCCGTGGACAGGCTCGTGATAATGCGGCTGTCCAGCGCTAGACGGAGCCACGAGAGAATAGCGGTCGCGGTCCCGTAGAACAGCGCCCAAGCCAGTAGGAACATCACGACAGCGCGCACCGACATCCAGGACCGAGACAGGTCGCCCGGGAAGGTGGCCACGTCGGGCAGCCAACCGCCGAGGCCGAGAAACAGCCCAAGTACGGCTGTGGCGATGGCGCTCTGCGTGATCGCCTTCCTGCGGGTAATGGGATCGGTACGTGCGAAGCGAGAGGACCGAAGCTCGCTTGGCTCGGTTCGGTAGATGAGCTGCTTGACCAGCTCCTTTTGGATTCTGTTGGTCAGTCCTTCGCCGTCGCGATCCGGGCCCAGCGTCGTGATGCTGACCCGCAACACCTTGCCTTCGTGCGTTTCCTGGAACCTATCGAGGACACTGGACTTGCCGATTCCGTACCGGCCTGTCAAAGCCACGTTTTTGTTCTTTGCATCCTTGACCACCCTGTCGAGGTGGTTCACGTAAGTGTCATGGTGCTCGGCCCGGTAGGAGGGGGCCAAAGACTGCAGCTCGTGCCGGAGCACCGCAGAGGTAGACGACTCAGGGCTCGCGGAAGCGCGAGATTTCGGCACCCCCGCGGGAAGGGTGCCATGGTCAGTGGTTGGTGAGTCAGTCACTCGCTCGGCTCCTGTTCATCGCTGTCGAGCACTCTGCCCCACACCTCCGACAAACCGGCGGCCTCGGAAACCGCATCTTGGCCAGCACCACGTTGGCCTCAGACTGCGAAGGCCCCCAATGCGGGCTGCTCAACACGGACTAGGAGGAAGTCACGCTGCAGTTGCCGGTGCACTAGCGGGGAGTCGATGACGGCGCTGCGGAAAATTGAGCGGAAGGCAGCAGTGTGTCCAATCAGCCCCTTAGCAGCGTTCCGTACGAGAACGGCGACTGGTCATGCAGCAGGCGCGGCGCGCGGTCTGCGAGGCGGCGTCCCGTCTACCCGCCCGGTGATCTGTTCGTCATGCGGACAAGCTCGCCACAGGTCGATCGAGTTTAGCGGCGCACTACGACAGGACGCCGAACCGCTCGGTCGCTAACCAGGCTTTTCTGAGTCGAAGCGGTTCTAGCCGGTCCCGCGAGTCAGCGGGGCGGCCGGAGCCTTCGCGGGGAGCGCCCTGATCTGGGCCACGAACTGCTCGAAGTCGGCGTCCCCCGCGGTCAGCGCCCGCCGGCTGGTGACCAGGGCCTTGGGCCAGTTGACGGTCACCGAGCCGATCAGCCGGCCGTCGTCGTCGGAGTAGAGGACCGCCGCCCGCGCCGGGTCGGCCGACAGGTCGCCGACGACCTCGTACCGGCCACCGCGCGAGGCGTGCCCGACGATCTGCAGCTTCCAGTCGTACTGGTCGCTCCAGACGTACTCCAGCGGGCTGTAGGGCTGCAGGTCGTCGGCGTGCACGATGTTGTGCGCGACCGCGGCCGCCTGCTCCACGGCGTTCGTCCAGTGCTCGAGGCGAACCTCGACCGGGAAGCGCGGGTCCTGCCACCGGGCGACGTCGCCGACCGCCCAGACGCGCTCGGAGTCGACCGCGCGGCAGTACCGGTCGCAGACGACCCCGTTCTCGACCAGCAGCCCCGAGTCGGCGAGCCACGCGTCGTTGGGCACCGCGCCGATCCCGACGAGCACGGTGGTCGCGCGCAGCGTCGTCCCGTCGGTCAGCCGCACGGTCAGGTTCCCGGCGGTGCCGTCGATCCCCTCGACCCCGACCCCGAAGCGGGTGTCCACGCCGTGCCGGCGGTGCAGCTCCTCCAACGGCCGGCCGACCTCCGGCCCCACCAGCCGGGCCAGCGGCGTGGCCAGCGGGTCCACGACCGTGACGTCGTGCCCGAGCGTGCGGATCGTGGCCGCCGCCTCGGCGCCCACGACGCCACCGCCGACCACCACGACCGCGCCTCCGGCCGCGAGGTCGGCGCGCAGCCCGTCGACGTCGGCCAGGGTGCGGATCACGTGCACGCCGGAGTCCGCCGGCCACGGCGAGGGCCGGGCGGCAGCCCCGGTGGCGATCACGACGTGGTCGAAGTCCAGCGCCGTGCCGTCGGCGAGGAGCACCTGCTGCGCGGCGACGTCCAGCCGGACGGCCGCCACGCCCAGCCGCAGCTCGAGGTCCGCGGAGGCGGCCGCCTCCGGGGTGATCAGCGCGAGCCGGTCGAGGTCCCACTCCCCCGCCAGGTACTGCTTGGACAACGGCGGCTTGTCGTAGGGCGCGGCCGACTCCTCACCGACGAGCACGATCCGGCCGGGGAAGCCCTCGCGGCGCAGGGCCTGGGCGGCGCGTACCCCGCCGACGGACGAGCCGACGACCACGACGGTCTGGGTGGACACGGGTGGGACCCCCTGGTGGTGGATGGACATGGCCTGCGGTGCCGGACGTGACGGAGCCCCGGGGGCCGACGTACGACCACCGGGGCTCCGATGAGGCATCAGCCGATGGTGATCGGCAGCATCCGGGGACCGCGGATCTGACCGGCGGACCAGCGCATCGGCGCACCCTCGGCCAGGCTGAACTCGGGGATCCGGTCCAGCCAGACGTCGAGCGCCACGCGCAGCTCCATGCGGGCCAGGTGCGAGCCGGCGCAGCGGTGGATGCCGAGACCGAAGGCCGCGTGCCGGTTGACCTCGCGGTCGATGATCACCTTGTCGGCGTCCTCGAACTTCTCCGGGTCGCGGTTGGCGGCCGGGAAGGGAAGCAGGACCCAGTCCTCCTTCTTCATCTCGGCGTCGCCCAGCGTCACGTCCTCCTTGACCAGGCGGGCCATGGTCACGGGGGCGTAGGCGCGGAGGAACTCCTCCACGGCCGTCGTCCGCACGGCGGGCTCCTCGACCAGGCGACGACGGTCCTCGGGGTTCTTCGCCAGGTGCCACAGCGAGGCGCCGATCGCGCTCCACGTGGTGTCGATGCCGGCGACGAGCAGCAGGATCATCGTCCCTGCCACGTGGCGGGGCTCCAGCTTCTGGCCGTACAGCTCGGCGTTGATCAGGTACGTCGTCAGGTCGTCCCGCGGGTTCTCGACGTGGTCGCGGATCTGCTCGAGGATGTACTCGAAGAGCTCCCCGGTCGAGGCCTCGCGCTCCTCCGGGGAGCGGTTGATCCCCTCGAGGGCGTTCTCCACGAACACCTTGAACTTCGGGGTGTCCTCGGTCGGGAAGCCGAGCATGTCCGCGATGACCCGGATCGGGATGTGCATCGCGTACTCGGTCGCCGCATCCACCAGGTCCCGGCCCTCGAAGGCGTCGATCAGCGAGTGGCAGAACGCCCGGGTCGTGACCTCCTGCTTCGCCACGTTGGCCTTGGTGAACGCCGGCAGCAGGAGCTTGCGGGCGTCGTGGTGGAACGGCGGGTCGGACGAGATCGGGGGGACTCCGCCGACGGGAGCCAGGTCCAGCGGGGGCCGGTAGTTGCCGACGATGACCGCGCGCGACGTGAAGTGCTCGGTGTCGTAGGCGATCGCCTGGACGTCCTCGTACGTCGTGGGCAGCCACGCGCCACCGAAGCGCTCGGTGCGCGCGATCGGACAGCGACCACGCAGGTCGTCCCAGATCTCGTGGGCGTTCTCCGCGTACTGCTCGTCCATGTGCGAGAAGTCGGTGGCCCAGTCGGAGACCGGACCGTCCATCACCTCGAACCGGCTGAGCTCGGCGGGATCGGCCTTCTCGAACGCGAAGTCGGTGAACCTGTCATCGACGGTCATTCAGAGCCTCCTCAAAAACCAGAACGGCGGACTCGGGGCAGTTGGCTGCGGCGAGACGGATGTCGCCCTCGCGGCCGTCCGGCACGTTGCCGTCGGCCGTGAGAGCGGTGAGCGTGGCGTAGCCCTCCTCGTCCTCACCGAACAGATCGGGAGCGAGGTCGTAGCAGCGGCCGTGGCCCTGGCACAGTTGCGAGTCGATCTGCACCTTCATGTGCGGGTTCCTATCTGTTCCTCGGTACGGGCGATGCTCGTCACGACACGGGTCAGCAGCGCTGTCCATTCCTCGTCGTCGACGTCGTGCAGATCAGGGGTCAGCAGCGTGCTGCCGATGGCCAGCGAGGTGGCGAGGTGGGACACCGCGCGCGGCGACACGGTCGGGTCGATCTCGCCGCGCAGCTGCGCCTGCTCGATCAGGCTGGTCATCCAGTCGGCGCGCTCGCGGACGTAGGCGGTCATCGACGCGGCCACCTCCGGGTCGCGGCGGGCGGCGATGAGCGCCTCGATGACCAGGTACCGCTCGGGGTCCGGGCGCTCCCGGAGGCCGGCACCGGTCCGGAGGAACATGTCGACGATCGAGCCCTGGGGGTCGGCGGCGACCATGTCCTCCATCGGCCGGCGGCCGTGCGTGCGGAGCGCGCCGACGAGGAGCTCGGCCTTGGAGGTGAAGTAGGCGTACAGGGCGCTGTTGCTCAGCCCCGCCTCCGCCGCGATGTCGGCGACGCGCGTGCCGTCGTAGCCGCGGCGGGCGAACACGTCGGCGGCAGCACGGAGCAGCCGCTGCCGTGTCCGTGCGCCCGTTGCGCCTGCGATGCGTCCCACAGCACGAATTGAATAGTGATTCACTTAACAGGTCAAGAGGGCTGGCCCCGGAGGAGTCGAGAATCCATGCAGGTCGAAGGCGTCGCAGAGTCCAGCGGCGAGCAGCAGGACGTCGTCCGCGACGGCTGGGCCGGGGTGTTTCCCGTCTCACCGACGGGTGCGGACACCTTCCGGGCGGGGCCGCGCCGGAGTGCTCCGGAGCGCTCCTTCGGGGGTGCGGTCGTCGCGCAGTCGCTCCTGGCGGCCGGCGCCACGGTCGCCCCCGACCGCCCGGCGCACTCCCTGCACGCCTACTTCCTGCGGGCGGGAGAGGCGTCCGCCCCGATCGATTTCCACGTCCACCGGGTGCGCGACGGCGGGTCGTACAGCACCCGCCGAGTGACCGCCGAGCAGTCGGGCCGGGCGATCCTGGAGCTGACCGCCTCCTTCCAGGTCGCCGAGACCGGCTTCACCCACCAGGTCCCGCAGCTGGCTGCACCCGAGCCGAAGTCGCTGCCCACCGCCCAGGAGGCGGCCGCCGACGTCCAGGGGGCCCTGGGCGAGTGGTTCGCCCAGCTCCCCCGCCGCCACCCCTTCGACATCCGCTTCGACGGCGAGCTGCCCCGCGTCGCGGCGTCCCGGGGCGAGGCGGCGCCCCCGCGGCAGCGGTTCTGGATGCGCTCCCTCGAGCCGTTGCCCGACGAGCCCCTCGTGCACGCGGCCGCACTGGCGTACGCGTCGGACATGCTCATGCTGTCCACGTCGCTGGCGCCGCACGCGCGTGCCGTGGGGGCGGCCGACGTGGCCGCGGCGAGCCTGGACCACGCCGTCTGGCTGCACCGCCCGGTGCGCGCGGACGAGTGGCTCTGCTTCGAGCAGGAGAGCTCGTGGGCCGCCGGTGGACGCTGCCACTGCTCCGGCCGGCTCTTCGACCGGGCCGGCCGGCTGGTCATGACCGTCGCCCAGGAGGGGATGGTGCGCCCGCTCGGGCCGAGGTGAGCCGCGGCGTCAGTCCTGCCGGGCGGCCGTGCGGACCGCCCGGCGGGCACCCAGCGAGCAGGCCATCGCCGCGAGGCAGACGACCAGCATGGTGATCGCCGTCCACCGGTAGCCGGTCACCAGGTCCAGCAGGCCCTCGTCGGACACCTCGGAGATCGTCCCGGCGAAGACGTAGCGCCGGAGCTCCTGCGGCAGCGGGCTGGTGAGCACGGTGAGGATCACCGCGGTGCCCAGGACGGCACCGGTGTTCTGCAGCATCAGCCGCATGCCGTTGGCGATGCCGAGGCGCTCGCTGGGCATCGTGGCGAGCAGCACCTGCGTGTTGGACGGCATGAAGAATCCGGAGCCGGCGCCCACGAGGATCAGCGCGAACACCACCGCGCCGTAGTGGACCTCCGCACCGGCGAACGCCAGCAGGACGGCCAGACCGGCCGCCGTGGCCGCGTTGCCCAGCACGGTGAGGGTGTGCGCCTCGACCCACCGCTGGAAGAAGCCCGACGCCGCGGAGAAGACCAGTGCGGACACCGCCAGCGGGAGGACCTTCAGCCCGGCCGAGAGCGGGTCCTCCCCGCCCACGGCCTGCAGGTACAGCGCGACCAGGAGGACGACGCCGAACTGCCCGATGGCGTTGAGGAACGAGGCGCTCAGCCCCCACGAGAAGCTGCGGTCCTCGAACAGGCGGGTGTCCATCAGCGGGTCGCGCACCCGGCGCTCGACGAGCAGGAAGGCCGGCAGCAGGACGGCGAACGCGATGAGCCCACCCACGACCACCGGGTGCGACCAGCCGAGTGCGGTGACCTGCGAGAGCGCGACGAGCCCGCACCCGAGGCCCAGGAAGGCGAGCAGGTTGCCCGGCACGTCCAGCGCCAGCCGCTCACCGGAGCGGGGTACCGCCGGCAGCGCCACGATCCCCCAAACCAGGCAGCCGATGCCGACCGGCACGTTCGACCAGAACAGCCACTGGACGCCGACGTGCTCGGCGAGGAAGCCACCGAGGGTCGGACCGACCAACTGGGCCACGGAGAACGACGCCAGGTAGATGCCCATCCCCTGGCCCAGCCGATGACGGGGGAAGGCGCCGGTGACCAGCGCCGCGCTGTTGGTCAGCAGCATCGCCGCGCCCGCCGCCTGCAGCACCCGACAGGCGACCAGCCACCACGCGTCGGGGGCGAACCCGGCGAGCAGGTTGCCCACGGTGAAGACGGCCAGCCCGGTGAGGTACATCGACCGGCGCCCGAAGAGGTCGGCCAGCCGGCCGAAGGACACCATGAGCAGCGTCTGGGTGAGCATGAACGACAGCAGGATCCAGCTGGCCGCGGTCGCCGAGGCGTCGTACTCGCGCGCCACCGCGGGCAGCGCCACGTTGAGGGCACTGTTCGACATCCCGGAGAACATGCTGGCGAGGCCGACGACGGACAGCGTCCGCCAGGCCTCGCGCATGACGTCGGGATCGTCCCTGCCGGGCCGGGCAGCCGTCTCCGGCGGAACCGGGGGCAGCGGTGGCTCGGTGGTGTCCACCGCACCGGACGTGCCGACGACCGGTTGCTCGAGCCCGTCGGGGCGCGACGCGGTCGACCAGGACATTCGACCTCCCCACTGTCCTCGCAATCCTAGAACAAGGCTCTAGAGCTGGAGCCGGTGGTGGGGCATGCTGGCCGGGCGGCGCAGTGCAGCGTCGCGACATCGAGGGAAGGCGGATGCCGGCAGTGGACGCGGTGGCGATCGGAACGAGTGCGGGCGGCCCAGACCGTCCCCGGGAGCTCGGCGGGCAGACCGGCCCGGGCGTGCGGGCGGGGGGTGCCTGACCATGGCGCTGGACCTGTCGGCCATCGGTCGCGAGGGGCCCGTCCACGAGCGGAGCTGGACGTCGAAGGACGCCCTGCTCTACGCCGTCGGCGTGGGCGCCGGGCTGGGTGACCCCAGCCAGGAGCTCCCCTTCACCACGGAGAACAGCCACGGCGTGGAGCAGCAGGTGCTGCCGACCTTCGGCGTCCTGCTCGCCCAGGCGCCCGGTCCGGGCATCGGCGAGTTCGACCGGACGATGCTCGTGCACGCCGAGCAGGAGATCCGGCTGCACCGGGTCCTGCCGGTGGAGGGCACGCTGCGCGCCCAGGCGCGCGTGGAGTCGATGGAGGGCAAGCGCAGCGGCGCCCTGGTCACGACGTCGTCCACGGCCGTCGACGTCGACGGCGCGCCGCTGATCACCACGCGCAGCTCGATCTTCATCCGCGCCGAGCAGGTCGAGTCCGGCTCGGCGGCGCCGGCCGACGACTGGGCACAGCCTGACCGCGCGCCGGACTGGGAGGTCACGCTGGCCACCCGCCCCGAGCAGGCGCTGCTCTACCGCCTCAACGGCGACCGGAACCCGCTGCACTCCGACCCGAAGTTCGCCGCCCGGGCCGGCTTCGAGCGGCCGATCCTGCACGGGCTGTGCACCTACGGGATCACCGGCCGCGCGCTGCTCATGTCGGCCATGGACGGCGACCCGGGGCAGTTCCGCGCGATGTCGGGGCGCTTCAGCTCGCCGGTCCTGCCCGGTGACGAGCTGACCGTGCGCATCTGGCGTCAGGACGGCGGGCCCGACGGCGCCCTGCTGTTCCGCACCCTGCGCGGCGACGGCACGGTCGTCATCGACCGCGGCCGGGCTGAGGTCGGCGCGCCGGAGTGATCCGGGGTCAGGCGCCGGCGACCGCCGTGCCGGCGTCTGACCGCGGCTCCGGTCCACCGGCTCCGGAGGGGTCGGTCTCCTCCGGGCCGGTGCCGGCGCCCAGCTCGTCGGCCACCGCGGGCAGGAGGCCCAGCCGCTCGATCATCGCCACGGCGGCGTCGACGATGGCGTCGGCCTCCCGGCGGGTGCGGGCCGCCATGACCTCACGGCTGGCCTCGCCGATGACGGTGGTCAGCACGGAGACCGTGACCCGGCCGATGGCGTCGTCCCGCGCCTGCAGCAGCAGCGAGTTCTGCCGCAGCCACTCGTGGCCGCGGGTGCGCCGCATCAGCTCGAACCCGGGCGGGCCGTCCTTGTCGACGAACAGGCTGCCCACGCCGCGGCCCTCCCACGACCCGCGCAGGAAGCCCCGTGCTCCCGCGACGAACAGCGCGAGGGGCCGGTCCTCCCCCGCTCGCCGCGCGGCGGAGACGGCCTCGGCCGCACGCTTCTCCTGACTGCCCTGCCAGTCCTCCCACAGGGCCAGGAAGAGCTCGCTCTTGCCGCCGAAGTGGTGGTACAGGCTGCCCACGCTGGAGCCCGCGCGCTCGACGACGTCGGCCACGCTGGACTCCGCGAAGCCGCGCTCGGCGAACACCTCGCGGGCGGCGTCCAGCAGCACCCGGCGGGTCTCGCCGGTGCGGCTCCACTTCCAGGCACTGCGCCCCGGGACGGGACCGGCGTCGCGCGGCATCTGGAGCTCCCTCCCGCGGGTTGGAACGCGATTCTAGAACACGTGGGCCGGCCGCCGTCCCGAGCGGAGCGGCGGCCGGCCGTGGGGTCAGCGGGGCGACTTCCCCAGCACGAGCGTGGCGCCCGCCATGAACATGCCGCCGTTGCCCATGACGACGCTGCGCTCGACGCCCTCGACCTGTGCGGCGGCCTCGCCGCGCACCTGCCGCACGGCCTCCTGGATCGCGAACATGCCGTACATGCCGGTGTGCGTGTACGACATGCCGCCGCCGTTGGTGTTCAGCGGCAGCCGCCCACCCGGCGACGTGTGGCCCTCGGCGACGAACGCGCCCGCCTCACCGCGGCCCACGAAGCCGGCGTCCTCGAGCCCGTAGAGAGGCACGTGGGCGAAGGCGTCGTAGATCATCAGGTGGTCGACGTCGGAGTGCGTGATGCCGGCCTCGGCGAAGGCCGCCGCGCTCGAGCGCTTGAAGCCGCCGAACGAGGTGAGGTCGGGCATCTGGCTGACCATGGGCGAGTCCGCTGCCTCGCCGGCGCCGAGCAGGTGCACCAGCGGCTTGTCGTACCCGCGCGCCTCGGCCTTCTCCCGCGTGGTGACCACCAGCGCGCCACCGCCGTCGGTGACCAGGCAGCACATGAGCAGGGTGAACGGCCAGGCGATCATCTTCGAGGCGAAGACGTCGTCCACGGTGACGAGGTCCTGCATGAGCGCACGGGGGTTCTTGTTCGCCCAGCGGCGCTGCGCGACGGCGACCTCCGCGAGCTGCTCGAGCGTCGTGCCCGTCTCGTGCATGAACCGCAGCGCGGTCAGCGTGAAGGCCGTCGGCGGGCCGAAGACGCCGAAAGGCGCCTCGAACTGACCGTTGAGCGACTGCGGACTGCGGCCCCACCCGGGGGCGTCCACGCGGGACCGGCCGGACTCCCCGTGGGTGATGAGCACGGTCTCGGCCAGGCCGGCCCGGATCGCTCCGGCGGCGTGGCGCACGTGGAAGAGGAACGACGTCCCGCCCACGCCCGTGCCGTCGAGCCACGTCGCCTCGATGCCGAGCGCGTGGGCGATGCCCACGGGCCCCGGCGACTGGACCGTCGCGATGCCGTCGATGTCGGCGGGGGTCATCCCCGCGTCCGCGAGCGCGTTGCGCGCCCCCTCGAGGTGCAGGCTCAGCGTCGAGAGGTGCGGCAGCTTGCCCAGTTGGTCGGTCTCGGCGGCACCGATGATGACGATGTCGTCCTTGGCGCTCATGCGGCACTCCCGGCAGGTGCGAACAGCGGCAGGTGGACGTCGCCGCGCGGCTCGAAGACCACGCGGAGCGGCATGTCCAGCGGCAGCTTCTCGGGGTCGGCCTCGACCTCCACCAGGTTGGTCATCATGCGGACGCCCTCGGGGAGCTCCACGATCGCGATGACGTAGGGCACCTCCTCGGCGAACCCGGGGCCGGCCCGGTGGCTGATGACGTAGGAGTGCAGCGTGGCGGTGCCGTCGCTGACCACCCACTCCAGGTCGGTCGAGTAGCAGTGCGGGCACGCGGGCCGCGGGTAGAAGACGTGCTTCCCGCAGGACGTGCACCGCTGGATGCGCAGCTCACCGGCGGCGCAGCCCTCCCAGAAGGGAAGGGTCTCCGGGGTGGGTACGGGGGCGGGCTTCGTGGGTGGCGGCACCGGCGTGGCTCTCCTCAGGTGGGAACGGGATGGGCAGTGGTGTGGACGTGCGCGATCGAGGCCTCCACCGAGATCCGCGCGGCATCGCGCAGGTCCGGTGCGAGGCCCGGGTACATGAGGTCGACCAGCGCCTCGGGCTCGTCGATGCCGTCGGCCATCGCCTGCGCGACCTGGTCCAGCCGGCGCATCCGTGCCTGACGGCGGCGCTCGAGCTCGGGCAGCGGGTCGGGCAGGGCGGGGCCGTGCCCGGGGAGGAGGACCGACCCCGACGCGGCCAGCACCTCGCTGAGCCGATCGAGGCTGGCGAAGAACTCGCCCAGCCGACCGGGTTCGACGATCGGTGACCCGCGTCCGAGCACGGTGTCGCCGGTGAGGACGCTGCCCTCGGCGGGGAGGGAGAAGCAGAAGGAGTCGCCGGTGTGGCCCGGCGTCCACAGCGCACGGACCTCGAGCGCGCCGATCCCGATCAGCTCGTCGTCGGCGAAGGGCCGGTCGGAGAGGCGGCGGTTCGCGGCGCGCAGCGTCGCGCCGGTGACCGCGGCCAGCCGGCGGGCGAGCTCGGAGTGGTCGGAGTGGGCGTGGGTGACCCACACCTCGACGACGCGGCGGGTCCCGGCCGCTGCCAGGATCGCGGCGAGGTGCGCGTCGTCGTCGGGACCGGGGTCGATCACCGCGCAGACGTCACTGCCCGGCTCGGCGAGCACCCAGGTGTTGGTGCCCTCGAAGGTCCAGGCGTTGGCGTTGGGCGCGAGCACGAGGGTGGCCCGCTCGGTGGCGGGCGAGAGGACGCCAGGGCTCGGGGGCGCGGTGTCCCGGGTCCACACGTCGAGCGCCTCCTAGATCGCGGTTCTAGAATTCGCCTCGCACCCTAGACCATGCGCACAGGCACGCCGGGCCGCTCCCCTGCCGCTGCAGCGCGTACCCGCTCGGCAGTCCGGGTCCCCGTTCGCTCGCGCGGCTCAGCCGCTCCGGCGGAGAGCACGAGCAGCCCGGCGGCGACGTGGAAGGCCACCGGCGGGCTCACCATGCCGGCCACCGCACCCAGCAGCCCGGCCCCGGCGGCCTGGCCGACGGTCAGCCCGACGAAGAGGACGACGGCCCCGCCGGGCGCTGCGGTCGCGTCGCGTTCTGCTGCCCAGGCGAGGAGCACGCCGGTCAGTGCGACGAAGGCCCCGCCGAAGCAGGCCAACGCCACGCCCGCGTGCACCGCGTCGCCGGGCCGCGCGGCGAGCAGCGCCGTCGCTCCGCCGGCGACGACCACCGTGGAGATCCAGGCGCGGCGCAGCCCCACGCGGGCGACCAGCACGCCGCTGGCGCCGCCGAGCAGGCCGGCGGCGCCGAGGACGCACCACAGCAGGCCGGTGACCCGGTCCGGGAGGCCGCCCTCGCCGGCCACCAGGTCGCGCCCGAACGTCCACACCCCGGCACACCCGGCGCCGGCCAGCACGGCCGCCAGCAGCGGCCGCCCCCATCGCCGGAACGATCCTGGATCCCCGGGTCCGGTCGGCGTGGGCGTTCCCGGCGCGCCCGGCGTCGACCCCCACCGCGCACTCCGGTCCGCCCACCAGGTCACTCCCACGGCCACCGCGGCGAACCCGACCCACGACCAGCGCCACGCGTCGGGAGCGGCGAGCACCAGCAGCCCGCCCGCGACGACGCCGGCGCCGGTACCGCTGTTGACGACTCCCTGCGCCCGTGGCTCGCCTGCCGGGGGGACGGTCGAGGCCACGGCGGCGACCAGCGCGGGGGTGGCGGCGCCTGCTCCGCTGCCGGCGATCAGGGCGCCGAGGGCGAGGACCGCGCCGCTCCAGGCGGCCGCGACCAGCAGGCAGCCCAGAGCCGCGCTCCCGCCGGCGAGCCACAGCGTGGCGCGTGCACGTCCCCTGATCACCAGACGACCCGCGAGGACGGAGGCTGCGCAGTAACCCCCGTAGCTGCCCGCCGCGACGACGCCCGCGGTGCCGGCGGACAGCCCGAAGGCCGCCCGGAACTCGGGGAGGTAGAGGCCGTAGCCGTAGCGCGCCAGGCCGTAGGTCACCGCGATGACGGTCAGCCCGGCGACGACCAGGCGGGTGCCGGACGACTGCCGTAACGATCGTTTCACCATAACGACCGTTACAGTAGGCCGGTGACCTCGGTGGCGGCATCCCGACCGGCCCGCGAGCGGCTGCTCGCCGCCGCGGGCGAGCTCTTCTACGAGTCCGGCATCGCCGTGACCGGCGTGGACGCCGTCCTCACCCGGGCCGCGGTCTCCCCCGCCACCATGTACGCCCACTTCGCGGGCAAGGACGGCCTGGTGGCCGCCTACCTGCAGCAGCGCCACGAGGAGTGGCGGCGGGCCTGGGACGACGTCCTCTCGGAGCGGCGCGATCCGGTCGACCGCCTGCTGTCGGTGTTCGACGCGGTGGCCCGCTACCGGGAGCGTGCGGGGAGCCGCCGCGGCTGCGGCTTCCTCGCGGCGGCCACCGAGCTGCCGGCGGGCCACGCCGGGCAGCGCTGGCTGGATGCCGACTCGCAGCTCCTGACCGACCGGCTGCGCGATCTCGCCGCGGAGGCCGGCGTGGACGATCCCGACGACGTCGCCGCCACGCTGCTGCTCCTCTACGACGGCGCGCTCAACCGCTTCGCCCGGGCCGCCACGACACCCGGGCTGCCGGCCGACGACCCTCTGGTGCGGGCGCGCCGGCTGGCCGCGCTGCACGTGCGCGCCGCCCGCTCCGGCTGAGCTCAGACCAGCCGGCCCACCGCCTCCCGCGCGATCCCGGGCGGCACCGTGTGCGGCCCGGCGAACTCGCGGTAGGTCACGTCGTAGCCGTCGCCGCGCAGGGCCGGCACGATCCTGCGACTGGTCCGCTCGATCGGCAGGACGTCGTCGGCGGTCCCGTGGGAGACGAAGACCCGCGGCCTGCCGCTCCGCGGCGCCCCGGGCGGCACGAAACCCGGCGAGAAGGCGAGGACGTCACCGAACAGGGCCCCGTTGGCCAGGCCCAGGCCGAGCGCGTAGGAGGCGCCGTCGGAGAACCCGGCCACCGCGACCCGGCGGGGGTCCACCGCGACGGCGGCGAACGCGGCCGTCAGTGCGCGGTCGACGAGCTCGACGTCGACCCCGTAGTCGCCGGCGACGGCGTCCCAGGTGCTCCCCCGCGACGCCGGGGCCACCACCACCAGGGCGTGCTCCTCGGCCAGCGGGCGCAGCAGTGCCAGTCCCCCCTCCGCTTCACCGCCGGCTCCGTGCAGGCTCAGCACCAGCGGCGCCGCCCTCCCCGGAACCAGCGTCTCGGGCACGTGCAGGAGCGCATCCCGCACGGGCTCCAGCCCGAGCGGACGGGTACCGGGACCGGCAGGCGCACCCGGCGCCGACGGCGGGGCTCCCGGGCGCGCGGTCAGCACTCCTGCGTCACCCGCCGCTCCCCCGCTCCGCCGTGCGTCGGAGCGGGTGCCACAGGCAGCGAGCAGACCGGCGCCGGCCGCGAGCAGAGCCCGGCGCGTCAGCACGGCCGTCCTGTACCCGCACCGCCGAGCGCAACCGACCCTGCCTGCCGCCGCTCACCGGGCCTTCGGGATCATGATCCACAGGACGATGTAGGCGAGCTCTCCGAGGCCGAAGAGCCCGAACAGCACGAAGCCGACGCGCACCAGGCCGCGAGAGAGGCCGAACCGGTCGGCCAGCGCCGCGCACACCCCCGCGATGACCTTGCCGGACCGGGGTCTCATCAGTGTCGATGCCATGCGTGGACCCCTACCCCCGGGCTGCCGATGCCCACACCCGCGAATCCGGTGATCACGCGCGCACGGCTGCTTCTCGGCGGTCGGCCGCCGCGTCGTGGCCTGCTCGCCCTCGTGGGGAGCACGACCACCTCGGCGACGCCCTGTGGCGGGGCGAGCTACGCGGTCGTGCGGCGTACCCGGACCGCCTCGGCCAGCTCGGCGAGGATCACCTCGGTCGTGCCGAGGTCGACGCACGCGTCGGTGACGCTGCAGCCGTAGGTCAGCCGGTCGGGGTGGCGCTGGTCGAGGTCCTGCCGCCCCTCGACCAGGTTGCTCTCCACCATCACGCCGCGGATCGCCCGCTCGCCGCCGGCGACCTGTCCGGCGAGGTCGCGCACGACCTCGATCTGGCGCCGGTGGTCCTTCTGGCTGTTGCCGTGGGAGGCGTCGACCACGACCACCTCCGGTAGACCCCGGGCGGCCAGCTTCGCCTTCGTCTCGGCGATGTGAGCTCTGGAGTAGTTGGGGCCGGCCTTGGCCCCGCGCAGGATGACGTGCCCGGTCTCGTTGCCCGTCGTCGACAGCTGGGCGCTCACACCGTGCGCATCGACGCCGAGGAACTCGTGCGGTGCGCGGGCGGCCACGATCGCCTGGACGGCGGCGTCGATGCTCCCCTCGGGCGAGTTCTTGAAGCCGACGACGGAGGAGAACCCGGACACCCGTTCCCGGGCCGTCTGGTCGGTGACGTTGCGGGCGCCGACGCCGTTGTAGGTGACCAGCCCGTTGACGTACTGGGGCGTGAGGGCGTTCAGCGGTTCTGCCGCGACCGGCACACCCAGCTCGGTGATCCGGCACATGAGCATCCGGGTCGCGACCAGGCCGACGCTGATCCTGCTGGAGCCGTCGAGGAACGGGTCGTAGGCGAAGCCCTTCCAGTCCACCTCGGTGCGCGGCTTCTCGGTGTACGTGCGCATCAGGATCTCGAGGTCGTTCCCGTGCCGCTCCCGCATGCGCGCGAGGAAGCCGGCGTACTCCAGCGCCGCCGCCGGGTCGTGGATGGAGCACGGGCCGGCGATCACGGTCAGCCGGTCGTCGGTGCCGTCGAGGACCTCGGTGACCGCCCGGCGCGCGGTCCGGGTGGTGCCGACCGAGGCCTCGGACAGCGGCACGACGGAGGCGACGGCAGCGGGGGTGACCACGACGCTCAGCCCGGTGATGCGCGCGTTGACCAGGTCGACGAGGTCGACCGGTGGCCCCTCCCCGACGCCCAGCCGCCCCTGGACCTCCGGGAGCAACTCGATCAGGGCTGCGTCGATCCGCGCGTTGACGCGGGTCTGGACGTCGAGCAGCAGGTCGGCCACCTGCGTCGCCTGCTCCAGCATCGGGTCAGCCGGAATGGAAGCGCCTCCGTCGTCATGGCTGGTCACGTCCTGGCCTGCGCACCTGTCGGATCGGGTGAGGGCGACGCAGCCGGCGCGTAGTTCAGCTCGAACCAGACGGTCTTCTCGGTGGTGGAACGGCGCCGGCGGGCGCCCCACCGGTCGGCCAGCGTGCTGACCAACTGGATGCCACGTCCGTGTTCGGCGGTGACCGACGGCGTGCGCAGCACCGGGAGTCGCGTGTCGGTGTCCGTGACCCCGACCCACAGCCGCCCCTCGCCCGGGAACATCTCCACCTGGACCACGAAGTCGTGCCCTCCGGTGTGGCGGACGACATTGGTGACCAGCTCCGAGACGAGCAGCGCCGCGGTCTGACAGCTGTCGACCGGCACCCGGTCCAGTACCTCGCCGACGTAGCGACGTGCCGCCGGTATGGAGTCCGGGCTCGCGGAGAACGTCTGGGCGGACATGTCAGTGCTCCTCCAGACCGAAGCGGGCGGCCAGGCCCAGGACCTCGATGACCCGGCGTACCGGCTGGGTGGCCGAGCGGGTCCGCACCCGGTCGAAGTGGTTGGCGATCCGCACGAGCACCGCGACGCCGGAGGAATCGAGGAAGCTCAGTTCGGCGAGGTCCAACACCACCGGCTGCTGCCGCCGGCTGAGCAGTTCGTCCAGGGGCGAGGCGACGGCCGGCAGGCTCGCGAGGTCGAGCTCGCCCGCCAGCGTCACCACCAACCCGCCGTCGGGGTCGTCGGAGACGTCCATCCGTGCCCGCACTTCGTCGGTCAGCTCCATCGCAACCCCAGTAACACCGTGTCGTCCTTGTTGCCTTCGCTCGACAGCTCGGCCAGGAGATCGTCGAGCATGGCCTCGAGCGGCCGCGAACCGGTAGCAGCCGCAGCAGCGCGAAGCCGCTCCAGGCCGGTGTCGATGGTCTCCTGGCGGCGCTCGACCGCGCCGTCGGTGAAGGCGAGCAGCGTCGCCGCCCCGCCCACCGGCACCACCGTGGCCGGCACCGGCCGCGGAGCCGACACACCGACCGGCGGCGCGACCGGGCACTCCAGCAACGTCGCGGTGCCGCCGGCGACGAGCACCGGAGCGAAGTGCCCGGCGGAGACCAGACGGAGCCGGCCGGCGGTCGCGTCCAGCTCACCCAGGAGAACGGTCGCGAACTGGTGATCGGCCTCGATGTCGAGCAGATCGCGCAGCCGCTCCATCACCACCTCGATGTCGTGTCCCTCGGCGACGTAGGCCCGGACGGCGAAACGCAGCGCGGCCATCGTGGTGGCTGCCGGCAGCCCACGACCGGAGATGTCGCCGACCACGAAGACGCAGCAGCCAGGCCCGCGGGCGATGACGTCGTACCAGTCGCCGCCCACCTCCAGCTCGTCCACGCCGGCGACGTAGCGGGCGGCGACGTCGAGACCGCTCATCTCCGGGACGACCGGCAGCAGCGCGTGCTGCAGCGTGCCGGCGATGCCGCGCTGCTGGCGGTAGAGCCGCTCGTTCTCGGCGGCCAGCCGCTCGGCGACGACCCGGCGCCGCGAGACGTACTCGACCGTGGTTCCCCCGGCCAGCGCGAGGACCACGCCCACGCCGAGCACGATCCACGGCAGCGCGGCCGACAGTGCGCCGCTCAGCGGGACCTGGGCCGCACCGACGATCGTGAGCGACGTGTTGCCGAAGGGCACCGTCGTCGCTTCGCTGTCGTCGTCGCCCGGAGCGTTCTCGGTCGCCTGGAGGAGCTGCTCGGGGTCCACGGTGTCGCCGAGGTACAGCGCGAGATCGAGACCGGACAGCGGAGAGTCCTCCGGCACGGTCAGGCGGCGGTCCGGGGGCAGCGGCGCCTCGGCGTAGACGAGCAGATTCGTGCTGTCGTCGGCCGGCATCAGCGCGTAGGCCAGCCGGTCCGGCTCTCCGGACAGGATTCCGAGGATCACCAGCTCACCGGTCGGCTGCAGGCCGGCGAGAGAATCCGCCCCGTCCTCCGGCAGCACCGGCGGGGTGCCCTGCGAGGCCAGTCGGTCGGCTGCACCGTCGGTCACCCGCCACAGCGACAGGGACTGACCCGTCGCATCCACCTGCATGTCGGCGATCCGGGCGAATGCCTCCGGGTCTGCGTCGGTGGCGACGGCGACGAGTCCCATGTCGGCCAGTTGCACCTGCAGGATCGTCGCCTCGCTCTCGAGCAGGGTGCCGATCTGCGCGAGCTGACGACGCAGCAGGCTCTGCTCGCTGTTGGCGTTGACCTGCCAGGTGAGCAGGGCCAGGCCCACCGTGATCGCCAGCAGCACCAGCGCGACGGCGACACTGAGTGTGCGCGGCGCGGTCCTCAGCATGCCCGGTCACCCTAGCGTCACAGGAGCTGGGCACGGGCAGCCACGCCGGCGCCCGGGACCCGTGGAGGCTGGCGCGACCGAACGGTGGCCTGTCATCATGTGACGCAACATGGATGGGCAACCCCGGCGATCGGCAGCCGTTCCGCCGGCGTCGCCGCCGCCGCACAGCGGCTCCGCCGCTGTCGCGGACGCCGGGCGGCTGACGGCGGTGCGGGCCACGGAGCTGCTCGACGCCGTGGCCGGGTCCTCCTTCGACCGCCTGACGGCGCTCGCCCGGCGGCTCACCGGCGCCCCCCTGGCCTTCATCACGGTGGTCGACGACCAGCGCTCCTACTGGCTCAGCCGCCAGGGGCTGCCTGCCGACGGCCCCGTGCAGAACACGGTCGACGAGTCGTTCTGCCAGTACGTGCTGGGCGGCGAGCCGCTGGTCCTGGCCGACGTCACCGCGGATGACCGCACGCGGGGCAACCCGTCCATCGAGGGCATGGGCGTGCGGGCGTGGGCCGGCTTCCCCGTGTACACGCCGGACGGTCAGGTGCTGGGCAGCTTCTGCGTGGTCGACACCGACGTGCACGAGTGGACCGAGTCCGACGTCGCGCTCCTGGAGGACCTCGCCGCGATCGCCTCGCGGGAGGTGACACTGCGCGCCGCCACCACTGCGGCGGAGGACTCCCGGGCCGCAGCCCGCGCCGAGGCGGACCGCGCGTCGTTGCTGGCACGCATCGGCGGTCTGCTCGCCACCGGGTCGGAGCTCGCCGACGTCTGGGAGGCGATCGCCACCCTGGCCGTGCCCGCCCTGGGCGACTTCGCCTACGTCTGCACCGTCGAGCGGGACGGCAGCCTGCGTCCCGTCGCAGCCCGCCATCGCGACGCGGACGGACTCGCGACGCTCTGGGACTGGATCAGCACCGCCGGCCGCCGCGCCGGGGAGGCCAGCGGCCCCGGCCACGTCGCCGCTACCGGCAAGGCCGAGCGCATCGTCCTGCCGTCGCCCGACCGGCTCACCCCCGCCCAGCGGGCGGCCGCGGAGCGGTTGTCGGTCCAGAGCGCCATGGTGGTGCCCCTGACGAGCCGTCAGGAGGTCGTCGCCGTCCTGACCGTGGCCCGTCTGATCGGGTCCCCCGTCTACGGCGACACCGACCAGGAGCTGGTCACCGCCGTGGCGGACCGCGCGGCGCTGGTCGTCGAGAACGCCCTGGCCTACGCCCGGGAGCGCACCGTCTCGGAGACCATGCAACGGGCGCTGCTGCCGCCGGCGCTGCCGCGGTCGGACCGCCTGGAGATCGCCTCCCGCTACCTGCCGGCCGGTGACGCGCAACTTGTCGGCGGCGATTGGTACGACGCCTTCGTCGACGCGACCGGTGCCACCAGCGTGGTGATCGGCGACGTGGCCGGGCACGACATCGACGCGGCCGCCACGATGGGCGAGCTCCGCACGATGGTGCGGATGGCCGGGCACGCCGGTTCGGTCAGCGCCGCAGCGGTGCTGGCAGCGGTGGACGCCGCGGTCGCCACCCTCGGCCACCACGTCTTCGCGACCGCCCTCGTCACCCAGGTCGCGGCCCGGCCGGACACCCGGGGGAACCACTGCGTCCAGTGGTCATCGGCCGGCCATCCCCCACCGCTGCTGGTACACCCCGACGGTCGGGTCGACGTCCTGTCGCGACCGATCGGGTTGCCGCTCGGAGTGCTCGCCGGCCGGCCCCGCCCCGACCACCGGACGAGCCTCCCGCCGGGCGCGACGCTGGTCCTCTACACCGACGGCCTCATCGAGCAGACCTCGGACGAGCTGGGCACCCGGGACCTCGACGAGGGCCTGGCGCGCCTCGTCGAGGTGGTCGCGCGGTCGTCCCGCGCCGGCGTGGAGGCGCTGTGCGACCAACTGCTGGCACTGCTGCCCCCGGCCGGCGCGGACGACGACGTCGCAGTCATCGCCCTCCGGGTCCGGGACTGACCCCAGCCGGCTCTGCTCGGCCGCCGGGCTCCCGGCGGACGCCGGGCGCCTCGGCCATGGCCGCGCCTCGCTGTCCGCGTCGTGGGCCGGGTTCCGCTCCCGGAACGAGCCGTTCCCGGCGGCACCGGGTGCCGCCGGGAACAGGACGAGCGAGGTCGGACCGTCAGCGAGGTGTCACCCCTGCTGCGGCTCCAGCTCGCCGCGCAGCTCGCGCTTGAGGAACTTGCCGGCCGGGTTGCGCGGCAGCGGCGACGTCCGGATGTCGATCACCGTCGGCAGCTTGAAGGACGCCAGCCGTTCGCCCAGGAAGCCGACGAGCTCGTCCTTGGTGAGGGAGGCGCCGGCGTTGAGCACGATCACGGTGGCGACCTCCTCCCCCAGCCGCTCGTGCGGGACGCCCAGCACGGCGGCCTCCATCACGGCCGGGTGCTCGTAGATGGCCGCCTCGACCTCGGCGCAGTACACGTTCTCCCCACCGCGGAGCACCATGTCCTTGAGCCGGTCGTCGACGTAGACCAGGCCCTCGTCGTCCAGGTGTCCGATGTCGCCGGTGCGCAGCCAGCCGTCGACGATCGTCTCGGCGGTCGCGTCCGGGCGGTTCCAGTACCCACGGATGAGGTTGGCGGCCTTGAACCAGATCTCGCCGCGCTCCCCGACCGGGAGCACCTCGAACGTGGCGGGGTCGCGGATCTCCACCTCCATGGGCAGCGGGACCCGGCCGGCGGCCATCGGCTTGTCCAGCGCGTCCTGGCCGGCGAGGCTCGGGCCGAGCGCGTTGGTCTCGGTCATCCCGTAGGAGAAGCCCGGGCTGGCGGCCTTGAAGGCGTTGTCGATGCTGGCGATCAGCGCGGGTGGCGTGGGGGCGCCACCACCACCCACCGAGACCAGGCTCGAGGTGTCGTACTCGGCGAACCGCGGGTGCTGCAGCATGTCGATGCTCTGCGTGGGCACGCCGACGAAGGCGACGAGCCGCTCGCGCTCGATCAGCTGGAGCGCGGCCTCCGGGTCCCACTTGTACATGATCGCGAGCTTCCGCCCGGCGACCAGCGAGCCCAGCATCACCGCGACGCAGCCGGTGACGTGGAACAGCGGGACGGCGAGGATCGCGCCGCCAGGCGGGGCGTCGGGGTCCTCCGGCGGGTTCACCAGGGCCTGCACCATGCCGCGGGCCAGGAACCCCATGACCGCGCTGACCAGCGCGCGGTGGTTCGAGACGGCGCCCTTGGGGCGGCCTGTGGTGCCGGAGGTGTAGAGGATGGTGGCGTCGTCGTCGGGGCCGACCGCCACGTCGGGCAGCGGGGCGCCCGTCATGAAGACGTCCTCCCACCTGTCGGCGCCGTCGACCGGCCCGTCAGCGCGGACGACGATCACCCGGCAGCCGAGCCGCGCGGCGGAGGCGCCGGCGATCCGGGCCCGGGACTCGTCGGCGACGAGCACCGACGCACCGGAGTCCTCGAGGGCGAAGTCGAGCTCGTCCTCGGTCCACCAGGCGTTCATGGAGACGCTGATCGCGCCGATGGAGAGGACTGCGATGAACGCCTCGACCCACTCCGGGTAGTTGCGCATCGCGATCGCCACCCGGTCGCCCTTCTTCACGCCGTAGCGCTCGACCAGCGTGGCGGCGAAGGCGTCGGCCTCGGCGAAGGTCTCGGCGAAGGTGCGCCGCTCGTCGCCGTAGACCAGGTACGGGGCGTCGCCATGAGCGCGAGCCAGGCCGAAGATCTCGCGCATGCTCGGCGGGGCGTTCTTGAAAACCTGGTAGGTCCCGCCGTCGGGGCGGATCCAGGGCTCCAGCTCGAACATCTGCCCGGGGCTGGTGAGCTGGGCCACTGCCTCCTGGTGACTCAACGACACGGGTGACGCCTCCTAGGCGGTTGTGCGACAGGACGCCGAGCAGTGACCTCGGCAACATCGACACTTTCATGCTCGAAGCATTTCGGGCAACAGTCGTCCGGAGGTCGCGTGCCCGGGTCCCGGCCGGGACGTGGCCGGCTCAGCTCCCGGAGGACCCGCAGTCCTGCTCCGTGCGGTAGACGAGGTGCACGAGGCTGCCGCCGACCGTCGCGACGGACTGGAGTCGCATCGGCGTGCGGTGGCCGGTGCGGCCGAACAAGCGGTCCCCGTCTCCCAGCACGGCGGGGTAGACCATCAGCCGGAGCTCGTCGACGAGCCCGTGGTCCAGCAGCGTGTGCACCAGCTGCCGGCTGGCGTGGACGACGGTGTCGCCGTCGACCGACCGCTTGAGCGCGGAGACCGCCTCCGGCACGTCGCCGCTCAACACCGTGGTGCCCGCCCACGAGGGCGCCGTGATGGTCGAGGACACCACGTACTTGGGCAGGCCGTTCAGCCGGTCCGCCCACTCCCCCGTCCGCCCGGGCCACCGCGAGGCGAACCAGGTGTAGCTGCCCCCGCCCAGCAGCAGCGCTGCCGCGTCACGCGCCTCCTGGAGCTCCATCTCGGCCCAGGCCCGCCGGGCCTGGTCGGTGATCCGCCCGAACCAGCCCCCGCGGTCGAAGCCCTCCTCACCTGTCGGGTCCTGCACGACCCCGTCGATCGAGACGTTCTCGCTGACGACGATCCGCCCCATCGCTGACTCCTCTGCTCGCGTCGCGCCCCTCCGACGATGCAGACTCACCGGCGTGACGGAACTGTTCGGCGCCGGCATGCCGCAGCCGCGTCACCGCCGCTCCCGGCCGTTGCGCACTCCGGCCGGCCGCGGGACGTCGGGGCAGGTGTTCCGGACGGGCCGTCCCATCGCTCACGCCAGGCGCACGGTCAACATCTGACGAACCGGACCGGTCCGTCTCGTCCGGTGTGCACCTCGCGGCCGCCCGCATCGCCCGCTTACTGTCGGTAGCAGCACAGGCGCACATAGTCGCCGGTGATGAGCAGCCCCCGCGACGAGCGGACCACACCGAGGAGAACGACCGTGACCCTTCCCCAGCGCTCCGCCGCTCCCGCTCTCGCCCGCCCCGCCGGCTACGGCCAGCGCCCCGTCCACCGTTCCGCCGTGCCCGGCGCCCGCATGCCCCTCCAGCCCACCATGGGCGCCCGCCCGATGGGGGTCCGTCCCGAGGCCGCGCAGCCCGTGCAGCGGCCGGCCCAGCGCACGGCGGTCTCGTTCCTGACCGTGACCGAGGTGGCGGCGATCATGCGCGTCTCGAAGATGACGGTCTACCGCCTGGTGCACGGCGGGGAGCTGTCCGCCGTCCGCGTCGGCCGTTCCTTCCGCGTCCCCGAGCCGGCTGTGCGCGAGTACCTGGCCGGCGCCCGCACCGACGTCGCCTGAGCACCCGGCGTCGCAGCGAGGCGGAACCCGGCGTTCCCGCCGGCGACCGACTCGGGGGTTACCGTCCTGCGGTGGCCGCTGCGGGACCTCCCCGAGCCCGGACCCGCGGGCTGCTGGCCGGCTTCGCCAACTCCGCCGACCTCGGGGGCCTGGAGCTGCCCGACGGCAGGCGCGTGCCGTCGGGGCGCATCATCCGGGCGGACACGCCTGCGCACGTGACCGAGGCCGACGTGGCCGCCGCCCGAGCCGTCGGCTTCGAGGCGGTCCTCGACCTCCGCTCCCACGACGAGGTGCGGGACTGCCCGCACCCCCTGGCGCAGCTCGCGGGCTACCGCTCGCTGCCGCTGATCGACCCGGCGGCCGAGGCACGTGCGGACATCAGCCGGTACCGGACGCTCGGCGAGATCTACAGCAGCAGCCTGCAGCGCAACGCCACGCACATCGCGGCCATCTTCGCCGCCCTGGCCGAGTCGCCACAGGGGCCGGGACCGGTGCTGGTGTGCTGCCGCGCCGGCCGTGACCGGACCGGCATGGTCATCGCCCTGCTCCTGGACCTCGCCGGCGCCGACCGCGAGGTCATCGCCGCCGACTACGCCCTGGTCCCGGAGCTGCCGGGTCCCGGCGCACCGGCCTCGCCCGGGGAGGGCCACTCCGGTGGCGATGCCGTCCTGCGGATGCTCGATCACGTCAGCGCCGCGTACGGCTCGACCTCCGGCTACCTGCGCCGGCTCGGTCTCGGGAACGGCACCATCGACGCCCTCCGGCGGCGCGTGGAGCCCTGACGTCGGAGCAGCCCGCCTGCCGCGGGATCACTGGACGGACGGGTCGCCCTCCGGCACCTCGATCGCGACCACCTCGGCCACCTTCGCGTCGTCACCGGACAGCCCCTCGGCCTCCTCGTGCTCGTCGTGGAAGGCCAGCCAGCGCATCCCGAGGGCCTCGCGCTGCTCGTCGTCGACGGCGTCCTTGAACGGAGGGAAGAACTCCGTCTCCTCCTCGGCCATGTGGTCGGCGTTGACCTGCCGCGCGTTCCGCACCGCCTCCCACCAGGCCTCGCTGCCGACCTCGTGCTCCTCGACCGCGGCCGCGGCGTGCCGGATCTCGTTGTGGTCGTGCACCCCGTCGGCCGTCTCCTGCTCGCCGTCCGCCTCCTGCGCGAGCAACGGGTAGAACAGCTGCTCCTCGGCGACGGCGTGCACCTCGAGCTTGGCGTGCAACGCACCCCACGCGTCGGCGAGCTCCTCACCGCTCAGGTCGTCGAGCGCGGCGAAGTCCCGCCGGAAGATCTCGTGCTCGGCAAGGACCAGGGCGGTGATCTCGAAGTCGGACATGTCGCACCCATACCCGTCCCCGTTGCGCGCAACAGTCAGGAACGGGACGCGGTGGCTGCCGCCGGATGAGCGCGGCGGCTACGGGGTCGGGCGGGAGGTCAGCGGTTCTTCCACCGGGGCGCGCGCTTCTCCGCGAAGGCCGTCGCGCCCTCGCGCGCGTCCTCGCTGGCGAAGACCGGCGCGGTGATCTTGCCCTGCTCGTCCCAGCCCTGCCGGAACGTCCAGTCCGGGGCAGAGCGGACGATGTGCTTGGTGGCGGCCACGGCGAGCGGTCCGTTCGCCGCGATGACGGCGGCCAGGGCCAGCGCCCCGTCCAGCGCCTCGCCGGGTGCGGTCACCCGGTTGACCAGGCCGACGTCGGCGGCCCGGGAGGCGCTGATCGGCTCGCCGGTGAGCAGCAGCTCCAGTGCGATGGCCTGCGGGATCCGCCGAGGGAGCGCGAGGGCGGCGCCACCGGCAGCCACGAGCGAGCGCTTCACCTCGGGGACACCGAACCGGGCGTCCTCCGCGGCGACGATCAGGTCGCACGCGAGCAGCAGCTCGAAGCCACCGGCCAGCGCCCAGCCCTCGACGGCACCGATCAGCGGCTTGCGCGGCGGGGTCTCGGTGATCCCGCACAACCCGCGCCCCGGGATGCTCGGGGTCTCGCCGCGCACGAAGGCCTTCAGGTCCATCCCGGACGAGAAGGTGCCCCCCGCGCCGGTCAGGACGCCGACGCGCAGGTCGTCCGACGAGTCCAGCTCGTCGGCGGCGGCCGCAACGGCGTCCGCCACCGCCTTGTTCAGGGCGTTGCGCGCCTCCGGCCGGTTGATCGTGATGATCAGGACGCCGTCCCGGCGGTCCAGCAGCACCTCGTCGGACACAGCCATCTCCTTCGGTCGGTCACGCGTTCGTGGCGGGGGGTCGTGCGGTGGGAATGCGTGGTGCGTTCCGGCCGGGGGCGCAGCCGCTGTCAGCCCCGGGGGCGCCCCCCCCGGCTCCAGATCACTTCGGCTGGAGGCGGGCGCCGCCGTCGAGGCGGATCAGCTCGGCGTTCATGTAGCTGTTGGCCAGCACCTCGACGGCGAGGGTGGCGAACTCCTCGGAGTAGCCCAGGCGCTTGGGGAAGAGCACGTCGCGCTTGAGCTTGTCCTTGAACGCCTCGGAGGCCTCGCCCGAGCCGTAGATCGGGGTGTCGATGAGACCGGGGGCGATGGTGTTCACGCGCACGCCGATGGCGGAGAGGTCGCGGGCGATCGGCAGCGTCATGGAGACGACGGCGCCCTTCGAGGCGGAGTAGGCGGCCTGGCCGATCTGGCCGTCGAGCGCGGCGACGGAGGCGGTGTTGAGGATGGAGCCCCGCTCGCCGTCCTCCAGCGGCTCTTCCTGCGCCATGGCCGTGCCGACGATGCGGATGCAGTCGAAGGTGCCGATGGTGTTGATCTCGAGGACCCGGCGGAAGGTGTTCAGGTCGAAGGCGGTCTCGTAGCCGCCGCGACCGACGGTCCGGCTGGCCGAGCCGATGCCGGCGCAGTTCACCAGCACCCGCAGCGGGCCGATCGTCTTGGCCAGTTCGGTGGCGGCGATGATGTCGTCGGTCTTGGTGACGTCGACGTGGGCGAACGCGCCGTCGATCTCGGTGGCGAGGGCATTGCCCTTGTCGTCGGCGATGTCGGCGACGACGACCTTGGCGCCCCGGGCGGCGAGGGCGCGAGCGGTGGCGGCCCCCAGTCCGGACGCGCCTCCGGTGACGATCGCGGACACATTCTCGAGCTGCACGGGTACTCCCTGTTTCGGACGACGACGGTCGCGGCGGGCGGCGGTGCGGACCGGCGTGCTCGCAGGGTGCCCCGGCGCCTGGCGCACCGTGACGCTAGCCAGGCCGGTGCATTTCTTGCAACGATCCGTCGCGGAAAAGATGGACCGCAGTCGTGCCCGTGCGACGCTGCGCGGGTGAGCGAGCCGAGCAACCGCGGGCGGCCGCGGGGTCTGAGCGACCGCGTCCGCGAGGACGTCCACGCCGCCGTCCGCCGCCTGCTGGTCGCCGAGGGGTACGCCGCGATGCGCCTCGAGGACGTCGCGGCCGCTGCCGGCGTCCACAAGTCCACGCTGTACCGCCAGTGGGCCACCAAGGCGCAGCTCGTGCGGGACGTGCTCGTCGCCGGAGAGCTCGAGCACTATCCGAGGGTCGACGAGGGCAGCCTGGCCGCCGACGTCGAGGCGCTGGTCCAGGGCCTGACCCGGCTGTTCCGGAGTCCGACCACCGTCGCGTTCGTCCAGACGCGCGCCACCGCCGACGACCCGGAGCTGCGCGCCGGCCTGCACGAGCTGGCCCGGCAGGACACGGCCTTCATGCGACTGCCGTTCGAGCGGGCGATCGCGCGGGGCGAGCTGCCGCCGGACACCGACGTCGGCATGCTGGTCGAGCTGCTCCTCTCCCCCCTGCTGGCCCGGGTCGCCCTCACCGGGTCGCCGGTCGACGACGAGTTCAGCCGCCGGCTGGCGGGCACCTTCACCGCCCTCGTCGCTCCCCACGCAGCCATCGGCCCCTGAGCGGCCACAGACGACGTCGTCGCCGCGCAGTCCGACTCCGGGATCGTGCGGAGACAGCTCTCCAGGCCGGCCCGTCGTCGTCGATCGATCCCGTGTGACGAAGGATGGCGTCGACGACATCGGCCAGCGGTCTCGTCGCGTCGATGACGACGCCCGTTCCGGGGAGGTCCTCCCCGGTCCGGTGCAGCCGGAAGACGAGGTCCCGCTCGGATCGTTCCGATCCCCACTCGCCATGCGGTCGCTGCTCGAGGCGTCGGTGCACGGTGTCGAGATCGACGTCGAGGACGAAGACCTCGTCGAACAGGTCGATGAACGTCGAGAAGTTGCGGGAGCCCCCGCAGAAGAAGGTGACGGGCGTGCTCCGGTCGGCCACCCGTGCCCGCACCCGGCCCACGTCCCAGATGTGGTTCTCGTGCGATGCGCCGTCGACCGGCTCGCCGGTCTCGGGGTCCCCCTGGTACGCCAGTTCCCTGTCGCCGTTGATCGCGTGGTGGCCGCGCCGGTTCAGCTCGTGGCAGACCGACGTCTTGCCGGTGCCCGAGACGCCCTCGACCAGGTAGTTGCGCACACCCACAGCGGCAGTATCAGCCCGACCCGACCGCCTGTAGGTGCTCCTCCGACGGGGTCCGAACTCGCCACGTCCATCCGGCGGGCCTCTGCGGAGCGGGGACACGCGGGCCGACAACGGCCGCGCGGTGCGAGGCTCCCCCCATGGCGCTCACCGTGGTCTCCCTCGGCAGCTCGTTCGCAGCCGGCCCCTTCATCCCGCCGGTCGTCGACGCGGACGCGGGGCGGTCGGGTCGCAACTATCCCCACCTGGCGGCGGCGCGTCTCGGCGCCGAGCTCGTCGACCTCACCGTGTCGGGCGCCACGACCGCCACGATCCTCGACGAGCCGCAGACGACGATGAGCGGGAAGGTGTACGCCCCGCAGATCGAGGGCGTGCCGCGGAACGCCGACGTCGTGACGATCACCGCAGGCGGCAACGACCTGAACTACACGGGCTCCATGCTGTTCGCCGCTTTCCGGAGACTTGATCCCGCGCACCCGGTGAACCGGTTCCTCGCGCCGAGGTTCCCCGACGGGCTGCAGGAACCCTCGGACGAGATGGTCGCGAGGGCGGAGACCGGGCTGGTCCACATCGTCGAGGGCGTGTCCGCCCGCACCGAGAAGGCCCGCATCGTGCTCGTGGACTACCTGATGGTCCTCGGTGGAGGAACGAGCGGCGCCGCGTGGTTCGACGACGCGGAGCGCGACCTGTTCCTCCGGATGAGGACCATGCTGGAGGACGCCTACGTTGGGGCTGCCGAGCGGTCGGGCGCCGAGCTGCTCTGCATGTCGCACGTCAGCCGCGATCACGGCCTGGACTCCGCTGAACCCTGGGTCAGGGGGCTGCTGACCGATCCCGCGTCCAGCGCGGCGTCGTTCCACCCGAATGCCCTCGGCATGGCTCGGGTCGCCGAGGAGCTGGTCCGGCTGCTCGACTGACTGTGAGGCTGGTCGGGTCGCCGCCCGCTTCGTGTCCGGCGAGGGCGAGCCGTTCCTCCGGCCTCAGGACGTGCTGGTCCCCCGGCGTCGCACCCGGCGGTCGAAGCGGTCCTGGCTGCCGCCCAGCGGCCGGCCGAAGTACCGGCCCAGCACGACACCTGCGGCGAGGGCCAGCCCGATCGCCGCGGCCCCCACGAGTGCGTTCACCCCTTCCGACACGTCGGACTCCACGACGACGGCGAAGAGGCCCCGGTAGACCGCGAGCCCGGGCAGCAGCGGGACGATGCCGCAGACCGCGACGAGCAGGGGCGGGATCCGCAGCCGGTCGGTCAGCGCCTCACCGGAGAAGCCGACGACGACGGCCGCCGCCGCACTCGCCACTGCTGCGCCGGCGCCGAACGCGGCAGCCGTGGACCACGTGGTCCACGCCAGCGCACCGGCCACCGTCGCCACTCCGACGGCAACCAGGCGGGCATGCGACGCCACCGCCCAGAACCCGGCCATCCCGGCTGCGGCCGCCAACGACACGGCGAACGGCACGGTGAACGTCGACGGGTCGAGCACGCGGAGCGGGACCTGTGCCCGCCGCGCCAGGTCCAGGACCGCGGCGATGCCGACGACGATGCCGGTCGTCAACGTCAGGACCTCGAAGGCCCGGGCCGCGGCGGTGACCGGGAAGCCGCTGATCGCGTCCTCGGCAGCGCCCACGAACGAGAGGCCGGCCAGGAGCACCACGATCCCCGCGGCGACGACCAACGAGGTGCGGACCTCCACCTCCATCACGACGAGGAGGACGGCCGCCCCGGTGGCCACCGCAGCGCCGGCGACCTGCTGGAAGAACGCCGGAAGCCCACGCCGGCCGAGCGCGCGGATCATCAGCTCGATGGCGGCCGTGGTCACCGCTGCGACCAGGGCCACCAGCCAGCCACCGCCGAGCAGGAAGGCGACGCAGCCGGCCACCCCCGACCACCCGAGCGCGTGGATCGGCCGACGGTAGGGGTGCGGCGCGGACAGGACGTCGTCCAACCGGCGGTGGGCCTCCTTCAGGTCCAGCTCCTCCGCCATCACCGCTGCCGCCAGGTCGGTGATGCCCTGCAGCCGGGTGTAGTCCAGGCCACGGGGGCGCACGATGCGCATCAGCACGAGCGGGGTCGCGTCGTCCGGGGCATAGCTGATCGTCAGCGACGTGAAGGTGACGTCGACCTGGCAGTCGGTCAGTCCGTAAGCCGCTGCCACGCGGAGCACCATGGCGGTCACGTCGGCCGCCGACGCCCCGACGGCCATCATCGACTCCCCGATGCGGAGGGCCAGACCGAGCGCCGAGCGCGCGGTGGCCGCGTCGACCCGGCTGGGCTGGACGTGCAGGGCGAACGGCGCCGTCGGCGGACCGGAACCGGCGAGAGCCTTCCGCGCCCGGTCCGGCAGGCGGGTCAACCGCCAGCTGCGGTCCCGGCTGGTGGAGGACACGACGCCAGGCTACGGAGTGGTGGCGGAGGATGCGGCCGGCGACCACGGGACGGCGCCGGGGTCTCGGGCCTCGTCGACGCAGGCACTCATCTGTGCCCCTCGACGGCACGGGGCCGTGGGACGGCTCTGGGGTCGGGACAGGCAGGCCGTGCAGATCACCCGCTTCGGCGGTCCCGAGGTCCTCGACGTCGTCGACGTCCCGGAGCCGGAGGCGGGTGCGGGCCCTGCACGACGTCTCCGCCGCCGCCGTCGACTACGCCGACACCCACCACCGACTGTCGCCCACCTGACCTCACGTCCAGCGCGGCCTGGAGCGACGAGGCCCGTCTGGTCGACGCCTCTCACGTCTCCACGTCGTTCCGCTCGACCTACGGGATGTCGCCGCGAGCGTTCCGCATGGAGCACGCCGGCGACCGAGCCGGCCCCACCCACGCCGATTCCGCCTGGTTCCTTCGTCCCCGCCCCGCGCGTCCGGGCCCGCCGTGAAGCCCGGGGTGAGTCAGCCAGGGGTGGTGCGGAGGCCGGAGAACGTGATCGTGACGACGGCGTCGGAAAGGTCCTCGGCCGACAGATCACCTCCGGGGCGATACCACTCGGTGAGTGAGTTGACGGTGCCGAAGAGGAGGCGGCTGACGAGGGCGGGATCGACATCGGTGCGCACGTCGCCCTCGTGCTCGGCGGCGCGGACGAGGCCGGTGACGATGCGGTCGAACTCCCGGCGCCGCTGCAGAGCCGTCCGCTCGACCTCCGTGTTGCCGCGCAGCCGCAGCAGCAGCGTGACGAACGGCAGCTCCGCGGCCAGCACCCGGACCGACCCGCGGACGACGTACTCCAGCCGGTCGATCGCCGGCCCGGTGGAGGCTCCGGCCTCCTGGGTGACGGCGAACAGCGCGTCCAGCGCGCGGTCGAGCGCCAGCCGCAGCAGCTCCACCTTGCTCGGCACGTGGTGGTAGATCGCCGACTTGGTGATGCCGAGCCGCGCGGCCAGCTCGTCCATGCTGGTCGCCTCGTAGCCGCGCTCGTTGAACAGCGCGACGGCGCCGTCGAGCAGCGAGTCCACCGAGTGCCCCGGACGGCCCCGGCGTCCCGGTACTCGCACGGCGTCGACACTCACGCGCGGTCCCGGTCATCGGTCAGGCGCTGCAGCTTGCCCACCGAGCGCGGAAGCGTGTCCGGGTCCACCACGAGCACCTCGACGCTCGTGCCGACGCCGTCCTTGATGCCTTTCTGGACTTCGCGGGCGGCGGGGTCACGCCGCTCGGAAGAACAGTCGGGGCGAGCCTCGATGCGCACCGTCAGATGGTCCATCCGGCCGCGGGTGCTCAGCTCCATCGCGAAGTGTGGCGACAGTCCCTGGGTGCGCAGCACGATGTCCTCGATCTGGGTCGGGAAGAGGTTCACCCCCCGCAGGATGATCATGTCGTCGGTGCGGCCGGTGACCTTCTCCATCCGGCGCATCCCCGGCCGCGCCGTTCCCGGGAGCAGCCGGGTGAGGTCGCGGGTCCGGTAGCGGACAACCGGCATGGCCTCTTTGGTCAGGGACGTGAGGACCAGTTCACCCCCCTCCCCCGCCGGCCGCACCTCGCCGGTGAACGGCTCGATGACCTCCGGGTAGAAGTGGTCCTCCCAGACGTGCAGGCCGTCCTTGGTCTCCACGCACTCCTGCGCGACGCCCGGGCCCATGACCTCGGACAAGCCGTAGATGTCGATGGCCTCGATGTCGAGGCGCTCCTCCATCTCCTGGCGCATCTGCTCGGTCCACGGCTCAGCGCCGAAGATGCCGATCCGCAGCGAGCTCGACCGCGGGTCGATGCCCTGCTTCTCGAACTCGTCGATGATGGCCAGCATGTAGGACGGCGTCACCATGATCACGCGCGGTTGGAAGTCCTGGATCAGCTGGACCTGACGCGGGGTCATGCCCCCGGAGATCGGGATGACCGTGCAGCCGAGCTTCTCGGCGCCGTAGTGCGCGCCCAGTCCCCCGGTGAACAGGCCGTACCCATAGGCGTTGTGCAGCTTGTCGCCGGGACGGCCACCGGCCGCCCGGATGGACCGGGCCATGACCGTGGCCCAGGTGTCGATGTCGCGGTCGGTGTAGCCGACGACGGTGGGCCGGCCGGTAGTGCCCGACGACGCGTGCACGCGGCGCACCCGGTCCTGCGGGACGGCGAACATGCCGAAGGGGTAGTTGTCGCGCAGGTCGGCCTTGCTCGTGGTCGGGAACTTCGCGAGATCGGCCAGCTCGCGGCAGTCGTCGGGGTGCACGCCGCCGGTGTCGAAGGCGCGCCGGTAGTGCGGCACGTTGTCGTAGGCGTACCGCAGCGTCCCCTGCAGCCGCTCCAGCTGGAGGGCCCGCAGTTCGTCGAGGCCCATGCGCTCGACCGCGTCCAGTGACGCCGCGTCGGGCGGGGAGCCCACGCGCCGTCGTGCCGTCGTGCCGTCGGTCGTGGTCATCGTCGCCGTTCTGGTCGCTTGTGTGCCGGCGTTGCGTGCGTCACACTATTCCTGACCGCTTGGTCAGTAAATAGCCGAGGAGTCTCGATGTCCGCGCCTCCGCTGGACCGTGCTGCACCTCCCGACGAGTCGGCCCTGCTGCGCCAGTTCGACGCCACGATCGCCGCCGGGCACCGCATCGAGCCGCGCGACTGGATGCCCGAGGGCTACCGGAAGACGCTGATCCGGCAGATCGCGCAGCACGCGCACTCGGAGATCATCGGCATGCAGCCCGAAGGTGACTGGCTGCTGGCCGCCCCGAGCCTGCGCCGCAAGGCGATCCTGCTGGCCAAGGTGCAGGACGAGGCCGGGCACGGCATGTACCTGTATGCGGCGGCGGAGACCCTCGGCGCCGACCGGGCCGACCTCACCGACAAGCTCATCGAGGGCCGGCAGAAGTACAGCTCGATCTTCAACTATCCGACGCTCACCTACGCCGACGTCGGCGTCATCGGCTGGCTGGTCGACGGCGCCGCCATCTGCAACCAGGTGCCGCTCTGCCGCAGCTCCTACGGCCCGTACGCGCGGGCGATGATCCGCGTGTGCAAGGAGGAGTCCTTCCACCAACGACAGGGCTACGAACTCCTGCTCACGATGATGCGCGGCACGCCCGAGCAGCGGGCGATGGTGCAGGACGCCGTCGACCGGTGGTGGTGGCCGTCGCTGATGATGTTCGGCCCGCCGGACGACGACAGCCCCAACTCGGCCCGGTCGATGGCATGGGGCATCAAGCGGCACAGCAACGACGAGCTCCGGCAGCGCTATGTCGACATGTCGGTCCCGCAGGCCGAGATCCTCGGCGTGACGCTGCCCGACCCGGACCTCGCGTACGACGCCGAGACGGGGCACTACCGCTTCGGCGCCATCGACTGGGACGAGCTCAAGCGGGTGATCAGCGGTAACGGGCCGGCCAACGCCGAGCGGATCGCCCGCCGGCGGTCGGCCAGGGACGACAACGCCTGGGTCATCGAGGCGGCCACCGCCTACGCGGTGAAGCACACGGAGGTGGCGGCCCGATGAGCACCGACGTCACCGCCGAGGGTGGGCACGGCGCCGTCCCCACCGGGCCCGCGGTGCCGGTCGAAGCGAAGCCGGCACTCACCCGTCGCGACTGGCCGCTCTACGAGTGCTTCGTGCGCGGCAAGCGGGGGCTCAATCACGTGCACGTCGGCTCGCTGCACGCGCCGGACGACGAGATGGCCCTCCATGCGGCACGTGACCTCTACACCCGGCGCAACGAGGGCGTCAGCATCTGGGTGGTCAAGGCCGCGGAGATCACCGCATCCAGCCCCGACGAGAAGGACCCCATGTTCGCCCCCAGCGGCGACAAGGTCTACCGGCACCCCACCTTCTACGACATCCCCGGGGACGTCCCCCACATCTGAAGGATCTCCCCTCCCCCGACCCGCCTCGTTCCTCGGCGGGCCAGCCCCTGAGAGAAGGCCGACGGCCGAGCACTCCGTGCCCGGAAGAGAGGGTTCGCATGGCGCATGAGGAAACCGTCTACGACGCGCTGGACCACGCTCACGGCGGCGAGGGTCAGTGGGCCTTCGGCACCGGCTTCGACGAGCCGCTCGCCGGCGTGGACACCACCGTCCCGGACGGAGTGGATCCGGCAGAACTCGGCGAGTACTGCCTCATGCTCGGCGACGACGCCCTCGTGCTCGCCCAGCGGCTGACCGAGTGGGTCACCGCCTCCCCTGAACTCGAGGAGGAGGTCGCCGTCGCCAACGTCGCCCTCGATTTGTTGGGCCAGGCCCGGCTGCTGCTGGCTCGCGCCGGCTCGGTGGGAGTACTCGGCCGGTCCCGGCAGCGCGCCACCGATTCGATCCCCGACGAGGACGCGCTGGCCTACTTCCGCGCCCCCGGCGAGTTCCGCAGCACCGCCCTCGTGGCCGCCCCCAACGGCGACTTCGCGCAGACCATCGCGCGGCTGCTCGTCGCCTCCACGGTCCGGTTGGCGGTCTTCGCCCGGCTGCGCGAGTCCCGCGATCCGGTGCTCGCCGCGATCGCCGGCAAGGGCGTGCACGAGCTGGCCTATCACCGGGACCACGCCGCACGCTGGCTGCTCCGCCTGGGCGACGGCACCGAGGAGTCGCACCTGCGCGCACAAAGGGGCGTGGACGCCGTCTGGCCGCTGCTGGCCGACGTCTTCTCGCCCACCGAGGTCGAACGTCGACTGACCGCCGACCGGGTCGGCGTCGACCCGGCGACCACCCGCGAGGAGGTGCAGTCGGTGCTGACCGAAGTCCTCGGGCGAGCCACCCTCCGACTGCCCGACTGGCCGGCCGACGCTCCCCCGCGCGGCCGCCTGGGCGAGCACGGCCCAGAGCTGACCGAGCTGCTCGAGGGCCTTCAGGGCCTGGCACGCCGGCACCCGGCGGCGACCTGGTGACCGTCGTGACGCGGGTCGACGTCGACCCGTGGGAGGTGGCCGCCCGGGTCACCGACCCCGAGCTGCCGATGGTGACCCTCGCCGACCTCGGCGTGCTGCGCGGCGCCCGTCTCGAGGACGACGGCACCGTCGTCGTCGAGATCACCCCCACCTACACCGGCTGCCCGGCGATGGGCGTCATGCGGGCCGATCTGGTGCACGCGCTGCACCTGGCCGGCTTCGCCGACGTCGACGTCCGCACCGTTCTCTCCCCCGCCTGGAGCACCGACCGCATCAGTGACGAGGGCCGCCGCAAGCTCGCTGCCGGCGGCATCGCACCGCCGGGGAAAGCCCCGGCCCGCTCCGACGGCCCCGTGCCGCTGCAGCTGGGCCCGACCCGCCGGACGGCGTCCTGCCCGCTGTGCGGCTCGGCCGACACCGAGGAGCTCTCGGAGTTCGGCGCCACCGCCTGCAAGGCGCTGCGCCGCTGCCGCAGCTGCCGCGAGCCCTTCGAGCACGTCAAGGAGATCTGAGTGACGACGACCGAGGCGCCCGGAACCGCCCGCCGCCGCCCGCAGTTCCATCCCCTCACCGTGGCGAAGGTCGAGAAGCTGACCGATGACGCCGTCGCGGTCACCTTCGACGTCCCCGACGACCTGGTCGAGGACTACCGCTTCAAGCCCGGCCAGGCGCTCACCCTCCGCCGCGTCGTCGGCGATCGCGACGAGCGCCGGTCGTACTCGATCTGCGCGCCGATGGGGGCGCAGCCGCGGGTCGGCGTCCGCGAGGTCCCCGGCGGCTTCTTCTCCTCCTACCTGGTCCACCAGGTGCAGCCCGGCGACACCGTCGACGTCCTGCCCCCGTCGGGCACCTTCACCGCCGACCTCTCCGTGCCGGGGGACCACGTCTTCGTCGTCGCCGGGTCGGGCATCACGCCGGCGCTGTCGCTGGCAGGGACCGTGCTGCGGGACGGGGAGTCGACGGTCACGGTTTTCTACGGCAACCGGCGCACGAACACGGTGATGTTCGCCGACGAGCTCGCCGACCTGAAGGACCGCTACGGCCCGCGGCTGCAGCTGGTGCATGTGCTGTCCCGGGAGCCGCGCGACGCCGAGCTGATCAACGGCCGGCTCGACGGCGAGCGGCTGCGCGCGCTGGTCGGCAATCTCGTCGACACCCCGGACGTCGACCACTGGTGGCTGTGCGGGCCGCACGGGATGGTCGATGACGCCCGGGCACTGCTCGCCGAGCTCGATGTCCCGACCGAGAAGGTCCACCAGGAACTCTTCTACGTCGACGACGTCCCGCCGGAGCCTGTGCGCGGTGACGAGGAGACCGTCACGGGGCCGAGCAGCCAGGTGACCGTGGTGCTCGACGGCCGGTCCACGACCGTCGCCCTACCGCGGAACGAGTCGGTCCTCGACTCCGCCCAGAAGGTGCGCGGAGATCTGCCCTTCGCCTGCAGGGGCGGGGTGTGCGGCACCTGCCGGGCGCGGGTCACCGACGGCGAGGTGGTCATGCGGCGCAACTACGCACTCGAGGCCGAGGAGGTCGCCGCGGGCTACGTGCTGACCTGCCAGACCCTGCCGGTCACAGACGTGGTGACCATCGATTTCGACGCCTGACGGTGCCGGCGTAGTCCCCCCGGTCGCGCCTGCCCGGCATGGAAGATCAGCTGAACGCCGCCACCTCGTGCACCGGTGGAGGATCGAGGGGACGCCGGGGTGAGGCGGGGCAGCGCCGGGCCCAGCCTGAGCTGCATGCGTGCTGTGCAGATCACCGAGTTCGGTGGTCCCGAGGTCCTGACCGTCGTCGACGTCCCGAGCCGGAGGCGGGGCCGGGTCAGACCCTGCACGACGTCTCGGCCGCCGGCGTGAACTACGCCGACTCACCGGCCCACCCACTTCCCATCACCAGCCTTTCTGCTGCCTGGCGCTTGCGGTGCGCCCGGAGGGCGTCGACCGAGCGGGCGTCCAATGCCACCGTGCGGTCGCTGTCCTCCGTCTTGGTCTCGCCCAGGTACACCTGGGGGGCGACGACCGTGAGCGCGCGCGCCGGCTGTGCAGCTCACGCGCGAAGCCGTCACACACCACGCCAGCGGACTTCACCTGGGGCGGCGACTGCTCCCGCTACTGCTGGCCCGGGCCGGCAAGGCAATCGACGGGACCTGTTTCCCTGTCGGAGCAGGGTGTCCGGCGGGACATTGGGCGTCACGGGGATCCCAGCCACCACAAGAGGAGTCCGTCGTGACCGTGGACGAGGCGAAGCTGAACGACCTGCTCGGGCGGTTCGTCGTCGACGTGGGAGGGAGCTTCCAGGCCATCGGCGCCATACTCGGAGACCGGCTCGGGCTCTACCGGGCCTTGCTGGCCGTCATGCCCGCCACACCTGCCGACGTCGCCGAAGAAGCCGGTGTCCATGAGCGGTACATGAAGGAGTGGCTGGCCGCACAGGCGGCGGGCGGGTATGTCACTTATGACCCGGAGAGCGAGCGGTTCTCTCTCACCGAGGAGCAGGCGTTCGTGCTCGCCGACCCCAGCGGCATGCAGGCAGCCGCCGCGTTTCTCATCCCCCTGGCGGCCGCCTCCAACCTCGATCGGATCACCGAGGCGATCCACAGCGGCGAAGGCTTCCCCTGGCATGCGCACGATGCGCGGTTGTTCGAGGGGACCGAGCGGTTCTTCCGGCCGGGCTACGTAGCCAATCTCGCCTCCTCGTGGATCCCGGCACTGGACGGCGTGGAGGACAAGCTGCGCGCGGGCGCCCGGGTCGCCGATGTCGGCTGCGGCCACGGCTCCTCGACGATCCTGCTGGCCTCGTCCTACCCCGCGTCTGAGATCGTCGGCTTCGACTACCACGCGCCCTCGGTCGAACAGGCCCGCAAGCGCGCCGTCGACGCCGGGCTCGCCGACCGGGCCTCATTCGAGGTAGCGAGCGCCGCTGACTTCCCGGGCGAGGGCTACGACCTGGTGGCCATCTTCGACGCGCTCCACGACATGCCCGACCCCCTCGCGGCGGCACGGCACGTCCGCGAGACCCTTGCCGACGGCGGCACCTTCCTACTGGTTGAGCCGTACGCCAACGACCGGCTCGAGGACAACCTCAACCCGGTCGGCCGGCTCTACTACGGGGCGTCGACGGTGATCTGCGTAGCGCACTCGATGATGGAGGAGCCACGAACGGCGCTCGGCGCCCAGGCCGTGGAAGCACGGCTCGCTGAGCTGCTCAACGAGGCAGGGTTCCGTCACGTCAGGCGGGCCACCGAGACGCCCTTCAACCTGGTGCTCGAGGCCCGCCCCTGACCGCTGCTACCTGCTGTCCCGGGCGGGACCAGCGGGCGGGGTCGACCGCCCGGTCAACATGAAGCGTTCCGCTTCAGTTCCTACAGCTCGGGATCGAGTGGCCATGACCACGATCGATGTCAACGGGACGACGCTGTACTACGAGCGCCGCGGTAAGGGACCGTCAGTCCTGTTCATCGCAGGTGCCACCGGCGACGCCGGACACTTCGGAGGGGTCGCGGAGGCCCTGGCGGACGAGTTCACGGCGGTGACGTTCGACCGACGGGGAAACTCGCGAAGTAGGGGCTCCCCGAACCAGAGCGGGGGGTCCGTCGACGAACAAGCGGACGACGTGGCGGCATTGCTGACGGCGCTCGGGCTGGCACCGGCGGTGGTCTACGGGAGCAGTTCAGGGGCCATCTACCTGACCAGCCGGGCACTGCGTCGGCCTGACGTGCTCCGAGGGGCGATCTTCCATGAGCCCCCGTACGTCGCAGTCACCTCGCAGCCCGAGGCCGTGGGTGCTGGTCTGGAGGCGGCCATCGGCGAGGGCATGGCACGCGGTGGAAGTCCGGTCGCGGTCGAGAGCTTTCTGCGCTGGGCCTGCGGGGATGAGGCGTTCGGGACCCTCAAGTCGCTCGACGCCGAGCTGGTGACCCGATGCGTCGAAAACGGTGAGGCGGTCTTCGGGTCAGAGCTTCCGGAGTTGGCGACCTATCTCCCTGACTCAGCGGAGCTAGGGGCGATGCGGGTTCCGAGCGTCGTCACAACGGGAGCAGAGCACACTGACCGGGCAAGCGACGGCTACTGGTACTACGAGGCCGCCACGTGGTTGGCCACCCAGCTCGGAACGCCACTCGTGGAGACGCCCGGCGGGCATGTCCCGCAGGCGACCCACCCGGAGGCATTGCTGGCTTGGCTGCGTCCCGTTCTGCACAAGCTGAGCAACAGCGGAACGGCGTCCTCGTGATTGGCCACGGCCGCGGCGCCAAGCCGCTCAGCCCACGCCAGCTAGTTGTGATGCCCAGCCAGGTTGTTCAACCTGGTGATGGGTGGCAGCTTCCCGACCGCTGAGTGGGGCCGATGGTGGTTGTACTGGTGGACCCATGCTGGCAGGGCCGCGAGCCGCGCTGACTCGGAGTT